>NC_017045.1:1800000-2164087 GCF_000252855.1 Riemerella anatipestifer ATCC 11845 = DSM 15868 | reverse complement strand
AAGCGGATGCTTTTTCCGTATTGCTAATTTAAGAAAAAAGTAATACGGAAAAGCAGGAGCGACTAAATATTACCAAATTTTCAACCCTGCACTTAACCCCGCCTTTTGCAAATACTATGTTAGCGGCAGGTGTTTTTCCTTATTTTGTTGCGATATAAATCTCCACTTCCGAATCTTGACCTTTTTGGCTGTTTTCCCCATATACTTCAAAGTCATACGTATATTTTCTATTGAGTTCTTCGTCTCTATTCCAAATGTCTATCCAAGTATTGATAACAGCGTTCGGCATTTCGCCTTTTGCTACGAATTTTTGAAAATTCTCGGCTTCAAATTCCCGACCGACTAATCCGTTAGGGATTTCATTTAGTGTTGAAACAGGAACACCTATAATCGTAGTATATTCCTCGGTGTAGTTGCTTTTGTAATCAGTATAAATTGAAAATATTTCATCTGATACTTTATTCGGTATCTTCTCAAAAATGTTTTCCGCATAGAATTGCCCCCAAAGTTTTCCCAAATCTTCCTTTGATTTGTTGTCTTTGTTTGTTGTCCGAGTGGAAATTCCAATTACTTTAAATCCGTTTTTCATTTTATTGTTTTATCAACTGTTGTTATTCTGTATGTGTTAATGCACTGTAATTCGAATGTTTTTTAGAATTTGGGCTTTGTTAATGCTCATATTCAAAAAATTTCTTTTCAGCCGTGCGTTTTGATACGATTGCCGCTAACGGTCAGGGTATTGCCGAAGGCGGGGCTTCTTTGCACTTAACTTCAACTAAAATACCACACCTCAAAGATAAACAAAATTTTCTAAAAAAACAATTACCCCCGCTTGCGGCAATACCTTGTTGTAACCAGTTTTTATTTCTTTATCTTTATACTTAACCCTAAATCCGATTGTTCAGACAGTTTAAACATTGTAACATTTTGATTTTTAATACTTAATGCAATAATTAGGTTATTCTGTGTCGTGTTGTAAAAATATGAAAATCAATTATTTATGAGGTTTAGACACCAGAATTTGATGGAGTTAAGGTTTAACGGTATTATGTCCTCCTACTCCTGATACTTCTATCCACTTAGTAATTCGGTAATCAAAATGGTTAAATTTCCGTTCTGTTTTCTTCACTAATTCAGGTAAATCTATTATCAATTCTCGTTTAGTTCGAGGAGGTAACCAGCGGTCTAATTCATAGGTTTCTTGAAATAATAATTCATTTTCTCGTGAATAAAACATAAATTCAACCTCTATTCCCTTGTAAACAATAAATTCAGAGCTATTCCATAAAGAGCCTTCTATTCGATATTTCCGAAAGTATTTCCAAAACAACCACTTGGAACGTGGGTGCATTAGTAATACAAAATCAGCTTTTAAATCTTCATTTTCTTTTTCCGTTATTTTTCCCACAAGGTTTTCCTAAATTGGTTACAACGGGAAAAGTATTTGCGAAGGGCGGAACTGAAATGAACCTTAAGTTCAATTCAGTCCAACCGTAGCAAATGCTTTTTCAATGAAACTAAATTAATCAAAATAGTTGAATTGAAAAGCATTTTGCGATTGAAATATTACTGAACTTTCTATCATTCCCTCAACTCCGCCTTTTGCAAATACTATGTTGTACGACGTTTTTTTTATTTTTCACAATAAATCCAACCGTTATTCTCAGTTTTTTTCAGTGCTATCTTTTTCGTATTAAAATCTGTTTTGTCCTTTTCTAACACATCATAAAATGGTGTCTTATCTTCTTTTTTATAGGTAACACTTACTTCAGCAATGTTCATTGAAGGAATTTCTTGAATTGAACCAACTTTATCTAACTTATTTGTATATAACTTCACATAATTGACTTTAGTGTTTTCAGATATATCTTTACTTTCAATTACATAAGACTTAGATTTGTCAGTCAAAGCAACTAATTGAAATTTATTTGTAAACCAACCACTTTTTTCTTCCTTACTTTCAATTGTTAACAACCCTTTTTTTTGTAATTCTTGATATTGATTTATATCTTCTTCAGACATATAAGAAACCTTTCCACTTCTAATAACTCCTTTTCCATAAATAGGATCTTTTTCCAAACATTCATTTACAAGACTCTTAACTTTAGATTCAGATAAATTATCTGAACAAGAAATTGTGAGTAAACTTAAAACACTTAGGAATAATGTTTTTTTCATAAATTTTCTTTTTTAATTATAATTAGTTTAGTTTTTTGACAACCTTTTTTAAAATGTCGTACAACGGCTCGGGTATTGCCGAAGGCGGGGATTTTTAGCATAAAAGTTCAATCGAAGAACGAATGTTGAACCTTGCACAAATTTCCAATCGAAGCCGTTCAGCCCCGCTTTTGGCAATACCTTGTTAGCGGTTCGGCTTTCTTGTTCTCAGTCATTAAAATCTTGATAGTAATTCATCTTCCTCGTCTGGTTTGTCGTAAGCATCAGCTTCTGTTAAATGTCCGTCTTGGTCACTAATTCTCGTGAGTTTTTTCCCTTGTCTAAATACTAATTGAAGTCCGTGTTCTTGTTCCCAATCGCACTCACAAGCAATTTGAACATAAATATCTTGCTCCTTGTAAGGTCGTCTTGTTACATAAATTTCTGTCGGCTGTATGAATTTCCAAATTTCGTTCTTGTTTTTTATCTGTCTTAATGGTTCGTCTGCTTCGTCATATTCAACTGCGTCCAAAAAATCCATACAGTTTTTATAAGCCAATTCAGAAATCAAATTTCGGTCGTTTGCGTTTAGCTTCAAAAAATTTGTCAAAGCTTGGTCTGCTTCGTCAATAAATGTCTTGTCGTGTTCGGGTTCAAAATCCATAAAGGTTATCGTCAACTTGTCGTTGTCGAAAAATGGAATTGCTACCTCTTCACTTTTCCACCAATCAGGAAAACTTTCATCTTGTCTAAGTCGTCCAATAATTTTCGATATAATTTCTTTGTTCATTTTGTTCGTGTCCTTTTTTAAGCTGACCGCTAACGGTCGGGGGCTTTGCGTTCGGGCGGGCTTTCGAAGCCAAGATGTTCGGCTAATATACAAATTTTCATAGAAGTACAAAACCTGAATTTTGCACTTTAGCCCGCCTGACGCAAAACCCTTGTTAGCAGAAGTTTTTATTTATTCGTAAATTCTTCGTAAATTTTAGGACATATTTTTTTCATACTTTCAGGATTTTCTTCTTTCCAAGTAAATTCAAATTCAGGATAATTTCCTTCTTTCGTAGTAAAATTATCTTCGTCAATAAAATCATATAAATCTTGTCCTGTTCGTTGTCGGAATGCTTCTAAAGCTACATACCAAAAAAGTTCAAATTCATAAAAACCTTCTTCTCCGAAATCTTTTTGAGAAATTAGAGTATCAGGATTTTCTTTTGCTTTGTAATAAACATCTTTACCTCTCGAAATTACCCAATTTCTAAAATACTCAAATCCGTCATCGGAACTTCCTCCATTCATTAAATAACTAGCACACCACATTTCAGAATTATACGTATCGTAGAGAAGTTTGTCGGTTCTTAAACGAAATCCAATCATTTGCTTAGGGGTTAATTTGCTAATTTCCGAAATTAGAAACTTTTCTTGTTCATCTTGATTTTCTGAATTTTTTAATGAATTATCAATAATTTTCCAGTATAAATCTTCATCCAGCATTTCAGCTGTTTTTTCAATTTTTAAAGAGTTAGAATTAGGTTTTGAAGTTTGTTCCGATTGTTCTTTCTTTCCAAAAAATTTATCAAAAAAAACCATATTATTGCTATTTGAATTATTACAAGATAAAATTGTTAAGTAAAACATTGTTGAGAGGACTGTTTTCATAAAATTTCTGCTAACGGTCAGGGTATTGCCGAAGGCGGGGCTTATTAGCACCTAACTTCAACTAAAATACCATACTTCAAAAGTAAACAAAAGTTTCTAAAAAAGCAATTAACCCCGCTTGCGGCAATACCTTGTTGTGCGTTCGGCTTTGTTTTAGACTAGTTTTATATGTTGTTCTTCAAGTTTCACATTAAAGTTAATTTCGGCTTTCAATGCTTTAAACACTTTAATTATCGTGTCAATTGTCGCACTGTTTGCACTACTTTCTAATTTGGAAATTTGAGATTTTTGAACGCCAACAATTTGTCCTAATTGTTCTTGTGTCAAATTTCGTTCTTGTCGAGCCGTTTTAATCATTTTACCTAAAACATCCATTCGTAGTTCATATTCGTACTCGTCACGTTCTTTTGTTCCAACTTTACCGATATATTTATCTTTCATTTCGGCAAGTGAGTATGATTTAATTTCGTTATTTGCCATTTTATTTGCTATTTTGTTTATTACTAAAATATTTTTCTCTAATTTTGACCGCTTTGTCAATTTCTTTTGTTGGGACTTTGTTAACTTTCTTTATAAACCCGTGCGTTGCAAGTACTAAAGTTTCTTTTCCGTCTGTTTTGTCCCAAAATGCAAGAAGTCGAATTTGAAGTCCTGCATAAAGTGTTCTAAACTCCCAAATGTCATTTTTAAGTTTTTTGAAAAGTCTTGGGTCGTTTGTTTGTTGGGCTAAATCAATGTTATAAAACAGTTTTCTAGCAGTTTTTTCATCAAGTTCAGAAATAAACTTGTCAGCTTCTTCTAAAAATCGTGTTTCAAAAAATTGCATTTAGTTGTTTTATGTAAATTTTCAACAAAGATACAAAAGTTTCCAAATATCACAACTTAATTTTTCAGTTTGTTTTATGCACAATGTTCGAATAAGCTGACGCACAACGGGAAAAGTATTTGCGAAGGGCGGAGCTGAAATGAACTTTAAGTTCAATTCAGTTCAACCGAAGCGGATGCTTTTTCCGTCATGCTAATTTACTCAAAAAAAGTAATACGGAAAAGCAGAAGCGGATAAATATTACTAAATTTTCAACCCTGCACTTAACCCCGCCTTTTGCAAATACTATGTTATGCGACGTTTTTGTTAAACATATTTTTTTTCCTTACAATTTGTATTCATTTTTTCAATTGCTTGGATAAATTCAGAAGTGTCAAGAAAGTAGCTAGGATATGCTTTTTTTAGAGTTTTTAAAGAGGAAGCCGAAACTAATACAACAGCATTTTCGCTCTCTTTAATACTAGTTTCAAGTCTTAAATATTCTTTTGTTGCATATTCAAATTGATTCTTATTGAAGATTTGAATATTTACTGACATTTGGACAAGGTTGATGTTAAGCAAATAGTAATCCCCTGGAAAATTATCTGACTCAATTCTATTTGTAGAAACTCTTATCGCTTTCAATTTTGTTAAAATATTTAATTCATTGCAGTAATTGTAACATTTAATCATCAAATCTTCCATCGATAGATTTTTATGCTCTTCCATAACTGGAAGTTTCTCCTTAATTGCGAATAGCGAACTTACCACTTTAAAAAAGTCTAGCCATTCATCTGGACCTTGATTTGATTTTAAAGATGTTTTAGTTATTATCCCCGCTGTTTCAACAGCGGTTGCCCAATTGTGTTGCAGTTTCGTTCTAATTTGTAATTCAATTTTCAATCCGTCATAATCTTCTTTTGTTGACGAATATTTATAAATGTAATGAATACTTCTATAACCTGTATGTTTGGGCTCATTAACATAATCCACAATTTTTTCAAGTTTATGATTACTTCTTTGATTTTTCAACGCTTCGTTCAATTTTTTCAAGTCTCTAACATCTTTCAAAACAGCACGATAGCCTCCAATATCTTGCATTCCACCTAAGCCCATACTTGGGTTTAGGTCAAGCTTATAAACTATTGATGTTAATCTTTTAAGTCTTTGTGAAATTAATTTTGGTTCAATATTATTTTTTGACAAAAGACGTATTAAACTGTTTTTTAATACAACAAGTGGATGCAAATGAGTTGTTCTCCAACTGTTAATCATACTTAATGCTTCATTAATTTCACTATCTGACTTTGAAGATATAAGTTTTTCTCCTGCTTTAGTTATTTGTTTTCTACTATATCGCATATTTTTCTATAAAATGTCGCATAACGGTTTGCGGCTTGGCGAAGGGCGGGACTTTTAGCACTAAATTTCATACGAAGCACAAATGTTGAACCTTGCACAAATGGCTCTACGAAGCACGAAACCCCGCCTTTTGCCAAACCGCTGTTAGCAGTAGTGGTTCTTCTTTCAGTCTTTCAGTCGTCATTTTGATAGTTTCAAGATTTTAAATGCTCCTTGTCCAACGATGAAAAATACAATTGTCCCAACGATAAGGTCAGGATATTTTGAGTTTGTCAAGTAAACAAGTCCGCCTGCTACAATTACTCCAAGGTTTACAATTACGTCATTAGATGTGAAAATCATACTTGCTTGCATATGTGCTTCTTTGCTTTTACTTTTTTGCAGTAAATACAAACACAGTCCGTTTCCAATAAGAGCAAGAATTGAAATAATTATCATTGTCTGAAATACTGGAATTGTTTCCGTTCCAACAAATCGTCTGATAACTTCTATAAAACCAAAAACCGCAAGTGTCAACTGAAAATAACCTGCCGATTTTGCAATGTTCTTTTTTCGTGTCATTGTCCCACCAACTGCAAAAAGTGCAAGTCCGTAAACAATACTGTCGGCAAGCATATCCAAACTGTCGGCTACAAGTCCCATTGAGTTAGAAATAAAACCTGTCGCAAGTTCAAGTGCAAAAAAGAAAAAGTTGATGGCTAAAACTTGCCAAAGTAATTTTTTTTCTCGGTCTGTGTTGTCGGTTGTTGAAATGTAATTGTCTGCCGAAACGCTGTCAATAAGAGAAGTGTCAAACTTTAAGTTGTCAAGTCGTTGAAAAATTTGGTCGTGATTGTCAGTGTGAAAAACGGTCAGTTGTCTGTTCGGTATATCAAAGTCCAACGAGTTGATGTTTGTCAAGTCGGCAAGTTTCATCCGTATCATTTGTTCTTCGGATGGGCAGTCCATTTTTGATATTTTAAATGTCGTTTTCTGCATTGTCTATTGTTATCGGTTGGGTCGTCCTACCATTACTGCTAACGGTCCGGGTATTGCCGAAGGCGGGGACTTCTCAGCACCCAACTTCAACTGAAATACCACACCTCAAAGGTAAACAAATTTTTCTAAAATGCAAATATCCCCCGCTTGCGGCAATACCTTGTTGGCGGTTCGTTCTTTTTGTTAGAGCTGTAAAGTAAGTTTTAAATGTCCGCCTAATCCCGTTTGAATAATTTTCATCAAAGTTGAAAGTCGAATGTCACTTGCATTATTTTCTATACGTGAAATGTAAGACTTATTTGTTCCGCACTTTTCAGCAAGTTCTTCTTGTGTCATACCAAGTTTGCGTCTTGCTTCCTCCAGCAAAACACCAAGTTGGAAACTTTCAAATTCTTGTTCCCACTGTTCTCTTTCTTTTGCACCTCGTTTTCCGTATTTATTGTCAAGGATTTCGTCAAGCGTTGTAATGTTATTTTCTTTCGTTTTCATATTCTGCTTTTATTTTTATTGCCTTTTCTATTTCATTTTTTGGTGTTTTTTGAGATTTTTTTTGAAAACCATTCCCTAAAACAACTAAATTTCCTTTATCGAAAAAAGCGAAAATTCTAAAAATGTTTCCACCAAGTTCAACCCGAACTTCAAAAAGTCCGTCAGTTCCAGTTATATGGTCAAAATACTTTTTAGGAACTCGGTCAATTGTCCGCAACAAGTTCAAAGTCCATTCAATCTTTCTTTGTACTTCATCTGTTTGGGCTTGGTAGAAGTCCAAAAAGTATTTTTTATATGCAATAACTTGTCTTATAGTTTCCACACCACAAAGTTAACTATTCAGATAACAATATGCAAATTTTTTATTGAAATTTTCTGTTAGGCAGTGACGTTTTTTAGAATGACCGCCAACGGTTTGCGGCTTTGCGTAGTGGCAGACTTAGATGCACTTCACTGTCAGCCTACCAAAATGCTAATTAGATGCACAAAATTACAATTTTGCACTGAACCCGCCATTACGCAAAACCGATGTTGTGCCTTCGTTGTTCTTTTTTGTCCGTTATATAGTCGGTCAATTCTGTTACTGTTGGGAAGCCATACTCTTTGCCAAGTTTTGGTTTGCGTATCGGCTCGTGCGACTTGGCAATGTGTATGGCTTGTGGGTTGGTTTTAATAATTAAATGTCAGTCCTACTCCAAAACCCATATCACTGTCGTAATGCGTTCTGAAACCTAAGTTTTTACTTGCGATATAATTCAGTCCAAGCATATATTCTCTGTCTGTATTTACCATAAATGCAGCTCTAAACCTTTTTGAAAGTGGAATGTCTTCACGTCTTAATTGTACTCTTACGTTTCCATCGTGATAGACTTCTGTTTGTAAAATTATAAGCATTGGCAGAGTATATGCAACCCCTAAACTAAACTGTGTCCGATTGTCTTTGGTATTAGTCTGCCCAAAAAGATTTTTTTCTGGTGTTTCGTGCTTTCTGTATCGCCAATCAAAGCCAATAAAGGGCATTAGCCATTGGTTTCTGCCTATGTATCGCCCTATGTGTGTTTCTGTTTCGTATCCGTGTTTGTCGCTATATCCCAAACGCCATTCAGTGCCAAAACTCCATCGGGTATTTTGTAACATTGTCATACCATCATTTCCATTTGTTGCAAAGTCGTTTTGAAACATAAAATGTAGTTCGTTGCTTTCTCTTTGTAGTTTTTTGTAAGCCCATTTTTTGTCAGGCAACAATGGATTGGGTGCTTGGTTTTCTGTACTAAAAACTCGGTTCATCCCTGCCATCATATGGTAGAGAATATGACAATGAAAAAACCAATCGCCTTCTAAATTGGCTTCAAACTCAATCACATTGGTTTCCATAGGCATTATGTCCAAAACATTTTTAAGCGGTGCATAATCGCCTTGCCCGTTTATAACCCTAAAATCGTGTCCGTGCAAGTGCATCGGGTGTCGCATCATCGAGTTGTTGTAGAGTGTTATTCTTACAATTTCTCCTTTTTTGATTAGAATTTTATCAGTTTCAGCAAGCACTCGGTTGTCCATACTCCACACATAGCGGTTCATATTGCCTGTTAATTCAAACCTTAATTCTCTGATAGGTGCATCTTTTGGCAAAGTGGTTTTGGTAGGTGATTTCAGCATTGCGTAGTTTAAGGTAACAATGTCATTACTGGGCATTGTATGATTGCTATGGTCTGAATGTTCGGATTTTTTGGGTTTATTTTCTCCTGTAATCTCAGGGTACATTACCGTATTCATATCCATTTGTTGCAATGACATATCCATACCCATATCGTTCATTGTGCCATCCATTTTCATCATATCGTTCATCATCTTCATACCTTCAAAGTATTTCAGTTTAGGCAATGGACTTGCCAACTGCTTAATACCTGAACCTATGTAAATAGATGCTGATTTAGTTCGGTCTTCGGGTGTTGCCAAAAATTCATAGGAAGTATTTTCTGCCGGAATGGTAACGATGACATCATAGGTTTCTGAAACTCCTATAATTAGTCTATCCACCACAACAGGCTCAACATCATTGCCATCATTGGCAACGACAGTCATTTTTCCACCTGCATACGTGAGCCAAAAATAGGAAGATGCACCACCGTTTGATATTCGCAACCTTACTTTGTCGCCTGCTTTGAATTGAGCGAGTTGGCTTTCAGATGTTCCGTTAATCAAGAATTTGTCATAATATACATCACTCACGTCCATTGCCAACATTCGTTTCCATTCGTTGGTCAATTTGGTTTTGAAATGTCCTGCTTTTTTGGCTTCTGCATAACTCTGCACAGTGTTTTTTTTAATGGCGAACCAATCATTAGCATTGTGCAACATTCGGTGTACATTATCAGGATTATAGTCTGTCCATTCGCTCAAAATAATAGGCACAGAAGGCAAATCATCAATGCCTTTTCTGAAAGTTGGGTCGTCTGCTCTTTTGAGCAAAACCATTGAGCCATACATTCCGATTTGTTCTTGCAGTCCGCTGTGGCTGTGATACCAATGTGTACCGTTTTGAATAATTGGGAAACGATATACGTGGGTCGTATTCGGTTCAATGGGCATTTGGGTCAAGTAGGGCACACCATCTTCTTTATTGGGCAAATACAATCCGTGCCAATGCAACGATGTGCTTTCTCTGAGCCTATTATGAACATGAATTTCTGCCGTATCGCCTTCGGTAAAGGTGAGTGTTGGCATAGGAATTTGTCCGTTTACGGCTATTGCCCTTTTTTCTTTTCCTGTAAAATTAACAATAGTGTCTTTTACGTAAAGGTCATATCGCACCACTTTTTGGGCGAAAATGGTTGTAGTTGCCAATAGCATTAGAACTATCGGCAACAATTTTTTATAAATATTTTTTTGATTATCCATTTAATAAATTTCATTTTAAATTAGGTTTAAAAGCATCCAAGCACTCATTGCAATCATTAGTGCATCTTCAATAATAGTTACGGTACTCATTGGCAAATTGAACACTGCACCCAAACAGGCACACTGAATTTTCTTTTTGTTCAATACCGATTGCAATACGCCAATGATGCTGATGCTCATTACTATAAATATTAAACTATTAGTAACAAGCGGATTAAAATTGATTAAAAAAGCAATACCCAAAGCCAATTCTGTGAAAGCATAGATATAAGCCCAAGCGGGTAAACGTTTGGCAACAACATCATACATTACATAACTTTCGGCAAAGCCTTTCAAATTAAGCATTTTGAAAAACGAAAACACCAAAAAGAACCCTGCCATAAAATGTCGCATCCACTGCATACCATCAAACCTATTGTTGGAAAATTGCACCAATAGCGTTACCAATGAGATGTAGAAAAATATCAACAAAATAGGCTTGTAGGTTTCAAGCCAACTTTTGGTTTGTTCAGCCAATTCGCTGTGATGTTGGGCAGAAATTTGATATTTTTCGGTCAAGGCTTTCTGCAACTTATCCAATGCAACGTGTTTATCCATTGTGATTGTGGCTGAATTTTCGTCTTTTGAAACATCAACATTTACCACATTTTCTACCATTAGCAACGATGATTTTACTTTTGATTCGCAACTTGAACAGGTCATTCCTGTTACTTGATATGTATGTACCATAATCTTACATTTTAAAAGTTAATAACTATGGTACAAAGTTCCGAAGCTATTTGTTCATTGTTGTTGTGGTATTTTGGGTTTGAGTTGTAACATTTATAAGTCTTCAATCTGCTTCCGTTTTTTGTCTTTCAATTGCTTGTAATGCGAAGGCGAAAAGCCTGTTACCTTTTTGAACTGATTGCTCAAATATGCCACACTGCTATAATTCATCTGAAAAGCAATTTCATTCAGTGTCAATTCATCATACAGAAGCAATTCTTTCACCTTTTCAATTTTTTGGTTAATAAAGTATTTCTCAATGGTCGTATCTTCTACTTCCGAGAACAAATTGCTAAGAGATGAATAATCTTGTGTTAACTGTTTTGACAAATAATCAGAAAGATTGGTGTTGAGTTGGGCATTTTGTTGATGCACCAATTCAATTATTAAAGTTTTAATTTTATCAATTAATCGGCTTTTCTTGTCATCAATCAGTTCAAAACCAAAACCTTTCAGGTGTTCTGCAATTTCACTTTTTTGCCTTTCTGAAATGGGTGTTACTTCTACTTCGCCTAAATCAACTGCGAGTAGTTGAAGTCCGAGTTTTTCCAACTCAGACTTCACTACCATTTTGCAGCGACTACACACCATATTTTTGATGTAGAGCTTCATTTATTCAATGGTTTCAACCGTTTTACCACAAGTGAGCATTTTAGAACCATAGTATGGGTTCTTCACTGCATTTTCCTTGCTCAACCAATTAGCACCTTTACCATTGTTTGCCATTGGGCAATGTTGGTAATATGTAGGTGTTTCTTGTTTGGAAACTTTCAAGAGTTGATACATATTGTCAGACAAGGTATTGAAATGGTCTCTTTGATGCCCAACATCTTTGGTTTCTTCAATGTGTTCGGTATCAAATATCAAGTCCTTCATTACTTTCATCCAAACAGTATGTTCTTCATTGGAAAGTTTGTTCATCTGCACGGCATTAAGAGCGTTGAGCAATTCTTTTGCTTTGGCAGAAGCCAAGTTTCCATCAGATTTTACCAAAGCATCTTTAAGTGCGAAATAATTTTCAAAAACTGATTTGAGTTGATTTACTTCTTGCTTTGTTTCTGTTGACTTGTCAGTTGCCCCACCGTGATTGTGATTAGAATGGTTGTCTATCGTTTCTACTTTTACCGTTTCCGATTTTTTCACACGGTCGTATTGACAGCATTCAGGAAGTTTCGCATAGACATCATCAGGTGCAAGAAATTTTTCGCTATCATAACCCGCCAATGCAATGCGTTTCAAAACTTCATCTTGATTGGTCTTGCTTGGGTCGTAAGTAAGAGTAGCCATTTTGGTATCTTTGTTCCAATCTACCTGAGCTACTTTCTTAATGTTTCCTGCTTTTTCAATGGTCGTTTTACACATACCACAGTTACCGTAAATTTTTACGCTTTCGGTTTTAGCGTTTTTGATTTGAGCGTTACACGCTGTAAACGATAGCAATAGTGTTATTGCCATCAATATTTTTATTGATTTCATTTTTTTAAAATTAAATGTTGAATGAAAAATTGTGATTGAAAGCTAATAATTGCGTTCAATTGGACAGACCTTTGGCTGTCAAGGCAAGAAATCAGCCTATTTTTGGCGGTAGCCGAATAGAAATGAAACCTGATGAATAAAAGCTATCTTGGTAATAAAAATTTGGCTTGTTGGGGATTAACTTAATTCCTGAAAATTTGATTAAGAATGGAATAGTAAAATTTGTATGGTTTGAAGGACAATGACAGTTTGAGTTGCCACATTTTCCATCACAATCTTTTCCGTGCTTATTGCATTGTCCTTTTTCTGTGTCGCAACACTCTTTTTTTTCCGCTTCGGTGTCGGATTGTTTGGTGCAATTATTTTCTATGTTTTCAGATTTTGACCCACAAGCATAGATGTCTGTTGGTGTCAGTAAGAAACCAATCAGGGTTAATAATGCTATGTAAATAAATCTTATCATACTGTTTCAAAACGCAAATTTACAAATTTTTTCGGTCAAGCGTTGGCAAAAAACAGCTCTTTTGGTTTTTAGGGTTGGCTTGCGTATCGGCAAAAACCAAATGTGCTGTTTGTGCGGTCGGCTTTTTACAATGAGGCACAACGGTCATGGTATTGCCGAAGGCGGGGCTTATTAGCACCTAACTTCAACTAAAATACCACTCTTCAAAAGTAAACAAAATTTTCTAAAAAAACAATTAACCCCGCTTGCGGCAATACCTTGTTGTAACCAGTTTTTATTTCTTTATTTCTTTATCTTTATACTTACCCCTAAATCCGATTGTTCAGACAGTTTAAACATTGTAACATTTTGATTTTTAACACTTAATGTAATAATTAGGCTATTCTATGCCGTATTGTAAAAATATGAAAATCAATTATTTATGAGGTTTAGACACCAGAATTTGATGGAGTTTAAGGTTTAACGGTATTATGTCCTCCTACTCCTGACACTTCTATCCATTTAGTAATTCGGTAATCAAAATGGTTAAAATTCCGTTCTGTTTTCTTCACTAATTCAGGTAAATCTATTATCAATTCTCGTTTAGTTCGAGGAGGTAACCAACGATCTAATTCATAGGTTTCTTGAAATAATAATTTGTTTTCTCGTGAATAAAACATAAATTCGACCTCTATTCCTTTGTAAACAATAAATTCAGAGATATTCCACAAAGAGCCTTCTATTCGATATTTCCGAAAGTATTTCCAAAACAACCACTTAGAACGTGGGTGCATTAGTAACACAAAATCAGCTTTTAAATCTTCATTTATTTTTTCCGTCGTTTTTTCCACAAGGTTTTCCTAAATTGGTTACAACGGTCATGGTATTTGCGAAGGGCGGAACTGAAATGAACCTAAAGTTCAATTCAGTCCAACCGTAGCAAATGCTTTTTCAATGCCACTAAATTAATCAAAATAGTTGAATTGAAAAGCATTTTGCGACTAAATATTCCAACTTTTCAATTTAACACCACTTCCCGCCTTTTGCAAATACTATGTTGTATGCAATACTTTTTTACTCATCTAATTCGATCGGATTGAGAGCAGAACCTGCAAGTTCTTTCATAATAATCTCACCAAGTTTATCTTGATTATTTCTATACTTTTCTAAGGTTTCTCTGCTTATATTAATATTTATTACATTACCATCTTTCATCATATAAGAACTTGTCCCATTGCTATCAACACTTACTGCCGCAATGTCTGAAATAGTAGGTCTGTAATTTTTCAAATATTCTTGATATTGAGTATTCGTAATTGTTCTTTCGTTTTTAATATTTTGAATTTTTGAATTTTGAATTCTTTTGAGCTGAATTAACGAAAATTGGTGAGAATTATCTTCAGAGAATATTTTTACAATTAAGCCTGGTAAGCCTGAAAATTTGTAAGGTCCATCATTTATAGGTATTGCTTTTGTAAAATATGCTGTCCATTTTCTACCTTTATAAAAAGTCTCTGCCTTTTGACATTCATAATTACCAACTTTCAAAAGTTCATCAAAAATTTTCCAATTTGGTCGTTCATTTTCGAGAATTCTAAAATTAATTGTTGTAAATTTCGTATGATAAACTATGTCATTTTTTTTGTAATCTTTAGTAATGTTATAATGTAAATTTTTGTCCATTCTACCCGCTTTCATGATTTCGCCCATGTCGTTACTAGAATTTTTTATCGAATCAATTTTAAATTTTGTTTCACTTATAAAATTAGATTGCATTCCGTCAGATTCTAAATACATGTAATTATTTATAAGAGAGTCCTTTTTTGTTTTGTCTGGTGCAAATTTATATTCATAGATAAATCGATAATTTTGTGAAAATAAATTTGCAGTAAATAAGATTAAGAAAAAATGTAATATTTTCATAAGATTAGGATTGCAGTTCAATCTAGTGTTGCATACAACGGTTGAGTATTGCCGAAGGCGGGGCTTCTTAGCACTTAACTTCAACTAAGATACCACCCCCCAAAGGTAAACAAAATTTTCTAAAAAATAAATAAACCCCGCTTGCGGCAATACCGTGTTACCAGCTGTACTATTTTTTTCTGCGTGGTGTCTTTTCCGCATAGTATTCAGTCCGCACATTTTTCACGTTTTCAGCGTTCAAGTCCACAATTTGACCGTTTAGTTTTTCAGCCTTTAGTCAGTTCCACAGTTTTTTAGTTATTCTTTTTCTGTTTTCAGTTCCGAAATCCATTCGTTTTTCCGCTTTTCGTCAGTTTGAGTTCCTTTCCTTTGGGATTTTTCCTCTTTTTTAGGTTTTAAAAGTCCAACATTCTGTCGAGCGTTAAAAGTTATCAGCTGTACTCTCCAACATTTTTTAGGAGTCGGCTCATTCAAAAATATGCTTTTAAGTCGTCCGTTGTAGAAAATGAATTTAGACCCCCTAACACGCACTGCTCGGCTGGGTCTAAGTTCAGTTTCTTATTATTCACAATTTAGAGCGTTTTTTAATCGTTTCAAGTCCTTAGCGAAATGTTTGGAGTGTATAGCTGGTAACACACAAATATACGAAATATTTCCAATCAGAAATAAATTTAGCTAATTTCTTAAATAAAAACAAGCATAATACTGATAACCATAAATATAAACAAAAATTATTATTACGCATTTTATATTATTTCTGTATAGAAACACCTTTTTTATACTCAATAATAAACATTTAATACGCATGTAACTCAATAACACTGAGTTAAGAAATTTAAAACAAATGTTAATTATTTTGTTAATTTTGTAGTTCATTGTTTGATTGATGAATGTTATTGCAAGACAAGGAATAAAGTATTCTATAATAGGTTATTTAGGCTTTATAATAGGCACTCTATCCTCTATATTTCTATTTCCAAATGATTATGAATTTTATGGAAAACTAAGGTATATTCTTCCTATGGCAGAGACATTTTTACCTATTATTGTCTTTGGAATCTCTTTTTCTAATGTAAAATTCTTTTTTTCCGCAGAAAAACAGGGGCTCAACCAAAGTATGCTATCCCTCTCTCTACTGGCTGTAGTCTTTAATTTCATAGTATTTTCTGGAGCGTTCTTTCTAGCTTGTCTTCTGTTTCCCAGCCTTAAAGAAACTCAGTTTTGGAATATGAAATATCTCATATTACCATTACTTTTTCTACTTTCCATTTCCTCAGTACTCAACAAATATATTTCTAATTATAAAAGAATAGCAATACCTAATATTTTCGAAAACTTATTCCCCAAAATCGCTAATATAGGAGCATTTTCGTTATTTTTCTTTCTAGGAGTTCCAGAATATGGTGCTTTGGCTTTTTTTCTAGGAATATTTGTATTGTCTTTGGTAGGCTATTTTTGGTACAATAAAAAACTAACCAGGTTTAACTGGGATTTTTCTACACAATTTTTTAGAGCTAATAACACTTGGAAAAAATTTTTAGAGTACAGTTTTTATGGCTTTTTAGGAAACATAGGCAACTATATCGCTATCAAAATAGATAATGTAATGATAAGCGAGTTTCTTAATTTCAAACTCAACGGGGTTTACTCTAACCTCTACTCTATTTTGCAACTTATTGCCGTACCTGCTATGGGACTTTACACCATCTACGCTCCACTGATAAACCAATGTTTTGAAGAAAACGATATGGCTAAACTCCAAGCCTCTCATCAAAAAACTTCTCTTAATCTTTTCTGTATTGGGATTATCCTCTATACCTGTCTTTTAGCTGGATTTCCATTTTTAGGACAGATGATTAAAAACGGAAACGAACTATTAGACCACCAATACCTACTATGGATACTAGGTCCTGCTATTCTTTTTGATTTAGCCACAGGTTTCAATGGGCATATTATTTCAATGTCCAAATACTTCAAATTCAACATAGTAGTCATGCTATTTTTAGCATTTGCTACAGTGGGGCTTAATCTCGTATTTCTACGCTATACCGATTTAGGAATTATGGGAATAGCCTTGGCAACCGCTATTTCTCTCACCACTTTTAACATTATTAAAATTATATTCAACCGAATATATTTTGGGGTATTTCCGCTTTCTTTAAAGATGTTGTATATGTCTTTATTATGTAGCGGAACAATCCTACTGATATACTATCTACCCGCTTTACCTTGGGCAATAATAGACTTTATTTATCGCCCTACACTTGCGCTTACTATCATTCTCTTAGGCAATTATATATGCAAAATTTACCCAACTCAACAACTCATTGCACCTCTATTAAAAAAATTGAAACGGTAATTTTTATTTAACTTTTTTTAACACCAACCTGATGTTTGATGTTAAGTATTTTTTTCTACTTTTAACAAAAAAATATTTAATTATGAAACAATTTATTCTATCAACCATTTGTTTGTTTATGATGAATTGGGTTTTAGGTCAAAACCAAAGATTCACTTATGAGTACAAATTTGCTGTAGATTCTACTAAAAAAGACTCTCTAATTTCAGAAATTATGAATTTAGATGTTTATAAGGAAAAATCGGTATTCTACAGCAAAATAAAACAAGAAAACGATTCTATAATCAATCAAGAAATTAAAAAACAAAGTCAAATTTCTTCTGGTAACATTAACCTTAGTCATCTAAAAAATATGAAAAGAGCCAAGGTTAAAGATTGGATACTAAAAACTTATCCTAATTATGAAGTAGAACTTTATACCAAAATAGGTTTTGATGATTATGCCGTACGCGACGAAAGAAAAATGCAATGGAAAATCGTTCCAGAACATGAAACCTTTAAAAATTGGAAAGTTCAAAAAGCCACCACTGAATTTGCAGGTAGAAAATGGACAGCGTGGTTCACTACAGATATTCCTATTCCAGACGGACCATACAAGTTTCACGGTCTACCAGGGTTAATTGTAAAAATGGAAGACCACCAAAAAATGTTTTCATTTGAACTCATTGGTAGCCAAAAAATAAACAATACTCAAGAAGTGAACCTTACCGACAAACTAATAAATTTAGTTAAAATAGACAGGAAACAATTCAAGAAAGCATTTCAGGAAAACCGTTCAGACCCTGCTAAATCTTTTAGAATGATGGGAAGTAATGTAGTGTTAAAAGCCTCTATCAACGGAAAAGAGGTTTCTCAAAGCGAACTCATCAAAAAGATGGAAAAAAGTGCTAAAGAAAAGATGAAACGAGAAAATAGTTTCATAGAGCAGGATTGGATAGAGTAATCCTACTTTCATTCCCTTATTTATAATCAATCTAAACTCATTAAAAACAGCTATTCCGTGTAAAATTCGTATTTTTGTGGATACTAAATTTTGAATACGAAAAATAAATCATTTAATAATATGACTTTTGACTTTGATATGATTAAGAAAGTTTACTCTGATTTTGAGAACAGAGTAAACGCTGCGAGAGAGTTTATGGGAAGACCTCTTACCTATTCTGAAAAAATCCTTTGTGCTCACCTTTTCTCTGAACAGAAGCCAGAAGCTTTCAAGAGAGGAGAATCTTATGTAGACTTTGCTCCAGATAGAGTAGCAATGCAAGATGCTACGGCACAGATGGCTCTTTTACAGTTTATGCAAGCAGGTAAGGCTAAAGTGGCTGTACCTTCTACAGTACACGCAGACCACCTTATACAGGCTCGTGTAGGAGCAGATAAAGATTTACAAGAAGCTGAAAATAAAAATAACGAAGTTTATCAATTCCTTCAATCGGTATCTAACAAATATGGTATTGGATTCTGGAAACCAGGAGCTGGGATTATCCATCAAGTAGTATTGGAAAATTACGCATTCCCTGGTGGTATGATGATTGGTACCGACTCTCACACGCCTAATGCTGGTGGTTTGGGTATGGTAGCCATAGGTGTAGGTGGTGCCGATGCTGTAGATGTAATGGCAGGAATGCCGTGGGAACTTAAATTCCCAAAAATGATTGGTATCAAACTTACAGGTAAACTTAACGGTTGGACTTCTGCTAAAGATGTTATTCTAAAAGTAGCAGGTATCCTTACTGTAAAAGGAGGCACTGGTGCTATTGTAGAATACTTTGGCGAAGGTGCAGAAGCTTTATCTTGTACAGGTAAAGGTACTATCTGTAATATGGGTGCAGAGATAGGTGCTACCACTTCTATTTTTGCTTACGATAATAATATGGGCGAGTATCTTCGTTCTACAGGTAGAGCAGATTTAGCTGAAGCTGCCGACGCTATCAAAAATGTACTTCGTGCAGATGAAGAGGTTTACACTAATCCTGAAAAATATTACGACCAAGTTATTGAAATCAACCTTTCTGAATTAGAACCACACTTGAACGGTCCTTTCTCTCCAGATATTGCAACACCTATTTCAAAAATGAAAGAGGAAGCAGAGAAAAACGGTTGGCCTACTAAAGTTGAAGTAGGATTAATTGGTTCTTGTACCAACTCTTCTTACGAAGATATTTCTCGTGCCGCTTCCGTAGCGAAACAAGCTCAAGAGAAAAACTTAAAAGTAGCTGCAGAATACACTATTACACCAGGTTCTGAACAAGTAAGGTTTACTGTAGAAAGAGATGGCTATTTAGATACTTTTGATAAAATCGGAGGTAAAGTATTTGCTAACGCTTGTGGACCTTGTATTGGACAATGGGCTAGAGAAGGTGCTGAAAAACAAGAAAAAAATACAATTGTACACTCGTTCAACAGAAACTTCTCTAAGAGAGCAGATGGTAACCCTAACACTTATGCTTTCGTAGCTTCTCCAGAATTAGTAACAGCGTTAGCTATTGCAGGAGATTTAACTTTTGACCCTAGAAAAGATAAATTAACTAACCAAAACGGAGAAGAAGTTTTACTAGACGAACCTCAAGGGTTTGAACTTCCTCCAAGAGGATTTGATGTTGAAGACGCAGGCTATATTGCTCCAGCTGAAGATGGTTCACAAGTTCAAGTAAAAGTAGCTCCAGAATCTGACAGACTACAATTACTAGACGCTTTCCCTGCTTGGAACGGAGAAAATGTAATGGGAGCTAGATTGTTAATTAAAGCCTTTGGTAAGTGTACTACAGACCACATTTCTATGGCTGGACCTTGGTTAAAATACAGAGGACACTTAGATAATATTGCTAACAACACTCTTATTGGTGCTGTAAACGCGTTCAATATGGAAACCAACAAAGTTAAAAACGAACTTACTGGCGAATATATGGAAGTTCCTGCATCTGCGAGAGCTTACAAGGCTGCTGGTATTAAAACGGTTATCGTTGGGGACAACAACTATGGTGAAGGCTCTTCTCGTGAGCACGCTGCAATGCAACCTAGACATCTAGGAGCTATGGCGGTTCTAGTAAAATCTTTCGCTCGTATCCACGAAACTAACCTTAAAAAACAAGGTATGTTAGCTCTTACTTTTGCAAACGAAGCTGATTATGATAAAATCAAAGAAGGAGATACTTTCAACTTTGTAGATTTAGCTGAATTTGCTCCTGGTAAGCCTGTTACTATTGAGTTAGTACACACTGATGGTTCTAAAGATACTATCTTAGCTAACCACACTTACAACGATGGACAGATAGGTTGGTTTAGAGCTGGTTCTGCATTGAACTTAATCAAACAACAGCAACAGAAATAATTTATAATCTGTATAGTAAAAAAGCAGAGCCAATGGCTCTGCTTTTTTTATTATCATCTTAAACACTAAGTTTCAATCCTATTTTTTCCGCTTCTTTTATCACGAAGTCCTTTGCTTCTTCGGGAGTGTTAGAAATTTCACCTTCCAAAATTGCTTCTTTTACTTTTTCCTTTAAAATCCCAATTTCTCTGCCTGGTTTTAGTTGAAACAAAGCCATTATTTCCTCCCCAGAAATAGGCGGCTGGAAATTTCTTATTTGGTCTTTCTCCTCCACCTCTTTTATTTTTTGAGCAACATACTCAAAGTTCTTTCTAAAGCGTTCTTGTTTTTTGGTATTTTTGGTGGTAATATCAGCCTTACATAGCGTGAACAAGTCTTCCAAATCTTCCCCTGCATCAAACAACAAGCGTCTAAGAGCTGCATCAGAAGTATCATCTGTTACCAAAGCAATAGGTCTAGATGAAAGTTTTACCATTTTCTGCACATACTTTAAGTCTGCTCCTAGAGGCAACTTCAATCGTTGAAAAAGAGGTTTAGCCATTTTAGAACCTAAAAACTCGTGTCCGTGAAAAGTCCAACCAATACCATCTACAAATTTCTTGGTAGGTGCTTTCCCTATATCGTGTAATAGTGCCGACCATCGCAACCAAAGTTTATCCGTATGTTTAGAGATGTTATCTACTACTTCTAGTGTATGGTAAAAATTATCTTTATGCGTTTGTCCTTCTATTTCTTCTATACCTTTAAGGGCGGTAAGTTCGGGAATAATCTTCTCTAAAAGTCCCGTATCGTCCAAGAGTTTCAAGCCTATAGATGGTTTTTCGGAAAGCATTATTTTATTAAACTCTACCATAATACGCTCCATTGAGACTATCTTTATCCTGTCGGCTTCCTGTTTTATCGCATCTAGAGAATTTTGTTCCACCTTAAAATTAAGCGTAGAAGCAAATCTAATCGCTCTCATCATTCTAAGAGGGTCATCAGAATAAGTTTGCAGAGGCTCTAGCGGAGTTTTCAGAATTTTTGACTCCAAATCCTGTACTCCACCAAAAGGGTCCACCAAACGCCCAAAGTCTTCTTTTCCTAAAGAGATTGCCATCGCATTGATGGTAAAATCACGGCGTTTTTGGTCATCTTCTAGACTACCTTGTTCCACAGCAGGCTTTCGGCTATCTTCCGAGTAGCTTTCTTTTCTCGCACCTACAAACTCCAATTCTAGCCCTTTCCACTTTATCATAGCAGTCCCATAGGTCTTGAATACCGATACTTTCAGATTAGAATCCAGCTCCCTTGCCACCGCTTGTGCCAACTCTATCCCACTTTGCTCCGTTACAAAATCTATATCCGTAGGCACTTGTCGTTTCATAAGCAAATCCCTCACATAGCCTCCCACAATGTACGCCGTCTGCCCTCTCTCCTCCGCTACTTTAGAGATAGTTTTAAACAGTTTAAGATTTCTATTCTGATTAAGATTGATATATTTTTCCATAAATTCTAAGACCCCACTAGCTATTTAACCCTGCAAAGATAAAAAAGAGAAAACAAACCCCCACCCTTTTGCTCCCAATAATTAGGGCGTACCCCTCGCCGAAGCATTCCCTACCGCTCGGGTCGGGCTTTCGGCTTTATCTTTTTTTTCGTCGTTCCTCCTCAAAAAAGGATACCGCCTCTATCCTTTACGCTTTAATATCCGTTTCTGTATGGAGTTATGGTTTCATTTTAGTACTTTTGCAGAGGATAAGTCAATACCTTTATTATGAGTATTGATTTACTTCCGTTCATTTTAGAATTAAAAACAATAAAAACACTTATGCAACTCATACACCGCAACCTACTTATTGGCATACACGACGCACTTAGAGAAACCTTTTTTGAGAAAAACAAATACGCCGACAAAGTCATAGAACGACTGCTAAAAGCCAACAAAAAATGGGGAAGCCAAGACAGAGCGGTGGTTTCAGAGATATTTTATAACATTATCCGTTGGAAAAAACGCCTAGAATACTATATGGGCGAAGGCGTAAAGCCCAACAATATCTACAGACTTGTCCTCGCCTATCTGCTTTGGAGCGAAACGCATTATAAAAAGTTTGAAGAATTTGACGGAATTAAAATAGCCGACATCATCACCAAACTGAAAAAAAACACCGTTCCTACCAAAGCCATAGAACATTCTATCCCTGAATGGCTCGCGGAAACACTAGAAAAAGAACTCGGCGAAGCGTGGGAAAAAGAGATGACAGCCCTTAACCAACAAGCGGCTACCGTACTAAGAGCCAATACTCTCAAAACAACGCCAAAGGAGTTGGTAGCAGACTTAAACGACGAGGGTGTAGAATGCCACAGCCTCAAAAACTACCCAGAAGCCATAGAACTAAAGGAAAAGAAAAATGTTTTCCTTACCTCTGCCTTTAAAGATGGATTGTTTGAAGTACAAGATGCAGGGTCACAAAAAATTGCTCATTTCTTAGAAGTTAAAGAAGGTATGAGAGTGGTAGATGCTTGTGCAGGTGCAGGTGGCAAGACGCTTCACATCGCTGCACTGATGAAAAACAAAGGGCAAATTATTGCTTTAGATATTTTTGAGTGGAAACTCGCCGAACTAAAACGCCGAGCTAAAAGAGCGGGAGCCCACAACATAGAAACTAGATTTATAGAAGACAACAAAGTTATTAAAAGGCTACACGAGAAAGCCGACCGCCTCTTGCTAGATGTACCTTGTTCTGGATTGGGCGTTCTAAAAAGAAACCCCGATTCTAAATGGAAAATAGATGCCGATTTTATAGAAAGAATAAAGACAGAGCAGCAACAAATTCTCCAAGATTATTCTAAAATCCTAAAAAAAGGAGGCAAGATGGTGTATGCTACCTGCTCTATCCTACCCTCAGAAAACCAAAATCAGGTAAACACATTCTTGGCTACAAACCCTAACTTTAGACTTATCAAAGACCAAAGCCTCCTCCCTAGCGAGGGCTACGACGGCTTTTATATGGCGCTTATAGAAAGATTGGAAGATTAACAACAAAACATTATAAGGTCGTTTAAACTTGTTTTAAACGACCTTTTTTAGTTCTAAAAAACACCTAGAATTTCTAATTTATCCAAAAAAAACTTGCATACTTCCGCAAAAGGTAATATGTTTGCCATAGTTTTTATGACACGCAGTACCAACCACATACAAAAAAGTGTAAAAAAGTTGCACAATTATTTGGTAGTTCCAAATAATTGTGTAAACACACACACACACACACACACACACACACACACACACACACACACACACACACACACACACACACACACACACACACAAAGAGGAGCTACACGCGTACGCGTAGTATACTACTTTTTATCTAAATTTTTATCATCAATCATAAATAATTTTCCTCTAGCTTCCGTTAGGGGCATTTGGCATTTAGCACACTCTAAGTTTTGTTTTCATAAATACTTGCTAGAAGTCCCATTAGCTCATAAGTTTAATTTGTTGTTTTTGTTAGGGGCTTTTAGCATACAGAAAGGGCGTTCTGCCTTTTCTACTTTAGCCTTTCCTCTCGTTTTGTGTGTGTTTAGAGGGGAAAGGCGTTTTTATATATTCGCCAATTCTATAAAACTAAATATTAACCCTTTAAAATTAAATGTTATGAAGACAGCAAGACTAAATGCATTAGCCTTTCTATTTCTAGGCTTCGGACTTTCAACTACCTATGGGCAGGTAGGCATCAACACTTCTAACCCAGAAGCCACACTAGATGTGAATGGGAATGTACGAGTAAGAACTCTGCAAAACAACCCCTCCCCAACAAAAGTGGTAACTTTAGGTGGTAATAACGTTCTTAATACCACGGATGTATCAGCTCTTAGTGTATCCCCATCACCAGGAGCAGCGGGAACAACCATTAGAGTTAACAAAACCTATAATTGTAGTTCCACAAATTATGGGAAAATAATATTCTCGCTTTATGGAACTTTAGAATGTGGCTATAATGAGATTTATTGGAGTGGTCAAATTGTTCCGCATTGGTATTATAAAGGATTTGTTGATGGAGATAAAATTTTAGCGGGAGAAGCTCCAGCTACTATAATTTCTGGGACAATACTAAATATTAAACCACAAGGTACTACAACCACTACCTATAGCTATCCTATCCATATCATTGATGATAGCCAATATCGGCTTTCATTCTAAATTATTTAACCATTTAATACAAAAGACTTATGAATACTTTAAAAGCGTGGCTGCGTCCTAACCTACTCACGAAAGACGACCCTAACGATTTTGTAGCCGTACCTCTTTCGGCAGGAAGCCTTGGCATTACAGAAATCATAGATGCCCTCAAAAAAGAGGGTATGGAGATAAAAACCGAAACGGCGGTGGATATTATCACTCGTTTTAACCGCAAAGCATCAGAGTTGGTACTCAATGGGTATAGCGTAAATACAGGGCTGGTGTATATGCGTCCTGCGATTAAGGGCGTATTTTACGACAAAACTTGGGATAAAGAAAAGCACTCGGTGTATGTAAATGTGAACCAAGGTACCGACCTAAGAAAAGCTGCCAACGATACCAAAGTGGAAATCCTCGGCGAGCAGTCTAGCCCAATGAGTGTGTTCAGCATCACCGATAAAGCTACTGGTAAAGCAGATGGCACCCTTACCAAAGGCAAGAATGCGGAAATCAAAGGCACTTATATTAAAATAGACGGCGACAACCCTAAAAACGGCATCGTCTTTAAAAACTTAGACACTCAAAAAGAGGTCAAGTTGGCTAAAGATAGTATCGTAATCAACGAGCCGTCAAGATTACTTATTCTTGTGCCTTCAGATTTGGAGGCGGGTAACTATGAGCTAAGTATTACCACGCAAAGCAGCACGGGTTCCGTCTTACTAAAAGAACCAAGAACGGAGCGACTGCCCAATCCAGTGGTTATTGCCTAGCAAGGTATTTTAATTTTAAAACTAAGGCTACTCGTTAAATGAGTAGCCTATTTTGTTGATGTAATATTTATTTAATTCCAAAAATCTAATAGATTTTGTATAGCTTTTTGAAATAATTTAGGAGATGTTACACTTAAAACTAACTGTCCGTTTTTGTTAAGTAGAAACCCTACTTCTATTTCTACAATAGAAGTTTCTTCGCTCCCAAAAAGAACAACGGTTCTAATAATTTTATATTTAGGATAGTGTGGCTTGATATAGGCTTTTTCTATAAAGTCAAAAGTTTTTATTTGTTGTATTCCATTACCCCTATTTACATACTTCTCACCTTCAATATTTATTATTTCATTTTCATTTGAATCTAATAAAATAAGGTCTGGTATTTCTATGATTTGTTTTTTGTCGCCCGATTTATATTTCTCTCTATCTTTATACTTCTCTAGTGGAATAGGAGTGCCATCTAGAGGGAAGAAATACCCCTTTTCGGAGCCAGCGTGATTTTCAAATATTGAATATCCTTGTGTAAACTCTTCAACGACTAGATGTATAAAAATTGTCCCCAACTTTTCCCCATCCTTGTCGTATTTCCAATAATCTTTATGCATTTCTACCTTAGGGATTTTCAACCCCTCCAACTCTATTCCTATTTTATTTGCGATTTGTATAAATTTATTTCTTTTTCCAATATGTTTTTGTTCTAAACCGTGTTGGGTGATAACGATATTTTTCACCCAACCTAATTTTCGCAAAACAGCACTAATGATACTTAAAGCTCCTATATTGGGGTCGTGAGAGAGTCTATTATTTTTAAAAAGTCTCCCAGAAATTTCTATTTTATCTTTCGACTTTGTTAATAATATCGGAATATTTCCCTTAGGTGCTTTTCTCATTTTTGATTTTGCTTCTACAATTTCATCAATAGAACTGAAAGGAATAAATAATTTACTATCAAGTTCTTTTCCCAAAATTTCAACACCTAAGGTTAAAAGTAATCTTGTACCAAAAATATAGGTTTCTGTTGGCTTTTCTTTTTGACTAATCTGAAGATTGTAAAGCATTATCTTTTTGGTATTGGGATAATAGCTTTCAATAAATACAAACTTGCTACATCGTTGATAAACTCCAGTATTTCTACTTTCCTTATCATCTGTTTTAGTTTCTTCTATTGCGTAAATTGGTTCATCTCCCAATGTTGGTTCGTCCTTTTGATAAAAAATCAAAAAGTCAGTAAAGCTTGAGTTTCCCGAAACAGTTTTTATATAAACTTTATCAACTTTGTTACAACGAAACCCCGTTACTTCGTAAGTAAAAGTAAACTTATTGTCTTTTAGGATTGGAAGGATACGAATAGTATCAACAAAAACGGCAAAATTATGGTCTTTTGCAAACTTTTGAAAAATAGTTTGCAAAACCGTTTTTTTAGGTCGTTCTTCTGTTAAAAGCCAAAGATTTTTAGACATTTTTTCGCAGTATATATAATTGTTCTTTAATAAATTTTTTTGTTTTACTTTCTCCGTTATTGTTACTTTTATATCGCAGATATTCAAACTCTATAAGTTCTACTTTTCCAAATTTTTCTAATGTAGCAATTATACTTTCTTGTTTCATTATTCCTTCCGTATTATAACTTAATATCAAAGTTTTATACTTTCCCTTTTGAGCAATTATTTCAAGTTCTTTAACAGCAGTAGTAGCATTGCAAAATTTTGATTTTTGGTTTTGATAATCCCTTAATCCAGCTACGCCTCTAATGGTAGGATTATCATATTTTGCAATGGTTTCTAATAAATGGTAATTAGGGGCATATTGTCTTTGATTGTAAGGCGGATCGAGATAAAAAATATCTGCCTCTACTTGGTCTAATAATTCAATAGAGTTTTGATTATAAGCAAAGTTTTCCTTGTCGTTCACAATAAATTCAATAGGTCTTAAAATCATTTTTTTTGTCGCCCTTGGATCCCATTTTTTTCTAAAAGCAGCGTAAACTCCCGTAATGTTTGCGTAATAGGGTACTGTCTCTATTAAGCACGCTAGTAAGACAAAATATTCGTTCTTGTCTATCAAACCCTCTGTTTTCCAAGTCTCAATTTTTTGTCTAACAGAATCTATTATTTTTCCGTTTTCATTTGAATAATACATTCGTGGAGTTTGTAGGTGGGAAGTACCTAATGGAGTATAATTTTTTGAAATAAAACCTTCTATAGGTTCAATATGATTCAAATACTCCAAAATAGTATTTAAAGGAGAGGTAAAAAGTGAGGCGCTCTGAAAATTTAAGTAGGTTAATAATTTTTCAAACTTTAGTTCCTGATTATTTGAAATATATGCTTGCTGTAAAACATAGGAAAAATACATTAAATCACAGGAGTACACTTGATACCCCATTTTCTTAAAAAATTTACCTACACTTGTTGTTCCAGCAAAAAAATCAAAAAAGGAGTTTCCTTGAATATGTTTTGAACGAATTACTTGATAGATCTTATCTAGTAAGTTTTCTTTATTTCCAATATATCTCATAGATGCTATATGTTAGAAGTCATCAAAAAGCGTTTTTTCTTTTTGTTGCATCTGTGGTTGGTAATTTGTTATCAGAACTTCAATACTTGCCTGCTTATTTCTTGTTTGATAGTTTGAATTAGAATAGTGAGTGTTAATATAATTGACATAATAGCTAGGATTGTTTTCTATCCATTTTTTTAGAATATTATTTGATTTTCCTTTATGCTCCAGTACATTAGATAAGCCAAATTTTACATTCCTTTTATCTAAATTATCTAACAATCCTAAAAGTTGTTTTTCCTCTTTTTCTGTCCAACCCTTAAAACCTCTTTTGCCATCATTATAGGTTCCTGTTGTAATTAGATAAGGAGGGTCACAGTAAACAAAATCCCTGCTTGTAAGAGAACTAAAATCAAAGTTATTGAAGCAGAAATGAGTAAAATAAGCTTCTGTTTCTTTTAAACTAATAATAAACCTTTCCAAATTATGTTTCATAGAAGGGTTAAAGCTACTTCTATCTCTCCCAAAAGGATTATTAAACTCGTGGTTATTATTAAAGCGAATTTGGTGATTAAAAGAAAAAGCGATGAGGACAAATAAATCTAATGGATGCTTTTGCTTATTGTATGTTTCTCTCATACATTTGTACCCTTCTTCGTTTGTTAAAGAAAGCTGAAATTCGTTTATTCTTCCTTCAATATGAGAAATCGTTTTGTCTAACTCATTTTTTTGAAATGCTTTATACATTTCTATTAGATAAGTTAGATTATCGTTGAAATAAACCTTATTGGCTGTTACATTTATACCAACATTACAACCACCAGCAAACAAATCAATAAAGGTATCAATATCTCTCGGAAATAACGGTAAAATTTGGTCTAAAATCTTAGTTTTACCACCAATATAATTAAGAGGAGATTTGATTTTTTTTAAATGTTGTTTACTTACTACAGCCATCTATAATTTAGTTTCAGCAAATTTACAAATTTTATATTTGGTATGCTTCGCTACAGCGTATCCGTCCTTACCGTAACAGAGTGTCTGTCCTTAGGCTAACCGATAGTCTGTTACGGTAAGGACAGGCATTCTGTTGAAACTCATCAGAAAGGTTGTATTTCTAACCATTAAGTTTTAATCTAAAATCTCCCATTGATTATTTTTAAAAATCGTAACGACACGACTTTTTTCTTTATCATTATGCTTTATCACTACTTCTACCTTATCGTTTTTAATTGAAATAAAATCCAGTAAATAGACTGGCTTTTTTTCTACTGAAAGATTAAAGCTAAATTCCATTGAATCAGCATTAAAATAATCCGCATCTAAAAGCCCTCCTGTTACTACTGTTGTATTTTTAACTTTATAAAGCGGTTCATAGGCCTCTGTAGAATTTATACTAATTTCTTTTGCTTCGGTATTAGGAGCCATTGTACCATTAAAACGATCATCATTACCACAGATGGAATACTGCTTTTCCACCGCAATGTAAAGGGTATCAGATTCAGGTAATCTGTTCACTACTTCGTGTATGAGCAAATTGGCAAGACTTTTAACCTCTTTCGTTTTTTGATTTACTATCGTTTTATCTTCTTTTGGTAAGGGTTTAGAATTAGATTTCTTCTCTTTACACGCCACTAGCAAAAAAAGCATCATTATTAAAAAAGTATAACCTATATTTTTATACTGACGCACCATATCTTTATTTTTTTATTGTAAAAAATTAGCTATACTTTATAATTCCCATCAAAAATTTTCTCCAAATTTCTCTATACCCTCTAATATTTTTTGGTAAATGATATTGAGACTTTCATCAGAAATAGTGTAAGGTGGTAACACATAAATCGTATTACCCACCGGACGAAGAATAACCCCTTGCTCTATAAAAAACTGATACAGCCTGTTTCTTAAATCTCCGTAATAATTGTGCTTACCATCTACCTCTAACTCAAATGCTAAAATAACACCTAGCGCTCTAGCATTAGCCACTTTCTTTCCTTCTAATTGTTTCAAAAACTTGATATGAGACTGATGAACCCTTTTGATATGCTCCTGCATTTCGTCTGTAAGCAAAAGGTCTATCGCTGCCAAAGCTGCCGAACAGCCCGTAGGATTAGCCGTAAAAGTATGCCCATGAAACAAGGCTTTATTAACATCGTCATCATAAAACCCTTGAAACACCGCCTCCGAAAAGCTAGTAACCGCCATAGGTATAGTTCCCCCCGTTAGAGCCTTGGAAAGGCATATCATATCTGGTTGCTGAGAAAGATATTCACAAGCGAAAGTTTTGCCCGTTTTACCAAAACCCGTCATAACCTCATCAGCTATGGTAAACACTTGGTTTTGTTTAGCAATAGTAATCAGTTGATTGAGAGGTTCTGCATCGTACATTTGCATTCCTGCCGCACCAAGTACCAATGGTTCAAAAATAAAACACGCAAATTCCTCTGTTTTTACCAAAGTTTCAAATTGTTTAATGCATCTTTCCTCGTTTCCTTTGGTAGGTACAGGAATTCTTTCTACTTCTATAAGGGAGTTTTTAAAGGCTTCAGTAAAAAATGAAATCCCACTAGCTGCCATCGCACCAAAGGTATCTCCGTGGAAAGCATTTTCAAAAGCGATAATCTTTGTTTTTTTTAAACCTTTATTATAAAAAAATTGGAGGGCAGCCTTGATGGCTATTTCCACCGCCGTAGAACCATTATCCGAATAAAATATCTTTTTTTGATTAGAGGGCAATAAACCTAGTAACCGCTCCGAAAGTTCAATTGCTTTGGTATGTGTAAAACCTCCAAACAACACATGTTCTAAGGTATTAAGCTGGTTATAAATCGTTTCCGCCAAAACAGGATTACTATGTCCAAACGGATTAACCCACCAGCTGGCGATGCCGTCTATATAACGTTTACCATTAGTATCCCATAAAAACTCTCCTTTACCCTTCACAATTACGGGGAGTTCTTTTAATCCTTTATGTTGTGTGTAAGGGTGCCAGTTGTATTCTAAATCTTTTTCGCTCCAATTCATTTTTTGAAAAAATTAGCATTAAAAATAGAGGCGTATTTTCGCACTGTTTCTTTGTTCCATATTGGTTCTTCCGCTACCCTACCTATTACTTCTAGTTGAGTTTTAGAGATGATAATCTGTTCCGTAGAAGGATTGGCTTCTCCATTAAATACAATCCCTAAAAAATCAACGCCTTTATTTTTGAGCACTTCGTAAGTCATTAAAGTATGATTGATACTTCCTAAATAATTTCTAGAAACTAAAACCACTTTATAATCTTCCTTAATAAAATCTAGAAAAGTATCCTTATCATTGATGGGAACCATCACACCACCTGCACCTTCTATCACCAAATCGTTATCGGTACGAGGTTCTAGCATAGATTCAAGTTTGATAGACACGCCATCTAATTCTGCCGAATAATGCGGACTAGCAGGTGTATTAAGGGCATAAGCATTTGGGTGAAACGATACATCTGTACGAGTAACCAAACTTCTCACTTTATCTGTATCCGAGAAATCTAAATCTCCTGCTTGTATAGGTTTCCAATAATCGGCTCCTAAAGCCTCTACCAATATGGCAGAAATCATAGTTTTGCCTACCTCTGTACCTATGCCTGTAACAAATAGTTTCATAAATTTATTTCTTTAAATTAGAAATGATAAAATTGTGGGCAATTTCTAAAGCTCCCATTATCTCCGAAAATGTGTTGTAAGCGTGTATGCAGAACCTCAATCGTTCCTTGCCTTCGGGAACGGTAGGCGAAAGTATCGCTTTGGCAATATAGCCGTTTTCTTCTAAAGTTTTAGATAATAGTTTAGCTTGGCTATTGCCCTGCACCAGCATACCTTGTATAGGAGCCTCACTAGGAATAAAATAATTACTAAGCTCTAAGCGTTCTACCTCACTTTTGAAAAAAGCAATATTAGTAAGTAATTTTTCTCTTTGGTGGGTTTGAGTTTTAAGGGCTTTATATCCCTTTAAAATAGAGAGTACCGAATGCCTATCCAAAGCCGTAGTATAAATAAAACTCCTCGCAAAGTTGATAAAATATTCCCTCAACAATTCCGAACAAAGCACCGCCGCCCCATGACACCCTAGACCTTTACCAAAAGTAACCACCCTACAAAGCAAAGCCGAATGCTGACACCATATTTGGCTTAGTCCGCTCCCATATTCTCCAAAAACACCCAAAGCGTGAGCCTCGTCTATGATAACATAAGCTCCATAGCGTTGAGCAAGATTGAGCAGAGCTTCAATATCAGGAGCATCACCGTCCATAGAGAAAATAGATTCTGTAACGATGTAAATCTCTCCTGTAGCCGATGTTTCTTTTTTGGTTTTAAGTAAATGTTCTAAGTCTTCTAAATCGTTATGTTTAAACTTTTTAGATTGTGCGTAAGACAACCGAATGCCATCTCGTATGGAAGCGTGAGAAAGTTCATCGTACAGCACCCAATCGTTCCTTTGAGGTAAAGCACTAAGCACCCCTAAATTAGCATTATATCCCGAATTGAAAATAAGAGCTGCTTCCGACTGATGAAAGTCTTTGATAACCTCTTCTACTTCTCTAAAAATAGACAAATTACCAGACAATAGTCTAGACCCCGTAGAGCCTCCTAATATCTTTGGATACGAGGTAACTTTATCATCTTCTAACAGAGATTCTTTAGAAAAACCTAGATAATCATTAGAAAAAAAATCTACATATTCGCCTGTGTATTCCGTTAACACTCGCCACGCATTTTTTTCTTTTCGTTCGGAAATTTTATCTAACAATCTTTTGGGAATATTCATTTCAAAGGGAATAATTCTGGGGCTAAAGTACAAAAATATCACTAAAAAGTAGATTCAGTCCATCGCATATTTTTATCTTTGCTCCTTCTTAACATAGATTTAGACAGATGAAGCTAGACGAAGCTATTGGTATTTACGGATTTGGCAGTATATCTGCTCTAGGTATGAACAAAACAGACATTTGGAATGCCTATTGCGATTACAAATCTTACTTAAAAAAAGAACTTTCCAACGGAGAGATTGCTTTAATGGGAAAACTGCACGATAGCGTAATACCTCATCTAAATGCTTTAAAAGAGGAACACCCCTCTTACAAAAAGCTAGATCCTTCTGTACTGTACGGCATACTTGCTTCAAGAATGGCCTTTAAAGAAGCCCGATGGAATACTAACGATAATATTGGGGTAAATTTAGGTTCCTCTAGAGGTGCTACTGAAAGTTTTGAAAAATTCTACCAAACTTTTTTAGAAACAGGAAAAACTCCTACCCTAACCTCTCCACTTACCACTTTGGGTAATATTTCAACTTGGGTGCTTCAGGATTTAGGCATTACAGGTCCAGACTTTTCTCATTCCATTACTTGCTCCACGGCTTTGCATTCTGTGGTCAACGGTATTGCATGGATAAAAGCAGGATTTACCAATCAGTTTCTGGTGGGTGGTGCCGAGGCTTCTTTAACGCCGTTTAGTATCGCTCAAATGAAAGCCCTTAAAATCTACTCTCATCGCCTAGGCGAAAACTATCCTTGCCTTGCTGGAGATATTTCTAAAACAGAAAATACGATGGTCTTAGGCGAAGGTGCTGGTGCTATGGCGATTGGTAAACTCACAGGCGAAAGACAACCATTCGCTTATATTACAGGGATAGGCGTTGCTTCGGAGCCTTTAACTCATAACATTTCTATTTCCGAAAGGGCTGAATGTCTTAGGATGACGATGGAAATGGCGACTCAAAATATTGACAAGTCTAAAGTAGATGCCATCGTGATGCACTCCCCAGGAACTATTAAAGGTGATACCTCCGAAAGATTTGCCATAGAAGATGTTTTTGCTCATCATAACACGCCTTTCCTTACCACTAATAAATGGAAAATAGGGCACACCTTTGGAGCATCTGGAATTTTGAGTTTAGAATTGGCTTTACTGATGTTAGAACACCAACAACTCATTGAGGTTCCTTTTATTGAAAAAGAAAAGATAACCAAAGGAAAGAAAATCAACAATATACTGGTAAATGCCGTTGGATTTGGAGGAAATGCCGTAAGCCTATTGATTTCAAAGGAAATTGAATAAAAAGCGTTCAGGCTATCTTACGATAGCCTGAACCAATATCAACCTTAAAATATAGCTTCTGCTATTTTTCTCACACTTTCACTTTTGCCCATAGAGTAATAATGGAGAATAGGCACTCCGTTTTTCATTAAATCCTTACTTTGCTCTATGCACCATTCTACACCAATTTCTTTAGCTTCATTATTATTATTGGCTTTAGTAATAGCCGTTACCAAATCATCTGGCAAATCTACCTTAAATCTATGCGGAATAAGACTCAACTGACTTTTAGTCGCAATAGGTTTAAGCCCTGGTATAATTGGGACTCCTATCCCTTCGGAACGACATCTGTCTACAAAATCAAAGTATTTTTGATTATCAAAAAACATTTGGGTCACAATATAATCTGCACCTGCCTCCACTTTTTTCTTGAGATGACCTATGTCTTGAGAAAAACTAGCGGCTTCCATATGCTTCTCTGGATAACCAGCCACACCTACAGAAAAATTGGTAGGAGCTGCTTTCTCCAAACTAGTATCTAAGTAAATCCCTTTATTCATATCCTGTATCTGCTTTACCAAATCTGAAGCATAAGTATGACCATTTTTCTCAGGTTTAAAATAAATTTCGGACTTTACTGCATCTCCCCTCAATGCCACCACATTATCTATACCCAAAAAATCTAAATCAATTAAAAAATTCTCGGTATCCTCTCTATTAAAGCCCCCACAAAGGATATGCGGAATAGCATCTACCTTATATTTATTCTGTATTGCAGCACAAATCCCCACTGTACCAGGGCGTTTTCTTACCACTCTTTTTTCTAACAAGCCATCTCTTACCTCTACATATTCATACTCTTCTCTATGGTAGGTAACATCTATAAAGCTAGGATTAAACTCAATAAGAGGGTCTATGGCATCAAAAATACATTGTATATTCTGTCCCTTTAATGGAGGTAATATCTCAAACGAAAATAAGGTTTTACCTTCTGATTTTTTTATATGTTCTGTTACTTTCATAATCAAATTTTAATATTTTACACAAAAACTAAACTACTCTGATAAGTTAGGAGTAAGCCATTTTCTTGCTTTTTCTATACTGATGTTTTTTCTATTAGCGTAATCTTCTAACTGGTCTTCTGTAATTCTGCCCACTCCAAAATATTTGGCGTGAGAACTTCCAAAGTAATACCCCGACACCGATGCCGTAGGAAACATCGCTAAACTTTCGGTGAGGGAAACCCCTATTTCTTCCTCTACTTTGAGTACTTCCCAAATGGTTTCTTTTTCCAAATGGTCTGGACATGCAGGATACCCTGGAGCTGGACGAATTCCTCTATATTTTTCGGCAATAAGCGCCTCGTTATCTAAACTTTCATCTTGGGCATATCCCCAATATTTTAATCTTACCTCACGGTGCAGATATTCTGCAAAAGCCTCTGCAAATCTATCCGCAAGAGCCTTTACCATAATAGCGTTATAGTCGTCATTTTGAGCTTCGTAGGCTTTAGCCAATTCTTCCGTACCAAAGCCAGCCGTTACACAAAACAACCCCAAATAGTCTTGCTTACCCGTGCTTTCTGGAGCAATAAAATCCGACAAAGCATAGTAAGGCTTTCCTTTGGATTTTTTAAGCTGTTGCCTTAATGTTCTAAAGGCTATTTTTTCCTCATTTTTGTTGATGATAATATCGTCTTTATCATTAGATTGAGCAGGGAAAATCCCAAAAACAGCTTTTGCTGTAAGTGTTTTCTCCTTTAGAATATGGCTGAGCATTTTTTGAGCATCATGATACAGTTCTCGAGCCTGAACACCAACGACCTCATCTTCTAAAATCTGTGGATATTTACCGTGTAAATCCCAACTTCTAAAAAACGGCGACCAATCTATATAAGGTAACAAAGCTTCCAAATCTTGATTTTCAATTACCTTTATTCCTAAACTATTAGGCTTGGAAATGATTTCTTTATCCCAATCAATTTTAAAGCGTTCTTGTCTTGCTTCTTTTATTGAGACATACTCCTTCTCTATTTTTCTACCAAGAAATTTCTCTCTAAACTCATCATATTCCTCTCTCAAATTAAGAGCATAAGCATTAGATTTCTCTTTATTAAGTAGAGAACTTACCACATTTACCGCCCTAGACGCATCATTAACATGAACTACCGTATTGCGGTACTGAGGAGCAATTTTAACCGCTGTATGGGCTTTTGAAGTCGTAGCACCGCCTATCATTAAAGGAAATTCTAGATTTTGCCTTTCTAATTCAGAGGCAATGTGTACCATCTCGTCCAAACTCGGAGTAATCAGTCCACTAAGTCCTATAACATCTACCTTTTCGTCTATCGCTGTTTGGATTATCTTTTCAGCAGGTACCATTACGCCCAAATCTACAATATCGTAATTGTTGCAACCCAACACCACACTCACAATATTTTTACCAATATCGTGTACATCTCCCTTTACGGTTGCCATTAAAATTTTACCATTGGACGGTCGTGTAGCATCTTTTTCGCGCTCTATAAAAGGCTGAAGGTAAGCCACGGCTTTTTTCATCACTCTAGCCGATTTTACCACTTGAGGCAGAAACATCTTCCCACTTCCAAATAAATCACCCACTACGCCCATACCTGTCATAAGGTTATTTTCTATTATATCTAAAGGCTTTTCACTCACTTTAAGAGCGGCGTCCATATCTTCCTCTACAAAGCGGTCGATACCCTTTACTAATGAGTAGGTAATTCGTTCTTGCAAAGATTGTTCTCTCCACGATAAATCTTCTACCTTTTCCTTTTTGGTAGATTTATGCGTTTCTGAATATTCTAGTAGGCGTTCTGTAGCATCATCTTTTCGGTCTAATATAACATCTTCTACTAGGGTTAGAAGTTCTTTAGGAATTTCGTCATACACCTCTAACATAGTAGGGTTTACAATCCCCATATTCATTCCTGCTTGTATGGCGTGGTATAAAAATACCGAGTGCATGGCTTCCCTCACGGTATCATTACCTCTAAAAGAAAACGACACATTACTCACGCCTCCACTTACCGAAGCATACAGTAAATTTTGTCTTACCCATCTCGTCGCTTCAATAAAATCTATAGCGTTTCGTCTGTGTTCTTCCATTCCCGTAGCTACAGGAAATATATTAAGGTCAAAAATAATATCCTCTGGAGCAAAGTTGACTTTATCCACCAAAAGGCGATAAGACCGCTCCGCGATTTCTATCCTTCTGTCATAAGTATCGGCTTGCCCCACTTCATCAAAAGCCATAACAATAACCGCCGCACCGTATCTTTTTATTTTTTTAGCTTGATTGATGAATTCTTCTTCGCCACCTTTAAGGCTAATGGAGTTGACCACCGCTTTACCCTGCACGACCTGTAACCCAGCCTCTAAAATCTCCCACTTGGAAGAGTCTATCATAATCGGAATACGAGCAATATCAGGCTCGGAAGCGATGAGGTTTAAGAATTTTACCATAGCTTCTTTACCGTCAATAAGTCCATCGTCCATATTGACATCTAAAATCTGAGCTCCACCTTCTACCTGATGCCTTGCAATATCTAATGCTTCGGAATAGTTGCCTTCTTTTACCAGCCTTAAAAATCGTTTAGACCCTGCAACATTGGTTCTTTCCCCAACATTCACAAAGTTAGATTCGGGAGTGATGATAAGCGGCTCTAATCCTGACAATTTAAGTGGTCTCGCAGGAAGTTCTAATTGATGATGATTTCCTTTCATACGAGATTAAGTTTTCTAGGTTCATAATGTTGTACCAATTCGGCAATGGCACGGATATGCTCTGGCGTTGTACCACAACAGCCCCCAATGATATTGACTAACCGTTTATCTAAATACTCTTTAACTTGCTCTGCCGTTTGCTCTGCCGTTTCATCGTACGCTCCAAAAGCATTGGGCAACCCCGCGTTAGGATACACCGAAATGTAAAAGTTGGAATGTTCTGACAAAGCCTGTAAATAAGGCGTAAGCTGCTTAGCTCCCAAGGCACAATTAAGCCCTACACTCAGCAAGTCTAAATGAGAAACCGAGATAAGAAAAGCCTCCGCTGTTTGTCCACTAAGGGTTCTCCCAGACGCATCGGTAATTGTACCTGATACCATAATGGGGATTTTGGTATTTCTCTCCTCCGCCAACTCATCAATGGCAAACAAAGCGGCTTTGGCGTTAAGCGTATCAAAGATGGTTTCAACGAGTAAAATATCAGCACCACCTTCTAGTAATGCTTTTGCCTGTTGCTTGTAGGCTTTTCTTAAATCTTCAAAGGTAATTGCCCTATACCCTGGGTCATTAACATCTGGAGACAACGATGCCGTTCTGTTAGTAGGTCCCATTGCCCCTGCCACAAAACGAGGTTTATCTGGATTGTTTTCGGTGTAAACTTCACAAAGTTTTTTAGCAATTCTAGCCGATTCATAATTGAGTTCTTCCACCAAAGACTCCATTGCGTAGTCTGCCATTGCAATGGTAGTGCTAGAAAAGGTGTTGGTTTCTATAATGTCTGCCCCTGCGTCCAAATATAGGCGGTGTATCTCTTCTATGGCTTGTGGCTGTGTGAGGGATAGCAAGTCGTTATTCCCTTTAACAGGGTGCTCCCAATCTTTAAAGCGTTCGCCACGATAGTGTTCTTCGGTAAAATTATACCGTTGTATCATAGTGCCCATAGCACCGTCCAAAATAAGTATCCTTTTTTGGAGCAAGGCATCGAGCTGATTAAATATATTAGTTTCCATTTCAATAAAGTTTAAAAAATCATTGAAATGTTAAAAAGAAAGCTCAAAAGGTAAAGTAGAAATCTTTTAGTTATCTATCCCCAAATAGGTAGAATGTAGCACCTTCTTTCTTGATGAAAGGGTTGCTAAGGCTTCACAGGGTCTAGTCCCTCCGCCTTTCTTGATAACATTTCCGATGATGTTAAGGTACAAATACAGCACAAATATAGACCTTAGGTTTTGAATATCCAAAAGAAACAAATTTTTTTTTGAAACAAGTACAACTTTAACCTAATAACCCTGCTCTAAAATAAAAAAGCCAAAGTAAAAGGCTTTACTTTGGCTTTTTTGTATATCTTGGATAGATTTTATCTTTCTGTTTTTCTTCTTTTCAGTTCTCTTTCTATTAGAGATAGCTCTCTACCCGTTTGTCCTGCCACGGAAGTGTTTTCTTGAGCTCTTCTCGTAAGGTATGGCACCACATCTTTCACTGGACCGTAAGGCAGATATTTACATGCATTATATTTTTGGTTTCCTAGATAGTAAGTGATATTATCACTCATTCCATACAGTTGTCCAAAATGGATTTGTTGGAAGTCATTCGGTAGCCCTTTTTCTTTCATTCTATCCATTATTAGCTCCGTAGATTTCTCGTTGTGAGTTCCAAAGAACGCCGAAACTTTGTCTAAATTCGTCATTACAAAATCTATCCCCGCATTATAATTATCATCAGAAGCCTGTTTTGTTGGTTGGATAGGTGATGGGTAGCCCATTTTTTCTGCTCTTTCTCTTTCTTTCTCCATATAAGCCCCTCTCACAAATTTGTAGCCTAAGTAGTAACCTTTAGATTTAGCTCTTTCTAAGTCTTCGGCTAGATACTCCAATCTTCCTGTTCTATACATCTGAATGGTATTCCACACAATGGCTCTCTCCTTATTATAACGAGATTTCATTTCGTTTACCAAATCATCTACGGCTGTTTGTATCCAAGACTCTTCGGCATCTACCATTACTATCACACCTTTGTCGTATGCTAACTGACAAACTTCTTCGTAGCGTTTCACTACCCTGCTCCACTCTTCTTTTTCTGAACTTGTTAGCTCTTTTTTCGCCTGAACTTCTGCATATAAATCTAACCTCCCAAATCCTGTTGGTTTAAAAACTACAAAAGGAATGGCAGGATTCCCCGCAGCGTATAGAATATTTTGTTTTATTTCTTCGCAAGTATGGTCAAAGGCTTGTTCTTCTTCTTTACCTTCTATGGCATAATCAAAGATGCTGCCTATATGACGCTGATACATCTCATTAACTACTTTCTGGCTTTGCTCTCTAGTAACGCCACCACAAAACTGTTGGAATAATGTTTTTTCGACAACCCCCTCCACAAAAGGGAAATTATTTTTAATACTAAAGTTAAGAAGGTTTATCCCTATACTAGTCAATTGTGGAAACTTAATCATAGTAAACATCCACTTTGCTTTCTCTAGCTGTTCTGTTGTTTTATCTGCAAAAGCGACTTTGGTATCGTTAAAAAGACTCATTATTAGTTGTTTTTTATATGACGGCAAATTTATCTAATTTATTCGATTTAAAACTAATTTCTTTATTAAAATTTAGTTCCTTTTAAATAATCGTTGATAATAGCAAATACTCCAAATAAGCCAATAGAGTTTAATTTATTTTTATAATTTAGCTGTGATGAAAATGACTTTACAATAACAAACAACATATTATTAAATGCAAATTAACTTAGGTTTTACTTATCATTTTATTAAAAATCTAATTCTCTCTTCTTTTATTATTTGGGGAATAGGAATTCTTGACTTTTATATCCGTATCTATAGCTTAGCTGCCGTACATGTTTGGATTATACCGTTTCTCTGTTCTGTTTTACTGTTAGTTGTGCATAAATTATTCTTTGATGATATCCCAATAATATCAATTATTATTGTGGTATTATGCTTATCAGCTTTTAATATAATTGACGCGTTTAGCCTTCATTGTGATAAAGATATTCAACAAAGTTACATACTTAGGGTTATTAACTTTCCAAGCAGTGTCTTTCTATTGTATTATACCATTACTTCGTATTGGAGGAGATTTGATAAAAAACAACAAACCATTATTCTATTAGTATTTTTAGTTATCCTTTGGAGTATGAATTTTATGGATTATGGCATTTTTAGAATTTTCAACTTGATAGTATCATCTTTTTAAAAGCTCTATTTTAAAATATCTACTCCAAAAATATAGTTATCTTTGCTGAAATTTAGCACTTATGATTAGTCGTTTAGATTCCGATTTTAGTAGTCTTAATCAGTTTTTAGAAAAGACCCAACCAAGCCAAATTATCATCTTGGTAGATGAGAACACTCACGAATATTGCCTCCCCACTCTTCTAGGAAATTTACGAACCGATATTCATTTTGAAATTGTAGAAATAGAAGCTGGTGAGGAGAATAAAAACATCGGTACAGCCGTACAGATTTGGGAGATACTATCGGATTTTAAAGTAGATAGAAAATCATTACTCATTAACCTTGGCGGTGGTGTTATTAGTGATTTAGGTGGTTTTATTGCTTCTACTTACAAACGAGGTTTTAGTTTTATTAACCTCCCAACCACGCTCCTCTCTATGTGTGATGCTTCCATAGGCGGAAAAACAGGGATAGACCACCAATACCTTAAAAATATCGTGGGGACTTTTGCACTTCCTGAACAGATATTTGTTTATACGGATTTTTTGAAAACATTACCTTTTGTTGAGCTAAGAAGTGGCTTTGCAGAAATGCTGAAACATGGTCTCATAGCTGATAGACAACATTGGGACGTTCTAAGCTCTATTAGCGAACTCACTCCAGAAAGTGTTGCTCCCTTTATAGAAACTTCTATGAAAATAAAACAAGAGGTCGTAAATAAAGACTTCAAGGAACAAAATGTAAGAAAAACGCTCAATTTTGGACATACTATTGGACACGCTGTAGAAAGCCTTTTTATGGCACTAGAAAAGCCTATCCCTCACGGTGAAGCCGTAGCACTAGGTATGATTACAGAAAGCTACCTTGCCCTTACAGAAGGGCTTATAGATAACGAAACTTATCATAATATAGAGAAACATTTGCTTCGTTTTTACCCCTATATTTCTATAAAAGAATTTTCTAACGACAACATTATAACCTTAATGAAAAACGACAAGAAAAACCAAAATGGTATTGTTAATTTCGCACTCATCAATGGGATAGGTAGTTGCTTATTTGATTATAAAGTAGAAGAAAAACAAGTAATTTCTGCACTTGATTACTACAGAAATTTAGAGAAGTAAATAAAAAAGAGGGCTTTTCTGTTTGAAAAGCCCTCTTTCAATTTTATTTTTTAGGAGACAGTTTACTCCATGTATTGAGTACAAAAACTAAAAGCACTCCCAACAACGCCGCAGAAATAGAAAATACAAACTTGGTATTCTCATTATCCATAAATCCTAATTCCCAATCTATTGCATAAAGGTTAAGACCTATAAATACAATAAATAATCCTAAAAATATTTTATATACTAGTTTCATACTCATATCACTTTTTAGATATTGATATAATTTGCTATTAGTTGTGCAAAATTAGCTGTAAATAGTTTTATAGAAATAGCTAATAATATAATCCCAAACACCTTTTGGAAAATCATAAGTGTAGCATCTCCAAGTTTTTTCTCTAACCAGTTAGCAGATTTAAGTACAAGATAAATCACTAAAATATTGAGTAATATACCTATAATAATATTTACAATATGATATTCTGCTCTTAACGAAAGAGTAGTAGTTAGCGTCCCTGCTCCTGCGACCAAAGGAAATGCAATAGGAACTATGGAAGCTGCATTAACCTCTCCTGCCTTGTGGATTTCAATTCCTAAAATCATTTCTAAAGCAATCACAAAAATAACAAACGCCCCTGCTATTGCGAATGAGTTAACATCTACCCCAATAAATTGCAAAATTTTATCTCCAATAAAAAGAAAAGAAATCATTAGAATACCCGATACTATAGATGCCTTTTCTGACTCTATATGACCAAACCTTTTCCTTAATGATACAATAACAGGAATAGAACCGATAATATCTATTACCGCAAACAATACCATGAAACTCGTCATTGACTCTTTAAGTGAAAATTCTTCTAAAAACTCCATTTGTATTACATTTTTGGGCACAAAAATAGGAATAAAAAATGATTATACCATCATCTTATTATGTAAATTGATGATTTTGTAATACAGTTCATTTAGTTGCTCTTCGTCTTTCACAGGAGCGTACTTTTCTATTTCTATATTAGAAACCAATTGCCTGTATTCTTCAGCTATAAAATATCCTTTCTTCTCCTCTATCACAGATTGGATATTGATACTGTTTGTGTTAAAATAGTGCTGAACTTTTATCTTCATTTTATCAAAAGTATCAAAAAACATTGGATAGTTTTTATACTCCAAAGATTCTCTGAGAACTCTGTAATCATCTTCAAAATCAATTATACTGTAGTGTTGTACTTTCAAATCAGATTTTACATCAGTTGCATTACCATTTTTCTTCAATCTCTTACTCAATAAAAAACCTCCTAAAAAACTACTTAACAATAGTAACCCTCCTAGAAGATACCATTTAGTATTTTCAGAGCTTTTAAAAGTTTCATTTTTAATTTTAGGAAGTTGTACGGTTTCTAAGACATAGTTGGTATTGTCTATCACTTTATCCAAAGTGTTAGTTTTTGCTTTATCTAAACTATCGGAAGCTACCAACACATTCACTTCATTAAGTTCTAATGTGTGATAAGATTCTTTTTTAGGGTCAAAATAAACCAAAGGCTCCAACTCTAGTTTTATATCACCAAGTACATTAGGCACTACTAAATACTTAGCAACTAAACTCCCCTTCATTCCGTGCTGGGTAACGGCTATATTTTTTGTGATTTTTGGAGGATAAACCCTATAGTCTTTGTTTGATACAAGTGCAGGAAATTGCAACCTATCCAAATTCCCTACCCCTTTTAAACGCACCGTAAAATAAAACGGTACTCCCTTTTTTACCTCTTTTACAACACTATCAGATGCTATTTCAAACTGACCAACTGCATTTTTGAACCCAACAGGAGCCTCTTTTGGTAAAGGCTTAACCCTTATAGAATTTTTTGAGTTAGAATAAATAACCTCATCTTTCCCCGTTCCTGCTACCTCAGCAGAAATTTTAGGAAGCTCCACCTGTCCAGATTTTTCAGGAAACATTACATACACTCCCAACACTTGAGACAAAAGTATATTCCCTTCTAATGGTTCTATATCATCTGATCTTCCTGATACAAGGTAAAACCTATTATCCCCATCTTTTGGAAGTTTAATATCATGGATTCTTTGAAAATAGTCTATATTCTTAGCATACGCTTTGAGCTCTACCACCGCTCCTTGATGTTGATAAACAGAGTGACTTTTAACCTGTAGTTTTAGTTGAATATCATCAGAAATCTTATTATTACTCAACGCCTCTCTTCCCGTCACAGATACTTCAAACGGTTCTGTTTTATATATTTTCCCATTTACCGTTACAAGTGCACTACCTACTTTTACTTTCCCCGTTTTTTTGGGTGCTATCAAAATCTGATAAATAATTTGATCTACCGTAATATTTTTATCAGGGTCTAAGAAAGTATTTCTAGAGGAACCATCGCTTAGAACTTCAAATTTTGAAAGGTCGGGCAACCTTATCAGAGACTCTTGTCTGTATTCGTTACCATTAAGCTCTAGCATTATTGTAAATAATACAGGCTCATTTGCTTTGACTTCTTTGGTATTAGTTTCTGCATAAAAAGAGACTTGCCCGTACAATTTTACGGACAATAAGAATAGTAATATACTCCAAAACTCCTTACGCATTATAGCTACCAATCCTTTTCATTACTTTTGGGGTCTATGTATGAATTTTTATTAAGAATTCTTCGTGCAGCATCACGCTCTTTGCTTTCCAAGCGTTGCATAATTCTATTTTCTTCTTCCTTAGACATTCCTCTTTTATTTTCAGAGCTGTTATTATCAGGTTTAGGCGTCTGTCCTGTACCCTGACCTTTATCTTTCTCATTAGCTCCACCATTTTTATTTTTATCTGAGTTTTGAGGCGACTCTTGTTCAGATTTTTTTTGCTGATTATCTTGTGATTTATCTTGCTCCGAATTTTGATTTTGAGATTTATTATTTGATTTTGATTGATTCTTCTCCTTTTGTTTTAACTTAGAAATATTATAATTCTTTCTTATAGACTCATTGTAAGGGTCTTGTTGTAAAGCTTTCTTATAAAATTCAGCGGCTTTATCATAATTTTGAGCCTTCATTTCTGCATTGCCTAAGTTGTACAGAGCAGCCATTTTATCTTCCTTAGTTTTTGCTAGAGATAAGGCTTTCTGATATTCTGCCTTTGCTTCAGAATACATTTCTCTCTTATACAAAGTATTGCCTAAATTATAATAACCTCCAAAATCCTGCTTCTTTTTAATAGCCTCTAAGAAGTAAGACGAGGCTTTATCATAGTTTTTAGAATCATATTCTCTATTTCCCTTATAGGACAAAGCATTATAACTACCCTGCCCTTGCAAGATACAGATACAAAAGAAAGTTAAACAAAAACTAATAAATAGATTCCTAGTCATTTACTATGCAAAAATAACGATTTTAAATGTTAAAATCTCGCTTAGGATTTGTTAAATAAATGATAAAAAATAAGAGCAAAGCCGCCGCCAAAAAGTATTGATAGTAATGTACCCCCGTTTGAGATTTCACAAAACTTTCTGTTGTGGAAGATTGCTTTTTAAGATTTTCTAAAATCCCATCAACCGCTTTATCTATATGGTTACCATCAATATAAACACCTCCTGTCTTTTCAGAAATATTTATTAAAGCCTGAGTTTGTCTTTTAGAAATTACCGTTTCTCCCATTAGGCTAGACTTATATCCCATCAATTGTCCAAAAATATATTCGGGAATTGGAGCACCTTCCTCTGTACCTACACCTACGGTAATAACTTGTATTCCATTAGATTGAGCTTCTTTTATTGCTGCAGCTTCATTGCCTTCGTTATCTTCACCATCACTTATCAATACTATTCTACCAGAACCCTTAGAAACCGCCTTAAATTTAGAAACCGCCACCTGCATTGCTTTATAGAAATCTGTCCCTTGCGTAGAGACCACCGAAGTTTCCAAACCAGACACAAAAGATTCCGCCGCCAAATAATCCGTAGTTAATGGCATTACAGAAAACGCCTCTCCCGCAAAAACGGCTAACCCTACTCTATCATTAGTCATTTTTTGCATAGATGATATTACAATATTTTTCGCTAACGAAAGTCTATCTGGAGCAACATCTTGAGCATTCATAGAATTAGAAATATCTACAAGAAACATCACATTATTCATTTTTTGCTGTACTTTAATTTCTTCTTTACCACCTATTAAATCCATCATCGCAAAAATTAAAAACAAAAATGCCACAAAATACATCACCAAGAAAAACTTAGGATACCATTTTGTTTTTTCAAATAATGTACTCTGAAAGCGTTCATCTGCAAAATAGCCTCTCACCCTTTCTTTCCATTTTAAATAACGAAACAAAAGATAACCCAATAATGGTAACAAAAGCATCAATAATGCATACCAATAATTACCCAAATACCAATCCATCACTATAACATAAAGTTTCTCTTGTTAATTTAATACTCTAAACACCCTCCATCTCAACAAAGCATCTAGAACCAAAGTTACCAATGCTATCCATAAAAACCATCTGAAATACTCTTGATAATTGTAAATCTTAGAGGTTTTAATATTAGACTTTTCTAAAGTGTCTATTTCTTCGTAAATCTGCTTTAAACTCTCATTAGAGGTCGCTCTAAAATACTTACCTCCTGTAATTTGGGCTACATCTCTCAGAAGATATTCATCTATTTTCACCTGTTCCTCTGTAAACACTAGATTACCAAAAATATCTTGCTGTGTAGGCATCAATGCCAAACCATTACTTCCAATACCTATGGTATAGACTTTAATATCATTATTTCGTGCCAGTTCTGCTGCTGTTAGTGGAGACATCGCGTTATCTATTGTATTTACGCCGTCTGTCATTAAAATAATGATTTTTGACTTTGCTTTAGATTTTCTTAAATGGCTCACAGCTACCGCCAAACCATCGCCGATATTAGTTCCTCCTTCTAAATCCATCGGATTAAAACTCATCAATTCTTCCTCTACTACCCTATGATCCGAAGTCAATGGCACTCTCATCAACGCCTCTCCAGAATATTCCACCAAGCCTATCCTATCCGTAGTTCTTTGCTTAATGAAAGTTCTTGCAATCTCTTTAAGAGCCGTTAGTCTATCAGGCTCTAAATCTTTAGCCAACATACTCAACGACACATCTATGGAAAGCACAATATCCATACCTTTAGTCTCATCTCTATCTTCCGAAATACTAAAAGTTCTAGGTCTTGCTATTGCTAAAATAAGAGCTGAAAGAATGATATATTTAGAAATTTTAAGTAGCCATAACACCGCTCCAAAATAAGAAATCACTTGCATATTCTTAGTAGAAGACACAGCAACTCCTTTTCTTTTCTTATGACTTAAATCTCTAAAAACAAGAGGTATAAAACCTAAAAAAAGTAATAAAAACCAAGGATTATGAAACTCAAAATTAAACATCTTTCCTTAAGTTTTCAAATTCTATATCTTGATATGAACGCTTCACAAAATCCACTATTTTCTGATAGTCGGTTTCCATTAAATCTGCATCAGGAATGGTTTTAGCAAACTTCACCAAATCACCTCTCAAAAAGACATCCTCTATCACTTTTTCATTTTCTATTGATATTTTAGAGTCTTCTTTCATTAAAGCCAACAAATCATCTGTTAGTAAAACTTCCGCAGGAATATGGTACTGCTCTTGTAAAAAAGTCCTACTAATCTCTATAAGTTCCACATAGAAACTTCTGTAATTACCCGACTGTATATACTTTTTCTTCTTTAATAATTCTAGTGCTTTTAGGATTTTATTAGTTGGTAATTTAGCCTCTGCCGATTTTTTTCTTCCATATTTAATAAAGAACACTATCAGAAATACCAACGCTAAAAAGCCCAAAATACCCAACACATAATATTTATACAACTCCCAATAATCTCTTACTCCAAGCTCTACCTGCTTGTTATTCACAATATCCTTCACCTCATCTCCTTGTTGAGCTGTATTTACCACTTGTATTTCGTAAGGTATCGTTGTTTGTACCTGCCCTCCAATTTTGAATTCCAAAGGTGGAATCTTAAAAGTTCCTTCCTCAAAAATGGCAAACTCTATCAGCCTCGTGTATTGGTCTTCTTTTTTATCTATATCATCTTTAATTTCTTCAAAATGAAAGGGTAACAACTCATTTTTAGGAGCAGACACTACATCTTTCCCTTGAAGACCATTGATGGTTATTTTAAGCACCGTAGGCTCTCCCATTCCTACTTTATTTTTTGTAAGACTAGAAGAAAGTGTTTGAGCCCCAAAGCACTGTAAAAAAAATACTGCTATATATGTATAAATTATTCTTAATTTCATCTCCTTTGGAAATATTGATATAATGCTCGTGTATAATCAGCACCTGTTTTAAGGTCTATAAAATGGGCAGAACTTTTATCAAAAGTTTCCTTCATCTTTTTTAAATTCTGCTTTTGTTCTTCGGCAAAATGATATCTAAATCTTCGGTTAGAAGTGTTCACCCAAATATTTTCTCCTGTTTCTACATCTTGAAAAAACACATATCCCACATCTGGAATTTCGTTATCCTTATCATCTGCTACTCTTATTCCTAATAATTGATGCTTCCTTGATGCTACCTTTAATGTTTTCTCATCTATCTCATCATTAAAATCGGATAGTAAAAACAAAAACGATTTCTTCTTAAAAACATTCATCACATATTCTAAAGCTACATCTATATTAGATTTCGCAGGTACATAATCTGCTGACAAAATTTGACTCAAAATGGCTAAAATATGCTTCCTACCTTTCTGTGGCGGAATGACTTTATATACTTTATCTGCAAAAAGTACCACACCTACCTTATCATTATTTCCTACTGCCGAAAATCCTAAACTAGCACAAATCTCTGCTACAAATTCTTTCTTTAGTTGAACCTTTGTTCCATAATCCATAGACGCAGAAATATCTACCAATAGCATAATAGTAAGCTCTCTTTCCTCCTCCATCACCTTAACAAAGGGTTCTTTGAAACGAGCAGTTTTATTCCAGTCAATCCTTCTAATATCATCTCCAAACTGATATTGCCTCACTTCAGAAAAAGCCATTCCCTGCCCTTTAAAAGCACTATGATACTGCCCCATAAGCGCCGCATCTATCCTTTTTTTGGTGCGAATTTCTATCTGCTTAACCTTCTTTATGATGTCTTTTACCTGCATCTATTTTTCTGTATCAAATAAAATAAAGTTTTATGGAGCTTGAACTCTAGCTAAAACTCTATCTACAATTTCATCTGTAGTGATATTTTCGGCTTCAGCTTCAAAACTCAATCCAATTCGGTGTCTTAAAACATCTTTTGCAATCTCTTTAACATCTTCTGGAATCACGAAAGCTCTTCCTTTAATAAAGGCTATTGCACGAGATGCCACCGCTAAACCGATAGATGCTCTAGGAGACGCACCAAAACTGATATAATCTTTTAAATCGGATAAGCCATAACGCTCAGGAAAACGAGTTGCAAAGACCATATCCAAAATATATTTCTCTATTTTTTCGTCTAGATAGATTTTATTGATAAGTTGCTTAGCTTCTGAAATTTGCTCCAAAGATACCACAGGAGTTACCTTAGGAATATCTGATGTAGACACCATTCTCATTACCGCTCTTTCGTCCTCAAATTCAGGATATTCTATTTTACATTTTAGCATAAAACGGTCGGTTTGTGCTTCTGGCAAAAGGTAAGTTCCTTCTTGGTCAATAGGGTTTTGCGTTGCCATTACAAGAAATGGTTTTGGCAACTGTAATGTTTCATCACCTATGGTTACCTGCTTTTCTTGCATCACTTCCAATAGTGCCGATTGCACCTTTGCTGGAGCACGGTTAATCTCATCAGCCAACACAAAATTAGCAAACACGGGACCTTTCTTTATAGAAAAATCATTCTCTTTAACATTATAAATCATTGTACCTACCACATCTGCAGGTAGAAGGTCTGGCGTAAACTGTATCCTTGAAAACTGTCCTTGTAAGGCTTCCGAAAGTGTTTTTATAGCCAAAGTTTTTGCCAAGCCAGGCACGCCCTCTAAAAGGATATGCCCATTACCCAAAAGCCCTACTAGCAATCTATCCACCATATAAGACTGCCCTATAACCACCTTCCCCATCTCTTCTTTTAAGAGCTTAAAATGATAGTTCTGAACTTGAATCTGTTCAGTTAAAATCTTTATTTCTTCCGCTTGATGTAATTCTGCCATTTTTATTCAAAAATATTTGGTAAAAGTGCAATAATTCGAGAATATTTTCAAAATAAATTAAGCTAAATTTGTGTTAAAGTTTGTTAAATTAAATCCTTTATTCATCGTATTTAACCAAGCTCTCCCTAGAAAATAGTTAATTTATAATAAAACTTTGGCATTTTCAACTAATTAAACTATTTTTGAGGATTAAATACATTTTTAATAAAGTTGAAATGAATTATCATTTTTCTAACCATAAAACTGTCAGAAAAAATCTGTTAAAAGTACTGCAAAGCACTCCTTTGCAGCAATTGCTCGTAATTCCTGATGGATTTAATAATAACATCTATTGGAACATTGCTCATTGTGTAGCCACTCAACAGTTGTTGCACTACTATCTTAGCGGTAACCCTTTTCGGATAGACTCTTACTGGATAGAACGATACAAAAAAGGCACACTCCCAAACCTAGATGTAAAGGATTCTGAAGTGGAAGATTTAGGATTTCTACTATCCGAGACTTCTAGAGTTTTAATGAAAGACTATGATGATGGTCTATTTTTGGACTACTCGCCATATTCTACCAGTTTTGGGATAGATATTAAAAGTATCAAAGAAGCCATTATATTCAACAACTTACACGAAAGCTTGCACTACGGCTATATATTAGCACAGAGAAGAGCATTGATGATTGACTAAACAACAGAAAATGAAGCAAGATTATACATCGCACCAAAAAAATAACGATAAAAAAGAAGATTTCATCTTCGGTTTAAGACCTGTAATAGAAGCCATAGAAGCAGGTAAAACCATAGATAAAGTATTCTTACAAAATGGGTTACAAGGGAGCATTTATGTCGAACTCAAAGCACTTTTAGCAAAGCACAAAATCCGTCCTAATTATGTACCTATAGAAAAGCTCAATCATTTTACGAGAAAAAATCATCAAGGCGTGGTAGCTTTTATTTCGGACATTCCTTTCCATAGTATCGAGGCGGTACTCCCTGAAATATTTGAACAAGGTAAAACGCCTTTCTTAGTCATTTTGGACAGGCTAACTGATGTTAGAAATTTCGGAGCTATTTGTAGAACTGCAGAATGTGTAGGCGTAGATGCCATCATCATTCCAGAAAAAGGTGCAGCTCCCATCAATTCAGATGCTATTAAAACTTCTGCTGGGGCACTATACAATGTTAAAATATGTAAAGAAAAAAATCTAGCTCACACCGTAGATTTTCTGCAACAGTCGGGTGTTTCTGTGTTTTCTGCAACCGAAAAAGCGGAAAAACTAATCTATGATGTAGATTTTAAAATTCCTTTTGCCCTAGTAATGGGGAACGAGGAAAAAGGCATATCTAAAGAAGTTCTTCACCATTCTGACGAAAAAATAAAACTACCAATAGAAGGTAAAACTCAATCCCTAAATGTGTCCGTGGCTTGCGGGGCTATCTTGTACGAAGTGGTAAGACAGAGAATGGGACTTTAAAAATTAAAATAACACAACTAAAATTTGAAATATTTAAAATGATTAAAAAAGTAATTGCATTTAGCATCGTTGCATTCGCATTAACATCTTGTAAAAAAGACAAAGAAACCAAAGTGGTTATCAATAAAGAAACAGGTAAAGCTGAAACCATTACAGTAGATACTCCGCAGGAAGAAGGAGCTAAAATTCCTGAGGCAAAACCTGCCATCACTGATTCTGCTGGGGTATACTCTTTATCTTTTAAACTAGAAAAAGGTAAAACCTATCCTTTAACTTCCTTTCAAAAAGATGTTACTACTGTAAAAGACCCTTCTGGAAAAAGCATTAGTGGTACACAAGAAATGACCGATGAAATTACTTTTACCGTAAACGATTTTGTTAATGGCACTTACGATATTACCGTAAACCTCGTAGGAAAAGTTAATAAATCTTCTTCCCAAGGCAAAACAGTAGTTATTGATACCAAACAAGCTGCACCAAAAGAGGAACAACTAAAAGGTATGTGGACGGTAAACAAAGCTCTTTCTGGTAACAAACTCCAAATGAAAATGGACGAAAAGGGGAATGTTATTTCTATTTCGGGATTTGATGCAGTTTATAAAAAGGTGGAACAAAACATCACTAGTCTTATCAAAGATGCCAAAGAAAGAAAACAATTTATGGACGGTTTCAAGCAAGGGTTTAATGAGAAAATGTTTAAGGAACAATTTACTCAAAGCCTTAACATTCTGCCTAAAAAAGGAGTTAAAATAGGCGAAACTTGGACAGAAACCGATAATTTAACACCTGACGGAAAGCTAAAAATCAGTACCACTTATAAACTAGAAAAAGTAGCTGATGGAAAGGCAGAAGTAAGCATAAAAGGTGGCATTCCAAAAAAATCTGACTCTAAAAAGCAAGAAGGTATCACACACAGCATTAGTGTAGAAGGTTCTCAGAATGGTAAAATTATTTTAGATGCCAACACAGGTTGGATTCTTTCGTCTAAACAAAATATGACTACTACACAAAAGGAAAGTTTATCTGATGGTAAACAAAGCCAAACGATGACGCAGACCACACAGTCTAGCATTACGCTTAATCCTTAATCATATTATAAATACACCTATTCTATTACTTTAGTGTAGGTGTATTTTGATTTTTTTAACTCTTTAAAACCGTATTATTTACAACAAATTATGCAATATATTTTAAAGATAATTTTGACTACTATTGTTATATTTTTTGTTTGGAATATCCTAAAACGGTTATTCTTTAACAAATTCTATAATTATTTTCCTCATCAGAAAGCTCAAAATAAATCACAATCTCAAAGTCAGTCTCGGCAAAAAAGCACTTCCAAAAAGAGCAATATAAAATGGGAGGCCGAAACCGTAGACTATGAAGAAATAAAGGAATAATACGCTACAAAACTCACGAAGTGATATGAATCTGAAAAACAAAAACCTCATTTTTATCATTGGCAGTTTGGTTATTTTTGTGCTAATCGCTGTACTTTATGCCAATCCTATTATCTCTGGTAAACAGCTTATGCAACCCGATATTGTACACTACAAGGGCGGTGCAAAAGAGTTATTGGATTATAGAGCTAAATACGGCACTGAAACCTATTGGAGCGATGCTATGTTTGGCGGAATGCCGACCTACCAAACAGGTGCACAGTTTAGAGGCGACCTTATAAAACAGGTGGATAATATCTTAAACTTCCTTCCTAAACCAGCCAATTATTTATTTTTGTTGTTTTCAGGATTTTTCCTACTGGGTATGGTAGCCGTGAGAAATTGGAAGTACGCTTTACTTGGAGCTTCGTTTTTTGGGCTATCTACTTATTTTTACATCATCATCGCTGCTGGGCATAATGGTAAAGTACACACTGTAGCCTATTTTGCACCTCTACTTGCAGGTATTCTATTAGTGTATATCAGGAAAAAGTACATTTTAGGATTCATTGTTACCGCTTTGTTTATGGGGTTACAGATAGCAGCGAATCATATCCAAATGACTTACTACCTATTTATAGCATTAGGATTTTTATTTATTTCAGAGCTTTTTAGAGCCATTAAAGACAATACCACTTGGAAACACTTCGGTATTTCTTCTGGTGTACTAGCCCTTGCTATTGCTTTAGGGGTAGGTATGAATGCTCAAAGGCTCATGGCAAATGCCGAATATGTTAAGGAAACCGTAAGAGGAAAGCAAATTCTAGACACCGAAAAAGGCAATACTGAAAAGTCTGGTATGGATAAAGAAAGTATTACCATGTGGAGTTACGGAAAGCTAGAAACGCTCAACCTATTTATTCCTAGACTTATGGGAGGCGGAAGCCAAGAAAAAGACTCGGAACGAATGATGGGGCGTATCCAAGAACTTGTACAAGAAAATGCAACCTCACAAGAGGAAGTTAATAACATCATCAAAGGGCTTAGCAGTCCTACCTATTGGGGAGACCAGCCTATGACTTCTGGACCTGCCTATCAGGGTGCTGTGGTTTGTTTCCTTGCAGTATTAGGATTTGTGTTTGCTAGAAAAAAATACAAATATTGGATTTTGGGAGCGTCCGCCCTCACGATTATGTTGGCTTGGGGACATCATTTTATGCCACTTACCGACTTTTTTATAGAATATGTTCCGCTCTACAACAAATTTAGAGCACCATCTTCTATCCTAGTTGTGGTAGAACTTTTATTTCCGCTCATTGGGATTTTAGGTTTGTATCAGTTTTTTAAAAATCAAAATTTTTCCAAAGAGTTAAAACAAAAGTACCTCATCTATACTACGGCTTCTGTGTTAGGATTTACGGTGATTTTACTCGTAGGAGGCAAATCTCTTTTAAACTTTTACAATGATACCGAAAAGACCTATCTCCCACCCTATCTACTCAATTATCTACAAGACGAAAGATGGCATTTTTTCCGAGCTGATGCTATAAAAGCAATTTTATATGTAGGCATTACTGCCATAGTACTTTGGCTTAGTTTAAAGGAAAAATTATCTCAAAATATCGCTTTAGTTATCATTGGTTTAGTAAGTTTATTTGATTTATGGACGGTAAATCAGCGTTATCTTAACAGCAGTAATTTTGTAGATAAAACCTTCGCAGAAAACCCTTTCCAAACAGAAAACAACGACTACCTTATAGGAAAGGCAGGAGACAATCCTTACATACAAGGGCTTCTTTCTCAAGTGAACATCAATAAGACTTTGGAAACTTTAGCCGAAAAAGATAAAAGTCATTACCGAATTTTCAATAATACTTTAGGAACTTTTGGCGAAACCAACACTTCTTATTTCAAAGCTTCTATTGGAGGTTATAGTGCCGCTAAACTGAGAAGATATGATGATTTAATCAACGAATATTTTAGCAAACAAGACACCGTAGCATTACCAAAAGTATTGAATATGCTCAACGCTAAGTATTTCGTGGTAGGTAGTGCGGACAATCCACAAGCCTATCCTAACCCTGATGCTAATGGCAACGCTTGGTTTGTTTCCGACATTTTATGGGCTAATACGCCTAACGAGGAAATCAAGGCCATCGGCACAATAGATAACAAAAGAACAGCCGTGGTAAGCACCGAAGACAAAAGCTACTTTAATGGCAAAAACATTCAGCCTGACAGTACCGCCTATATCCAGCTTACCCAATATCAGCCAAACGAAATACAGCTTAAGAGCCAGTCTAAAACACCTCAACTTGCAGTAATCTCCGAAATTTACTATCCAAAAGGTTGGAAAATGTTTGTGGATAATCAGGAAGTCCCTTATATAAAGGCAAACTACCTTCTTAGAGCCGTTTATGTTCCTGCAGGAAATCATACTATCAAAATGGTTTTTGACCCTGAAGTTCTGCACAAAGGTAAACTGTGGTCTTATGGAGCTTTTGGACTGTTCATCTTACTAAGTATCTTGGGAATTTTAAAACTCTACAAAGAGCAGAATGCCACAGCCTAAAAAAATACTTATCATCTCTTATTACTGGCCTCCCGCAGGAGGTCCAGGGGTACAACGATGGCTCAAATTCGCCAAATACCTCCCAGAGTTTGGGTGGCAACCCACCTTATTTGTTCCAGAAAACCCAAGCTATCCTTTATTAGACGATAGCCTATTAAAAGAAGTACCAAAAGATATTGATGTTATAAAAACAAAAATCTGGGAGCCTTACCAAATTGCCGAAAAACTCAACAAAAACAACAAAAAATTTAAGACAGGACAGTTTGATATTGGCACTAATCAAAGTTGGAAATCTAAACTTTCTATTTGGATAAGAGGAAACTTTTTTATTCCTGATGCTAGAGTATTTTGGGTAAATCCTTCTGTAAAGTTTCTAAAAAAATATTTAGAGGAACATCATTTTGATGCTTTAGTAACTACAGGACCACCACACTCCCTGCACTTAATTGGACTTAAACTCAAGAAAGAGTTTCCAAAATTAAAATGGATTGCCGATTTCCGTGACCCTTGGACAGAAATATCCTACTACAAACACCTTAAACTCTCCAAAATAGCCGATAAAAAACATCGGGAGCTGGAGCAGAAGGTATTTAATCATGCGGATATTACCCTTGCTACCAGCTATACCGATGCCCAAAACTTTAGAAAAAAAGGGGCAAATGCGGTATGTATTACCAATGGCTACGATTCTGAAGCCCTCAATACCACCGAGAGAAAGCCCAAAACCAAATTTACACTAAGCTATATTGGGGTATTAGAACAACTGCGAAACCCTGAAATACTATGGGAAACGCTAAATGAACTACTTAATGAATCTACCGATTTTAAAGCCGACTTTGAGCTAAAACTGGTGGGTAGAATTGATACCAAAATCTCCGAAAGTTGGGAACACACGCCTCTTAAAAACCACATTAACGATTTAGGATACCTCCCACACCATAAAGCCGTGGAAGAGATGCATCATTCTACGCTACTTCTTATAACCAACTTCCCACAAGAGTCTTCTAAAGGGATTATTCCCGGTAAAATATTTGAATATCTTGCTTCTAGAAATACCATTATTTCCTTTGGACCTGCCCAAGCTGATGTAGAGAAGATATTAGAAGAAACCCAAACAGGCAAACATTTTTCTTACCAAGACAAAACCTCTTTAAAGCAGTACTTATTACAGCAATACCAGCTTTGGAAACAAACCGATTTTACTAAAGCTCCACAAGATATTTCTGCTTTTTCTAGAAAAAATTTAGCCCAGTCTTTAGCAAAACTATTGGATAATGGTATCCTCTGAAAGAAAAAACAAACTCCTAAAACTTGCATATCTAAAAAATAGCTTATACATTTGCCCCAGTTTTATGACCCACTATATCAAAAACATACAACCAAGTGTAAAAAAGTGTCCCAATTATTTGGAACAGCCAAATAATTGTGTAAATACACACAAATAGTACCGTGCCTACGCGTTCTATTATATTACTTTTTATATAGATTTTCGTCGTTAATCATTAGTCCTAAATTTAGGCTTAACCAACTTCTTCCAATAACTACCATTCGGAGCTTTTCGTGTTTATCCTATTCTAATTTTAGCTTTCATACTTATTTACTAAAAGTACCATTGTTTTGTCTTACAACATGGTCGTTCTTGTTAGGTGCTTTTAGTGTTCAGAGAGAGTATTTTGCTCTTTCTGTATTAGCCTTTCCTCTCGTTCTGTGTGTGTTTAGAGAGGGAAGGCGTTTTTTAAGGTTAGAACTTAGTATCACCTCAACCCTTAAGTCTAAAATCCAATATCTAACATCTATAATCTTAAACAATTAAATATCAACAATTTTAAAATTAAATTTTATGAAAACAACAACCAAATTGAGTGTGTTCGCCTTTTTAGGTTTAAGCTTTGTAGCTTACTACGGACAAGATTACAGTGGCAAAGTGGGAATTAACACCGATAAACCCAACGCTACTTTAGAAATTAAAGGTAAATCTGATAATACTAACAATACCTTGGAGGGGCTTGTTATCCCTAATGTGAGTATTAACAAAACTCTACAAATGGGTGGAAATACCAGTATTAAAGAATCTACCCTTATCTATGTAAATGATTTAAGCGACTATACCACCACGCCAGCAGATGCCAAAGTGATAGACATTACCGAAAAAGGCTACTATTTTTGGAATGGTACCAAATGGGTAAAAACTGCAGGCAAAGAGGGGCAAGAGTGGGTATATAATCCCACTAATAAAAGAATAGAGCTTAAGAGAAGTGGTACACCACCCTTTAATAACAAGGTGTATTATGATGAAAATGGGGTAGCCTACAACGGAGGACATTCTGAAGATGATGATGTTATATTCGCAATTACAGCAACTGACCCTGTAAAGGGAGTGATTACAAAATATATCCCAACACCCTACAAAGGAACAGCTAGAGGGAAAGTCTCTATGTATGATACCTTGGATAATTTACCACTAAATACCTTTAAACATCCTATTACAGGTGCTTCAATCTATCTGAAAAACCAAAGGAGTAATTTTTTAAGTATTTCTAGTTCAGACCAGTATCAACCAGGCGTGGGTGTTGTGGGAGGCAGAAACCAAATAGATATTCTTGAAGGGAATAATAATAGTTATAGTTCAGTGTTAGGGTCTACATTTCTTGCCAATGCTATTGGAGGAGGAACTGTTTCTATTTTAGATGGAATACAATCTTATGGAAATGTGGGGAATGGTCAGTCAGCAGGCACTTTAAGAGGGGGTTTTCTACAAGCTTCGTTTGATACCTCTGGAAATGTAGATAATCTGTATGGTTCACAGGGCACCGCTTTTTTAAAACCTGCGGCTACAGGGAATGTAACTAACGCCGTAGGAGGATATTTCTTTTCAAATATCGGAAGTAAAGGCTTAAATACTAATGTATATGGAACTATAGGACAGGTTTCTGTAGGCAAAGACTCTGGAAATACCACTTTTGTTGGAGAGCGATTAGTGGCGGGTTGTTTTACTGTTTATAATTCAGGTAGGACTCAGTATAAAACCCAATCAGGGGTTTATGCTGGAAGTACAGTAGCTGACCCAACAGTTGCAACTGCTCCAATAAATAATTATGGGGTATTTGTAGAGAATATTTCTGGTGGTTCAAATGGTAATTATGCTATCTATACCAATGCAGGAAGTAGCTCATTAGGAGATAAACTATCATTAAGAAACGATAAATGGGCAGCTAATCAAGAAGCCATCTTAGAATTTCAAAATGGCTCTAGTAAAAAAATAATAGACTCCAATAATATTGAAACAAGAATCGCTACTTCACAAATTATAGATCAAATGAATGGCTCTGGAGATGGGGGATCTAACCTGATATTTAAAACCCAAAGCCCTACACCTGGAACCAATCCCAACCTTACCTTACCTACGGAAAAGATGAGAATACAAGCTAATGGTAATATGGGGATAGGAATAACCACCCCAAGTGAAAAATTAGAAATAGCTGGAGCTATAAAAATAGGCACCACTACTAGTACTTGTACTTCTGCAAACTATGGGGCTATCAAGTTTGAGAGTGATAATTTTTATGGTTGTAAATCCACAGGTTGGGTACTTCTTAATAATTAAAAATAAACCACAATATAAACTTAATAAATTATGGCAATAAAATTCACAGTAGTAGAAAAACCACAGCCTGGGGTAGCAGGTGGTGGCATTAAAAAATGGTATGCCCAAGCTGTAAGTGCAGGCGAGCTCACCATAGACGATATGGTAAAACAAATAGAAAAATTCTCTGCTCTAAGTGAGGCGGATATCAAAGGGGTATTGGTTGCTTTAGAAAATGTAGCCCAAGAAGCCTTAGCCAATGGCTATATGGTTCGTTTAGAAAAGCTAGGCACCCTCTATCCTACCCTTAGCAGTGGCGGAGCGGCTACGGAGAAAGATTTTAATCAAAGTCTCATTAAATCGGTAGGCGTAAACTATCACCCCGGTAAACGCATCTTAGATAGTATGACTGCGGCAGGCTTTGAAAAAGCGAAATAACCCGCCCCATCTATACGCCTTAAAAAAACTACCGCAGGTTTTTTAGCCTACTTAACCTATCTTCGGAAAGTCCCTAGCCATAGGCATTACAAAAGGAAGCTTCTTTTTGTCTAAAAGGAGGCTTCCTCTTTACCAATTAGAAGCCTCCTTTTAGATAAAATCAAGGCTGGTTCTGTATAGAACCAGCCTTGATTTATTATAAGTGTTGGTAATCCTACTATTAACTATTATCTGGCAATCTTTCTCATTCTTTTAGGACCATACCAAAGCCAAAAGCCTGTAATCGTAAATATCAAAAGAGCAATCCCCATGACGGTGGTGTATATTAGTTTAAACAGACTGCCATCGGTTCCCAAATAAAAGTCGATAATAGAACCATCGTGGATTTTTTCAAGATAATCCGAGCGCCTCCGTTCAATATGCAATAGCTTTCCCGTAGAACCATCAAGCTGAACGCCCCAAAAATGATGGCTGAATACAAACTTTACCATACCCTTATCCTTGCGGACATCTATCCTATCCAACTCAAGAGATAAGTCTGGCGAAATAGAATCGTGCAATATTTTACAAGCATTACGGTGCAGACTGTCCAACGGAAGCCAGTCTTTGAGTTCGATGGAAGTGCCTTTGTAGGATTTAGACAGAATAAGCCCGCCACTATGCTTTTTCCAACCCAACAGAAGCCCCGAAACGGATATAAAAAAGAAAAATACAAATAGTAAAGCTCCTGTTATCCTATGTATTTTTCTAAAATTCCTAAGTAGTGCAGCTTGTTTCTTTCTTTTGTCTTTCTGTATCATCTTTATCTATTTCACAATTAGTAAGCAAAATCTGGTCATTAGTCCCCCTAAAATCACTGGGACAAATATAACATAACTTTACAAAACCTGCTTCATCATAATAAAGATGCTTTCACCAGACCTAAAAAAAGATGAACCATTCTCCATTTTTATCCTTTTATATTTTATATAGAAAAAACTTATATGCGTTAGAATTCTTCACAATATCTATCATTCACAATCAAACTACTGAACTTATTAAAACTGATATTTATCATAATATATCCTTTCGTAGGTATTTAATTAGGATTTTCTTTATCGTTATTTTTATTTTTACAAAATCTAAATAAGCAAATATGAAAAAATTATTACTTAGTGGATTAGTACTATCGCATATCGTAGTTCTATCTCAAAATGTGAACATTCCTGATTCAGAATTCAAGCAAGCTCTCATTAAGCATTACCCAAAAATTGATACAAATGGCGATGGGGAAATTAGCGTAACAGAGGCAGAAGCCCTAACTGATAGATTGGATTTATCAGATAAAAAAATCAACAATCTTACGGGATTAGAAGCCTTCAAAAATGTGGAAGAAATACAATTATACTACAATACAGGGAGCCTTACAGAAATAGACTTCAGCGGGAACAAAGCTCTAAAGAGAGTTTACTTAGAAGGGTCTAATATTTCTTCCATAAATATTAGTCAAAATACAGAATTGGAGGATTTAAACAGCTACTATAACAATTTAACTTCCTTAGACGTAAGCCAAAACAAAAAGCTAAAGATTTTAAATTTTGGCGACAACCAAATCAGTAATATAGACCTAAGCAAAAACCCAGAACTTATTACCTTAGAAGGCTATAACAACCAACTAACTTCGCTAAACATAGATAACAATACAAAACTTACCAGCCTATCTTGCTACGGGAACAGCCTTACCAATATCAGCATTGATAAGAACCCCAAACTTGTAAGTGTAGATTTAAGCAATAATAAAATAGAAACTTTAGACGCCAGTAAAAATCCAGATTTGGTTAATTTATCTCTGGCAAGCAATAACCTCAATAGTCTAAACATTGCATTCGGAAGTTATGCTAATTTTTCGGGATTAGATATTACCAATAACCCTAACTTAACTTGTGTAAAAATTACCGAAGGCGAAAAAGTAAGTTCTACGTGGCAACAAGATAGTGGTGTAACCTATAATACAGATTGCGGTACTATGTCCACCTCCAACTTATCTTCTTCAAGCGATGATGTAACGCTTTATCCTAACCCTGTAAAAGATATTCTATACATTGCTTCCAAGAAAACAGTTTCCGAAATAAACCTTTACGACGCTTCCGGAACGCTTATTTTATCCAATGCCCACGGCAAAACTATTGACCTAAATCACCTAAAAAAAGGAGTTTACCTCCTATCAATAAAAGTGGACGGAAAGATGATAACCAAAAAAATCATAAAACAATAAACTACTAAAAATAGAATATCGAAAAAGCCGTTGTAACATTTGTTACAGCGGCTTTTTCATTAAAATATTATTTTCCATAAAACCAACCTATCCCCAACCGCCTACAGCTTCATTTCCAAAGTGAAATAATATTGGCGAGGAGCGGAAGGAATAATCCCCGGTCCTGGATACCCTGTGGCTCTTCGGGTAAAATAGACTTCATTCAGTACATTATTCACGCCTGTTTCCAATCGGATATTAGGTGTGATGCGGTACGAAAAAGAGGCATCTAATAGCTTATAAGCTGGTATGCTCCCTCGTATCCCCCACAGATGGTCTGTTTTATCCGTAGGTTCATTAGTTGCCGTGGTAAATTGCTCCGACATATAGGTAAACAAAAGGCTTCCTAAAAAGTTACGGTACCCAAAGTTAAGCCCCGATTTTAAATTGACTTTAGGTACATATTCCACACGGTTGCCCTTAATCCCAGGTATCTCGGACTTTACATATTGAGAATGCGTGAGTGCTGTATTAAAAAACAAATTCCATTTCCAATGTTGCAAATTCCCTAAAAGAAGTTTGTTGATATTTACGTCTACCAACGATTCTAACCCCGCAATAAATGCCGCTCCTACATTAGTTCGTACCTTTGCTACATCGGAGAACAAGCCTTCCCTTTTTCTAAAAACATTATCTATTCTGTTATTATACCACAATCCAAACATATTGATGTCGTAAGACAGTGTATTTTTCCAATTCCCTCTTATCCCCAAATCTCCCGTATAGCCTGTTTCGTCCTTAATGTTGGGGTCTATCACTTGGGAATTATTTTCTACTCTAATATCACTAAAGGTTACAGAGCGGTAATTTTGGGACAAGTTAGTGTAAAATTCAAACGCTTTGGTAGGCTTATAAGAAACACCCAATCCCAATAGTGCAAAATTTCTTTGGCGTTTCTCTTGTTCTTCAAAGCGTTTGTTATAGATTACATTTCCTGCATTATCTTCTATCACCCTTTGGTACGCCCCATCTGCACCAGTATCTATAAACTCCCAACGCACACCGGGTACTACCGACCAAGAAGCTCCCAACTTAAATATATTCTCTGAAAACACCGCTATATTTCGGTTAGGATAGCTATAATCCGACTGAAAGAAATAGTTTTTATTAGTCTGGTCAAAGTTAAAATCTGCCCCAGAAAAAGTACTTCCCGGTCCTTGCTTCCCCGAGTTTTGAGCTTTATAATATTTACCTCCTACCAAAAAAGTATGGTTTTTATTCCCATATTGTTGCAGGAACCTTGCTTCTACTCCCCAATTCTTAAAATCTCCTGTAATCAAATCCCGTATAGCCCCTTCATAATCCACATCTGCAACTCTGGACGGACGATACCCTAAAGAATAACGGGACGCTCCCAAGCCAAACCCACTTAAACTTAATTTGGCACGAGGGGTAAACTGATGCTTTAATGACACATTCCAAAGGTTCCAGTCCACTTTAAACCAATTTCTTGCTCGGTTGCTTTGATAAGGGTTTTGGTAGAACTGAAAATCGGTAAGCCCCCCAGGTTGATGTGCCAAATAATTAAAACGGGTAAACTCCGTACTGATACTTGTTTGAGGCGTTATCTCATAGTTTAAATGAACATAAAAGTTTCTGGCATTATATTCCGAATTTTCTTGAAATCCGTCCCCTTGCTTATAATTAAAAAAGGTATAATAAGACCACTTGCCCACCGTTCCGCTCAAAGCATTGAAACTCGTATAAGTATTAAAACTTGCATAAGTATTCCTGCTGATAAGCTCCAACGGTTGTGTTTTAGTTGGCGTTTTTAGTTTAAAATTAAGCAACCCTCCGAACTGTGTTCCGTATTGCAACGAAGCCGCTCCTCTCACCACCTGAATCTCCTCCAATGCCTCTGCGGGTGGTGTATAATAGCTCTCTGGATAACCCAATACATCGGCACTAATATCGTACCCATTCTGTCTGGTGTTAAAGTTAGCTGAACGGTTAGGGTTAAGCCCTCGCCCTCCTATGTTGAGCTGAAGCCCCCCGTCGTTACTATCAAAAACATTAACGCCCGATACTTGGGAAAAGACCTGTCTGGGATTATTAAGGGCTTTATTAGCCAACTTTAAATCCATTAGCACCACTTCCGTTTTTTTAGCGGCAAAGATGCTGGTGCCTTCCACTTCCCTCAATTTTCTGGATTCAAAGGCTTCCAACTTTCTTTTAACCAGTTCTACCTCCTGTATATCCTTGATTCTTTCTTTGTGTTGAGCATTCAAAAATAATGGTGCGGTAAGCAATGCAATGTTACAAGCCTTTAATAACATCGTTGAAAGGTAATAGCCATTTCTTTGGTAAAAATGATTCTTCTTCATTAGTTAAATCTACATTAGGGTTAATATACAACTGGCTTCTCCTACCATTGAGAGCCACATACACCTCGGCATAGACCTTGGCGTTTTTTACTCCTTTTTCCCTTTCAAAATAATCCTTTAAAAAGTGGGCGTATTCTAAAATAAAATCAGGTTGAAATGCCATCTGTTTTTCTTGTGTAGGGGTGAGAAAATCCGAATTTTCCACTCGGTAATATTCCTTAGTTTTAGGATTATAGACTTTAAACTCTGCATAACCGCCTTTTTCCATCAGCATCACCCGCCAAGAAAATCTAAAGCCCTCCTCCGTCCAGAATAATTCCCCCGGATAAAGCAAATACCGCCAAGGCAGTAACACTTGAACGGTAAAAAATAAAACCAAAATTCCACAGATAGGTTTCTTGAAATACGGCGCATATTGGTAAACCTTGCCATTAAAGTAAGCCTTAAAATCCCATTTGAAACAAGAGTACAGCCTGTACCAAAACTTCTGATGCCATTCGGAAGAAAAGTAAATCGTAGCTCCAAACATCATCACAAAAGGAAAAATACCAATAGGAAACAACCACCAAGTGAGCGTATGAAAAACCACCACACTCCCAAATGCCCAGCCTCTGGTTTTACGATATAATAGTAAAAAAGGGATACTCAAATCGTACAATGCTCCTGCCCAACTGAACAAATAGGCGGTTATAGTTTTATCCATCAAACCACCTATCAGCGGAAGATGAAACTTTGAAGCCAACCATAACTTGAGCGGCATTGCTTCCAATAGCCAATCGGAATTGAGCTTACACACACCTGCATAGAAATAAACCAAGCCTACCAGAAACTTAATGGCGTTAATCGTCCATACTGGAACAAACTCTCTTTTCTTTTCGGGATTGGCTTCCGCATCGGCAGAGAAAGCCACGTTCATCGGTAAAAATATCAACAAAAAGCTCAAAATACTGATAAAGTAATAATGGTTAAGATAATTAGTCTTATCCATAAGTTCGATGTAAGTAAACGAAAGGAAAAAACCAACGATTGCCATTCGGTAATACCGCCCCACCATTACTAAAAAAGCCATTAGCCCTGCAAACAAAAATAAAGCGTAGGTATAATTCCCCAAAGGTTTTACCCACTGAAAACCGTAATAACTAAAGAAAAAACGAGGTTCTATATACAGACGCTCTATCCAACCGTACAGAAAAAACCGAGCGATGCTTACCAGCATTAGCAATCCGAAAAACAGCCTATAAGTCCCCAAAACGGCAGAACTTACAGGCTTTTTAAAATACTGATATTTCCAGTCTTTAATCTCCATCGGTATCCATATAAGAAATGGTGATATTGAGCGATTGTACCATATCCACTTTCAGTTTAGAAACATTCTGCTGAAGACTGAAATAGGCATTTTTCATTTGAGCCAAATCTTGGGTTATTTGGATTTTAAGATTAGGATTAAGAGCTTCTATATTTTTTATGGCTTCCTCAAACTGGCGGACAATGTCTTGTGATAAAGTCTTGTGATGAGCATTCTTGGTCGCCATATAGTCTATATAATGTTGTAGCGACTTGCCACTTTTACCGTTAATCCCTTTGCCTTGAAAAAATTCCAGCATTGCTTTCGTTCCCAAGAGGGCGTACGCTCTACTGTACTGGGGAGCAAACTGGCTTTCTATCAAATGAGGTTTAGGAGCTTCGCTTTGTGCCAGAAACATCGGCGTTAAAACACCTGATGGATAACCTATCTTAGCTGCACGAAGATTTTTCTCGTAATACTGCACATAGGCATTTACCATTAGACTGATGCTTCCTGAAGCGTTGCTATCCGTATTTTCTACAAATTTGTTTCGGTAACCGCCCTTCCAATCTGCTAAAACTTCGGTAGCCGATTTTAAAATTTCCGCAGACAACGCCGATAAATAAGCCTTATAATCCGCTGCCTCTTGCCCCGAAGTGTATTCCATTAAAATAGCGTTATCTTCGGGCTCCAAGCCATTCACCAAATAATCTATCGCAGGAAGCCCTTGGGCTATTTTACCCCCCTGAATTTCCGAAAGTTGACGGAAATTATAGTTGTGGTCTTTCGCATTTTGTTTTATCCGTTCCGTATTGGTAGGGTAGGTATTCACCCTATACAGAAAATTCATAGAAACTTCTTCCGCCTTACCCAAACGATAAAAACCAATATACTGGTAGGCTTCGTAAGTCTTGTTAAGGGCTTCTCTCACCGCAGTAAGATGAGTTTGATTGGGCTCTTGCGCAAACGCTTTAATCTTTGTATCCAAATTGGTCGCCTCATCTTTAAACTTTTCCGTATAGGGAATGATAAAGTTATCTGCCCAATGCCTGAGCATTTCTTTTCGGTCAAATCCATCGTCCACCTTTGCGTTTTCCGTAGGGGAATCGTTACCGCCACAAGAAAACAATACCAAACAAAAGAGTGCTGAAAAAAATAGTTTAAAATAATTCATCACGACTGTTTTATAATCTTATTTTTTTACTGAATGTCCCTTTATCTGTTTCTACCAACACCAAATAAATACCGTGAGGTAAAGCCGACAAAGTTATCCTATCATTGGAGTTCACCGTTTTTGTAACATATAATTGTCCTCCAACGCCATATACTTTAATCGTTACGGGTTTGGTTGTAAAAACTTGGAGTTCCTTTCCTTGGGTATGGAGCTGTACTTCTTTTTGCGAAGACCACTCTTGTGTTCCCAAACTTCCCTGCTTATAAAATTTGAAATCGTCTAATCGGATGACTTCCGAGCCACTCCCCAAAGTATTGAGGTTAATGTAAAATCCTGCTGCACCCCCTGGGGCAACAAACTCTTTTTCTACTTTTTCCCACTGTCCGAAAGTCGTTACAGAATGAGTATAGTCATCTCCGTTTGTTGCTATAGTTGTCCTATTCGCATCTCTCCATCTGAAACGATGAACCAATTGTCTTTCTGCACCTGTAGAATACACATAATAACTTAAAATATATTTCTGACCTGCTTCTATCCCTTGTCTCAACTCAAATTCTATATTCCTACCAGAACCTAACTCTGCACTATATGTTCCCTCTTTCGGATTTTCCGCTGATTGTTTAGCATTACCTTTCCAATCTTTAGGATAATATCTGCAATTCCCTAAATAGCAACTACTACTCCATTGCTCCAGACTTGAGTTGGTTATCAGGTTTTGAGAAAATAATAACGAGGAGCTTAGTACCCCTATGGTTAGTAAAAACTTTTTCATTTTTTTATAGTTTTTAGATTGATTAGTGTTTATTTTTAAATTTCATTGACTTTAAATCCGAATTTATCTGCTATCTGTTTGGACAAATTAAGTAGTGAACCTTTGGTCTTTTCATCAGCCGCTAAGCGGTCCACGTCCCAAAAACCGTGCTCTCCCTTAAATTCGGTTAAAATTTGATGGATTTCCGCTGGTGATAAATAAGACGAACCGCCTTCTTTTCTGGCAGCATTAAGGGCGTAGATGAAGCCATAAGCCTCCGACAAACCGTGAAATGCATTTCGAACATCTTCTCTTAAATCTGGAATGCCTTTCTTAAGATAATAAATAGCTCTGGCCGCAAAGAGTTTGTTTAATTCACCTCTTATAATGGCTGCTTGTTTTTTCATTTCGGTATAGTCTTTATCCACTACCGCTTTTCTTCCTTTATAGAACGCTGTGTAAACTCTTTCGTCTATCCCCGCCAAAAACGGCATATCTTTAGTTCCTTTCTCCAAATAATAGGCAATAAACAATGGCGTAAACTTAGAGTTTTCCCTTCCCATATACGCATAAGCCCTATCCCAATGATGCTCTAAAGCCGTGTATCTCTTCCCAGAAACCATCACTAAGTTGCTGTTATCTTTCTGTAATTGGGCATCGCTAAGGATTTCCTCTCCTAAATGCTGATTGAGTACTTGGTCTAACAAAGCCACTCCCATAAGTGCTTTTTGCAATACTTGCCCCGTTTCTATACCGTAAGCATCTACATATCTTCGTTCTTCTTCGTACCCAACGAACCCTGCTTGACCTTTTTTAGCTTCCAATCCGCTATTATCTGATATGGCTTTCAACTCACCAAACATTACCTCTATTTCGTTGCGAACTGCAGTTTGTAAAGCTGTTTTGGAGGTATAATAACTGGAAGCTGCCGTAATATCTTTCATACTCAAAGCGTAGACACTTCCCTTCCTTTCGTAATAATTTCTGGATTGAGAACTGGCGATTTTCATTCCGTTATCCAACAAATAAAACAAGTCTATCATTTCTTTTCCTGTTTCCAAATCTACTGTGGAAAGACCGTTTCTTGAAAATTTGTACTCGTAAGACTCTTTAGTAACGGGCGGAAGAACCGAAGGCGTTTCCACTCCAGAAGTTTCTCTTGAACAAGAGGTAAAACACAATGCAGAAAGCATTAAAGCTAAAATAATTTTATTCTTCATAATTAAACTTTTTATCATTTATCAAGTTATTTTTATTACGGTAAAATGATTTTTTCGCAGTAAGGTGTAAGCTCTGTAAAACCGTCCGAATAAACCGATGTTTCGTATTTAATAACGGGAGAAACCACTATCCCATCGTCCGATTTGGCTTGAATACTCGCATTAAGGGAAAATAAATCATACCCACCCCCGTGGACGGAAAGATAAAGCGGATACCCTGATTTAACTTTAAATTTAATTTCGTAGTCCTTGCCTTCTTCTATGGTTGGAGGTGTTCCTCTATTATCTTTATAGCTTCGTAAAACCACCAATTTTTTATCCGCTCCCACATACTTCAAATCAAATTGGGACATTTTCTGTCCTAAAGGAAAGGTCTGCTGCTCTGTGTATTTAAACTTTAGTGTTACAGTATAATCTCTAAGGTCTTGGTCTATATCAACCCCTGGATAAACAAAATTAAGTTCGGTTTCCGTAGGCTCACAGACCGTAGGAGTCATATTGGTATAATCTATATTGGGTTTATCAATTTTACCTTTGTTTGGAAATAAAGCGTGATAGTCTTCTTCTGGCAAATCGGCAACTCTTTCGTTACACGAAAATAAAATAACAACAAGCAAACTCCACAAATAAGTTATTTTTTTCATAAGATTAGTATTTTTTATTTTATCGTAATTAAGGCTTCGTAACCGTTTACCACCGATTTGTAAGCCTCACCTTCTTTAGTAAAAACCCTAAATTTCGTTTGGTCTGTAAGCTGTATTCCTGGATAGAAAAACAACCCCTCTTGCGTAGCCACATAACCAGAAGCCACCCCAGAATAATAAGAACTATTGTAAAGATTAGGTTGCCAGTTCTTAACAAAGGCTTGGTATCTATTCTTTACATCTTGCTTTTTATAAGGTAAATTGCTTTGAAACAAAACACCGCCCTCCGAATCTTTTATCGTTAAAATAGGATTGTAGAGTCTCTCGTAATTTATTTTGTTTTGATACATCAAATTCATTCTATCCGATGCTTGTTTTCCGTTAAGTATGGCTTTCTTCATTACCAAATATTCTCTGTTGGTATCCAAATAACGGTTGGTACGGAATATTAAGTTGCCCTCACTATCTTTTTTCCAAAATAGAAAATCACTTTTATTCAGTTGGTGTATGTAATTATAAGTGGTAAAACTAAGTTGAGTGTAGGAGCTTTGTTTCACTTCAAAATCACTCATTTTGAGGTTATTTGCAGCGTTATAATCGGTATCGCTTAGCATTTCTACCGTTCCTTTTTCATTAAATTTCATATAGAATGTATAGCCTCCTTGCCCGAATTGTCTTTCTAAAAAGACAATGGCGTTATCACTCGTTTTAATATTTTTATTCGGGTCTGAAAAACGCAAAGAATCTACGTCTGGAAAATAGGTAAACCACCACCCTTCTTCGGCTGAAACCAACTCATTTCTCAATGCAGCGATATGCTCTTGAGTTCTTTGAGAAGGTGTTTCGCTGAAAATAGTTTCATCTTTATCCCTACAAGCTCCCACTAATAGAAACAAACTTACAAAGACGATTATCGTGTTTTTCATAAATTTTTATTTTAAATAAGTTTTTAATTTCACATTGGTTTCAAACTGCAACCTATTGAAGTTAATTCCAAAATTTTCATTGAAATATTTAATCACAAAAGCTCTTTTTTCTGTGAGGGTTTTTACGGCTTTTTTAGCGCGCTCCCTATCAGCAGCATCATAAGGGTCTTCGTACCCCGCATAGCTGTATATCATATAATCGACCTCCTGTCTGGTATTGCAAAGTAAAGCACTCACCGTTTCCGCAAAATCCTCCTCTACTCCTCCTCTCGCCGCTAATAGGCTATAATAACCGAAGTCCGAAGCCCTGCTTGTAAGGTCGTAAAGATTGTTGGGACTTGTTTGTCCCCAAGTTTCGCTATAAGCATTGAAATTGAGTTTGGAAAACGCTTCTTTATCGAAAGGTTTAGATTGTATTAAAGCCTTCACAAACTGATGGTGAGCCATACGCATTACCTTTACCACACTTGCCGAATCGGACTTAGAAAACTCATTCACTCGGTATAATGGCATCTGCCCGTGAGCGTGATTGCTCCTAATTTGCTCGTAACCTTCCGAATCTAAGTTTTTATCTCCGTAAACATAAATTTCCTTCGGGGCGTACTGTTTTACAAATTGAGTTCCAGCAATATTCTCATAGGCTTGTAACCACAGAGAATGCATCGCCTCCATCACAGGTTTCACTTGTGCTCTGCTCGGAGGTGTAGCCGCATTATTAAGCCCCGATACATTGGCGTCCCAACGGTATTTCACCTCTATATTATACGGTTGAGTATAAGTTTGGTAAAGCCACCCATCTAATTCATCTGTATTTTTGATTTCTGGCACAAGCACCGATTCCGAGTTTAAGGTATCTCTATCATTACAAGATGCCAAACCTGTCATAATTGCCAATATCCAAAATATATTTTTCATCTTTTAATTTATCTAAGGTTAGCCTCCAAGCCTAATTTTTGAGCTTGAAGCGGAATTTGAATCTGTTTTCTTAAATCTTCTTTTCTTAAAATCTTATCAAGGCTATAAGTTTCGCCCGCTGTATTTCTATTCACAGAAAGGTAAAAGCGTTTAATATCAAACCATCTCAACCCTTCGTGCACAAACTCTCGTCTTCTTAGCTCCGCAATAGCATTTACCAACGCTCCCTGATAGAAGGTAAGATGATAAAATGGGGTATAATTTTCTTGCCCTGACTGAAACGCCACCATCAGCTCGTCTTTGATGAATGTTTTTTGCGACTTGGCTTTCATAAAGATAATGATGTCGTTGGTCGCAAAATCGTACATTTGCTTCATCGTATAAGCTTCTGCACGGTTTAGGAGCACCTCATCGGTCGTGAATAAAACATTATCTACATAAAGCTCTCTTGGATTGGCACTTACATCTTGGAATTTTTGTAATTCTCTGAATTTATTCACATATCGGTTTCCCATATTACTCCCTCTCGTTAAGTACCAAAACGAAGCCGAGTATTTGGGAGCATAATTAGAGAAAAGTTCTTTTCTTTTATTCTCGCTAACGGCATATTTTAGTTTGGATACCTCTCTTTTCCAACGAGATTCCGTTGAGGTAATCAGCAAATTACACTCTTCATCTGCCGAAGAGTAAACTTGAGGAATAAGTTCTGGCGTGGATAAAAAAGTTTGATATTTGCCCGCCCAATCTCTTATTTTAGCCAATGGATTATCTTCCAAAACATAATTAGCGTAAGCAATGACTTTATCCCATTCCCCTTTGTAAAGGTAAAATCTGGAAGCAAAAGCGTAACCCGCTTTTTTATTGAAATGATACTTCGGTAGTTTATAGTAGCGGTCATCAACTGCCGCCAAACCCAATAGCAAATCTTCTTCTATCTTGTCATAGACTTGGGCCACTGTTAACCTCTTATATTCTGGTAATGCCTTTTTTTCAGGTTGCGTTACATAAGGAATACCCAAAGCCGTAGAGTTAGGACTGTAAGCCTCTGCCCAAATATTAACGAGCATAAAGTGCAGATACGCTCTCACCAACAGCGCTTCTCCGTAAAGGGCTTTAATTCTGTCCGTTTTATCGGGAAACTGTTTCAAATATTCCAATGCGTGGTTGGCTTGGGCAATGCCTCGGTAGCAATCGTTCCAATAATTCAATGGAGTATCCAAATCTTCCTGCTCAAAATCTCTCCAATAAAAAGAAGCCTCGTTTAGCCTTGTATGTACTCCCTTTTCTACCACATCTACATTATCCGTCATTGGTTCTAAAAACGGGAAATAACTGGCTCTGGGATAAGCCGCTGTAAGTAGCTCTTCTACTTTTTGTTCCGAATCTATTTCTATATCCAACTGGGAATCTGGCATTTCATCTAAATAACGGTTACAAGAAAGCATTGCCGTTCCCAGTAAAAAGTATATTATTTTTTTCATTTCTATTGATTTTAAAATCCTAAATTGAGACTTACCGAATACTGTTTTGCAATCGGAGTAGCTACCCCTCCCGCACGATAAAATTCAGGGTCTTGCCCTCTTAGATTTTTATCGTAATAAATTAAAAACGGATTGGTAACTTGAAACCTAAACGCCAATGAAGTCATTCCCCACTTTTGGATATATTCCTGCGGAATTTTGTATCCTACGGAAATATTTTTCATTCTTATAAAACTTCCGTCCGCAATTCTCAACTGTGAATAATTATAAGTATTATAAGCTCTTTCGATATTTTCTTTCCCCATAAGGGTTATTAAATCTTGAGACGGAATTACAGGTACATTGGTCTTGTATTCGTCTCCTGGATTGAGCCAACGGTCATAATAATATTTTGAAAATACATTAAGGTCGCCATAAGCAGGGTCGTAAGTCGGCTGAAGTCTTATTTTATTTCCCGCTTGAAAAGTGATGAAAAACGAAATATCAAAATTTTTGTATTCAAAAGAGTTAGAAAAACCACCCGTAAAGTTGGGCTCTACCGCACCATTATACTTTAGATAGGACAAAGAATAATTGGTATCAGCAAAATCGGCTCCCGAAATGTGAGCGTATAAATCGCCTCCTTGAAACGGATAATTCCCAAAATCAAAAGTGGGTAAACCTTGCCCATCTAACCCTTGAAACTGAAACGAGAAAATAGACCCTCTGGCATAGCCTACCACATTGCCTCGTCCTGTACCAGAAACCAAATCAAAAGTATTTGGATTATTAAGCAATCTCGTGATTTTCTGTTTAAAGTAACTCAAACTCAAATTGGTTTTCCATTGGAATGCCTCAGTTTTAATATTGGTGGTATTAAACGTGAGTTCTATCCCTTTGGTTTCCATATCTCCGAAGTTAGCATATTTGTAATACTGTCCGCCAATCCCAGAAGTTCTCACCAAATCAATCAAATCAAAAGATTTTCTGGAATAAACGTCTACGGTAGCATTGATGCGATTTCTGAACAGCCCCAAATCCAACCCCAAATTGAGTTCGTACATTTTTTCCCAAGTTAAATCCCTGTTTTCCAAATGCAAAATATTAAGTATATTTTCCCTATCGGTAATTTGGTAACGATTGGTAACACCACTTCTGAAGACCGCCAAAGAATTGATGGCGTTTTCGTTCATTTTAGCCGTTAGACCATAACTGGAACGAATCGCCAGTGTGCTAAGCCAAGCCACATCTTCAAGAAAATGCTCCTTATCCACATTCCATTTCGCACCCACATTCCAAGTAGGCAACCAACGAGTCTTTGCCCCTTTTCCTGCAATATTGGAACCTTCATAGTTACCCACCGCATTAAAAACATATCTATTCTTATAGGCATAAGTGGCATTAGCCGAAAAAGTAACCCCTCGGTCCTGCCTTGTCATCAATCCGAAATAATCTAAATTATCTGCAATTAATTTTTGAAATACCAATGGAGAAGTACGCACCTGATTTCCTCTATCATACTGTATTCCATAACCTTGAAAAGGCGTTACTGTTCGGTCAGCATATCTAATTTCTCCAAATCCAAATAGTTTTAAATCGTGTTCGTTCCATTTATTGTTATAATCTAACGATGTTCTCACCAAGTAACTTTCTAAAGTATTGGTGGTTTGATTGAATATTCCTCCGTGTGGCAATACTGATTGCGGTTGAGCCAAAGGATGGTCTGCATCTTTAAATAAATATACATTCTCTGCTCCCACAGCCGCATTATCATTGGCTCTAAATGCCAAAATGGTATTAGAATTTTCTTTAACATAATGCTTATTCTCCGTCTGTGCACGGCGAGCTACCGCTAATAAATTCCCTGTTAATTTTTTATTGAGTTTATATTCAAGTTCCGTCTGCACCTTCAAATCCAAAACTTTAATATCCATATAGTTATTTTGATATTCGTTAAGAATATTGAATGGTGCCCAGTTATTCCGATAATACTCCAAATTTCCATACTGGTCTTTGGCACGCAATGTACGGCTGGTATTGAGGGCGTAAGAAAAAGGATTGATATCAAAATCTCTCTCAAAAGAACCAATGACGGTATTTCTTCTTTGAGAAAAAGTGCCTGGCGCTTTCTGTTCCCTTATATTTCCTTGCGTTACAATATCCAACTTGAGGTTATCATTAAGGTAAAAAGTATTTCTCAAATTGGCCGTAAGACGACTGACCCTATCCGTAACAGACCAACCCGCATCATTGAAAAATCCTAACGAAGCATAATTGGCTGTATTTTTACCGCCTCCAGAAAAACTAATGGTATGATTTTGGGTTGGCGTAATATTGAATAATTGTTTAAACCAATCGGTATTGGCATATTCGTGAGTTCTAAGAAAAGCTAAACGCGCTTCTTCGGTGTTTTGCAATAAAAAAGTACTGGTATTAGGATTAAAGGTATTGATGGCATCATACATTCTATAATAAACGCCTCCCCTTCTTCCATAATAAGCATTTGCCATAGAGAAATACCCTTTTTTCTCCATTTCCCGATAGATAGACATCGTCTCTTGTGAGTTAAGCAAATCATAATCTGCATAAGACGGACTGCTTCTGTAAGTCTGCTCGTAGTTGTAAGAAATTTTATTTGGTGTATTTCTTCTACCTGATTTTGTACTAATTACAATAACTCCATTAAGGGCTCTTGCCCCATACATAGAGGTTGCAGAAGCATCTTTAAGCACCTGAATATCTTGTATATCCGAAGGATTTATCCCCGCAATGGCAGAGCTTACTAAAGTAACGGCATCTCCAGAAACCAATTGGTCTAAAGTGAGACTCACAATATCCTCGTAAACAGCACCATCTACCACCCAAAGCGGTTGTACATTACCCGTGATAGACGCTCCTCCACGAATGTTAATCCTTGGAGCCGCTCCAAAAGTTCCCGTTACATTCTGAATATTCAGCCCTGCGACACGACCTTCTAACATTCTGGAAACATCAGGTACTCCATCCAGTTGTATATCTTTCATTTTTACCTGAATGGCAGACCCTGTAAACACTCTATTCTTTACCTTGGTGTACCCCGTAAGTACTACTTCCTCAATAACTTTATTTTTTAAAGTATCCTTTTGAGCATAAACACTCTGCCCCAAAAAGAATACTACAGACAAAGGTAAAGCAGTCCTGCAAAAATAATTTTTCGTTTTCAAGTCTTATCTTTTTTGACAAAGATAAAGATTAATTAGAATAAGTATAAATAAATTTATATGATAAATATCAGCTTATTTAGAATAAGAATAAATTAAACTTAGTTATTCTGAGCTAGTTTTTCAGCATATTGTTTAGAGAAAATAGCTTTATCTTCCTGTAGTTGTTCCGTTGTGGTGGGTAGATTATAAGAAAACAAAACTTCATCGTTATTATCCATGAACTGAAGTTGTTTTTCTTCACCATTTATCATTTGGGCAAAAATATCCCACATAGAAACATCTTTTAACTTTAGTAATTCAAAAAAATCATTCGCTTTTATATGTACTATTTTCATAAGTTATGTATTTTCAACTGAAATATTTTTTTTCCATTTTATATACCCTATAATTGCCAATATGGTAAATATAAAATACTGCACTGAGGTTATCCCTAGCCCTTTATAGAGATACATAGGCACACTAATAAAATCTCCCAAAATCCAAAACAGCCAGTTCTCTACTCTCCTTTTTGCCATCAGCCACATACCTACTAAAAATATAGCGGTTGTTACAATATCGGTATAGTTCATCCAGTCTAGATGATACCAACCTAACTCAACGCCTTCCATAGAAAAATTTTGGTCTATATAAGGTTTAAAGTAATAGACAATCCCTACCAAAACCACACTCAACACAAATAACCCAAACGATATTAACCAATCTTTTGCCGTAGCCTTAGTTGATTGAATATAAACATTATCCACCGAATTCTGAGACCATAATATCCAACCATAAATACTCATAACAGTATAGTAGAAATTGATCATCATATCTCCTAAAAGCCCAAATTTGAACAAAAGATAGACATAGATAATGGTACTTACGATACCTGTAGGATATACCCAAATATTTTTCTTCATAGAAAAATAAACACTCAGCAATCCAAAAGTACTAGCTACCATTTCCAAAATAATTTGATAAGTCGCATAGGTTTCGTAAGGTTTCAAAAAAAGCTCTTCAAAATTCATAGCCCCAAATATAGTACAAAATATTGAGCCTTATAGTCATTTAAAAATCATCAAAAAACAGATTAAAAAAATATCAATTACTTAAAAATAAAATCAACTAAAACGCACCTATCATTCATTATTTTTATTATAAAGATAAGTTACTTAAGCTAATTTGTTTTATATTCGCAATGTTTAATAAAATTTAACCCTATAAACTATGTCTAATATTTGGAGGAAAAAACCCATCGGTGCCTACGAAGCTGATATGAAAAAAAGTGAACTCAAACGAGTTCTTGGAAAATGGAGTCTTACCGCTATTGGAGTAGGAGCCATTATAGGTGGTGGTATTTTTGTACTTACAGGTACAGGAGCTTACTATCACGCTGGTCCTGCTTTAGCACTTTCATTTGTAATCGCTGGTATAGCGTGTATTTTTGCAGCTTTGTGCTATGCCGAATTTGCCTCATTACTTCCTGTGGAAGGCTCTGCGTATGCCTACGCTTATGGTACCATTGGTGAAATTTTCGCATGGCTTATCGGCTGGGGACTTGTACTAGAATATGCTATGGGCTCCATGACAGTGGCTGTGTCTTGGTCGGGCTACTTTAATAAATTATTAAAAATAATAGGCATAGAAATCCCTTACTACCTCACTAACGATTTTGCTAGTGCCAAACAATATGCAATTAACCACGGCTTAGCTGAACCTTCTTTTGCTTTTAACCTCCCTGCCTTTCTTATTGTGCTGTTAGTAACTGCTATTTTAGTGAGAGGCACTAAAGAAGCTGCTGGAGCTAATAATATGATTGTGTTATTAAAAACTTCAGTAGTGGTTTTCATTATCATTGTTGGGGCATTGTACATCAATATGGATAATCTTACGCCTTTTATTCCTGAAGAAACACTGATTAAACAAGCCGATGGACATCTCGGTAAAGCCTATGGTATTTCGGGAATTATAGCAGGAGCCTCTGCTGTATTTTTTGCTTATATCGGATTTGATGCCGTTTCTACTCAAGCTGCAGAAGCTAAAAATCCTAAAAAAGACATTCCTTTTGCCATCATCACCTCTCTTTTGGTGTGTACAGCACTTTACATATTAATGTCGTTAGTCCTTACAGGAATGATGAACTATAAAGATTTTGGTTCTGTACCTGATGCACTTACTGCGCCTGTTGCCATCGCTTTTGAAAAAGCGACAGGAATGGGTTGGGCAGTAATTCTCATCACCGTAGCTGCAACAGTAGGTCTTATCTCTGTTCTGTTAGTAATGATGCTTGGTCAGTCTAGAATTTTCTTAGGCATGGCAAAAGATGGACTGCTTCCAAAAATGTTTAAAGATATTCACCCTGTAAGAAAAACACCTTATAAGAACACTCTGCTAGTAGGTGCTATTGTAGCGACAGTAGCTGCTTCTACGCCAATTAGCACTTTAGTACACATGTGTAGTTTTGGGACACTTTTCGCTTTTGCAATGGTTTGTTTTGCTGTTTGGTTATTGAGAGTTAAAAAACCTGAACTTAAAAGAGATTTTAAAACACCTATGCTACCTGTGATAGCAAGTCTAGGGATTTTAACCAACATTTATCTCATTTGGAACTTAGAGACCTCCGCTATTTATATGGCGATAGGTTGGTTGGTATTTGGTATTTTGGTTTACTTACTCTACGGAAAACGCAACTCTGTACTGAATAATGGAGGTTACGATGAATACGAATAATTAAAAGTAAATAAAATCACACAAAATGATTCTGAAGTAATGCTTTTCAGAATCATTTTTTTATAAATCTTATTTTTTGAAATCATAATTATTTTTCATTCTTTGGATAATTCTTTGAAGTTCCTCTACCAAAGATAAAGGCGAAATTACCCTCATATTTTCGCCGTGCGAAAGTATCAAAGCCTTAAGCTCTTGATTAATTTTTACAGATAGATGTAAAACATGACCCTTAACCCGCTGTGAACTATGTAACGGTTTAGAAGCTATATAAGGCAGGATATAATCTGTAAGTTCTATTTTAATTTCTTCTACTTCATCATTTTCAACATTTGTTACTCCGATAATTTCATCAAAATAATTTACAAAATCTATCTCATTGATATGATATACCTCCGAAATAACATCAATACTAACAATCCTATCCAAAGCAATATTCTGTACCTTATGAAAATGATGCTCCCAACCAAATAGAAACCAACGATTATTAAATTGTTTTAAAAAATATGGAGACATTGTAAAAACGCTCAACCTATCTCTAAAACTTTTATAATGGATGCTTAAAACCTGCTCTTTCAGTATAAATTGATATAATGGATTCAAAAACTCCAATCCCTTTAAATATTCATTTTCCTGAAAATCAATAATCTTGTTCTGCCTCTGCAGTTCCGTTATTTCTATATCTAATTTGGTTTGTATGCTTTGCACCCAGCCAAAACCAGGTAATGAGTTTAAACGATTAAGAGTCTCTAAGGCCTGTCTAAGAGTATTGCGCTCTGTATCGGTCATAGACTTCTTAAGAATAGAAAAATCCGCATCTTCATAACGGTAATAGACCCGCTTTCCCTCTCTATACCTAACAATAGGGGCTTCAAACCCCGCTTGACTTTCCATAAATTTAATATCCTCCAGTACCTGTCGCCTTGATATAGACGTTTCCTCCATAAAATGGTCTGTTAGTTTTTCATTGCAATAGGCAATAAGATCCTCAATAAAATATTTATGATAGATATTTGAAAAACATTCATCTAAAGCCTTATAACGGATTTGAGCATTCTTATTAGTGGACATAATATTTTAGTTTCTGCGAAGCTACATCAATTTATCAAAATATAGAAATCATTCTAATTTTGAGAGATAATGATTTAATTGTAATTTTGTGAACTTTAAAAACAGTTATGAGTTCTCAAAAATCTCCCCTTAGAAAAGTATTCTCTTACTTCTTATCGTGGTTTGTAATCGCTTTTACACTTTCATCACTATCAAGTTGCGAAACTCTAAAAATAGCATACAAAACGAGTCAAAAATATCCAGTAACAGTTCATTTAAAGAATGAGAAAACTTTAGAAGGATATGCAGCATTACCTCAGAAAAGGAATAAATTAAAATTACATCATCAGGAAACAGGGAGAGTTCAATCTTTTAGTCCAAAAGAGGTTGATTATTTGGAATTTTACTACGCTAATAAGAGAAAGGGAGTTGTTTCTGAGGAACCTAACTTCCTGCATTCTGTTAGTACAAAAGAAAATGGTGGAGAGTACTGGATGGTAAAAATGTGTGAAGGTCCAAATTTAAGAGCATTTATTCGAGGGGATAACTATATTTTAGAAAAGGATAAAATCAATCTAGTTAATATAGGTAATAATTATTCTGTTAATAGTTTTTCGGTATATCTTCAAAAGAAGGGAGACTACGCACATTTTATAGGTCTTCATAAAGGAGTAGCTAACGAAGACTCTTCTCTAAGAAGAGGGATGGTAAAGTACTTAAGCGATGATGAAAAACTATCTGATAATATATAGATTCAAGACTTGCATTTGATGATATATGTGATGTAGTGAATGATTACAACACAGGTAAAATAAGATATACTAAAAGGGTTCAAGATTCTACAACAAGAAGATTTCAAGATGACATAGAAGCATCTGTTTTAGCATCGATAGCAGTAGAATCTGGGATACAAAACGGAACACCTAAGAGTGCTTTTATTGAGTTTAAGGTGCCTATGTTTTCTAGTAGGTTTTTATATTGGGGAATTAGCGTAGGAGCTGGGTTTGCAAACTCTATAGATGAGAAAAAACTACCTCTTTATTTTGATAATGTTCCAGAATCTATAGATGATTATGTAGTAAAAAATAAACTTTCTGCAATGGTTGGTGGTATGGTTGGCTTTCAAATCCCTATTAAACTAAATAACAAGAAAGCTTTAGTTCCATCATTAGATTATGATTTAAAAACCTATGGCTTTACTACAGTTATACACGGTCCTAGGTTAGGTTTAGCCTATCGTATTCCTCATAAGTATGGTTCTAGCTTTGTAATCTATGGAGGAGCAAAATACAATATGCCTATTTTTCCAGAGGATAGTTATGGTCATGTTTACCAATATACATGGACTGATTTTTTGTCAAAGAGAGAATATAGTATAAAATTTGGTAATTATATATCCGCTTCTTTAGGTTTTGGCTATACATTTTAGAATACTTTTTATAGTTAGATGTTTTTCGCGTATAATCAAGACTTACAAGATATAGAGTCTTGCTTATCAATAAACTTTTTGAAAGAGTATTATATTAAATGAGATTTTTCTTACTTTTGCAATATATTTGAAAATAGCTATGAAAGAATTTTCCAAAGAAGTTTACCTTAAATGGTATGAAGATATGACTATGTGGAGACGCTTCGAAGATAAGTGTCGTTCTCTTTACTTAAAACAGAAAATTAGAGGTTTTTTACACCTTTATAATGGGCAGGAAGCGATACCAGCAGGATTTACTCATGCTATGGATTTAACCAAAGATAGTATGATAACTGCTTACCGTTGCCACATACATCCTATGGCGATGGGGGTAGACCCTAAGAGAATTATGGCAGAACTATGTGGTAAAGCTACGGGGACTTCGCAAGGTATGGGAGGTTCTATGCATATTTTTAGTAAAGAACACCGTTTCTATGGTGGACATGGTATCGTTGGTGGGCAAATTCCTTTGGGAGCAGGTATTGCATTTGCTGATAAATATTTTGATAGAAAAGCGGTTAATATTTGTTTTATGGGAGATGGTGCCGTTCGTCAAGGGTCTTTACATGAAACATTTAATATGGCAATGAACTGGAAACTTCCAGTAGTGTTTGTTTGTGAAAACAACCAGTATGCTATGGGAACGTCTGTGAAAAGAACTGCTAACCACGAAGACATCTATAAACTAGGTTTAGGTTATGAAATGCCTTGTTTACCAGTAGATGCTATGGATCCTGAGAAAGTTGCTGAGGCTGCTTTTGAAGCTATAGAAAGAGCAAGAAGAGGAGATGGACCTACATTTATAGAGGCTAGAACTTATCGTTACAGAGGGCACTCAATGTCTGATGCAGAGCCTTACAGAACTAAAGAGGAAGTAGCTATTCATAAAGAGCAGGACCCTATTGAACTTGTAAAACAAAGAATATTAGATAACAAATGGGCTACAGAGGCAGAGCTAGAGCAACTTGATGAAAACTCTAGAGCTTTTGTAGAAGAGTGTGTGGAATTTATGGAGAACTCTCCATTCCCAGATGCTGAGAAGGTTTATGAATATGTTTATTCTACACCAGATTATCCTTTTTTAGATAAATTAGAAAACTAAAATTAAGTGCAGATTATTTTAAGGAATATTTTTCATTCTTTGAATTAAATCTAAAACATAATAAATAAAACAACATGGCAGAAATAATTACAATGCCTCGCCTTTCTGATACGATGACAGAAGGTAAGGTTTCCAAATGGCATAAGCAGGTTGGAGATGCTGTAAAGGAAGGAGATATTCTTGCAGAAATAGAAACGGATAAAGCCGTTCAAGATTTTGAATCAGAGGTTAACGGAACACTACTTTATGTAGGTGTAAGTGAAGGAAATGCAGCTCCTGTGGATACTATTTTGGCAATTATAGGGAAAGAAGGCGAAGATATTTCAGGGCTTGTGGGCGGTAATCAAAGTACACCTCAACCAGCTTCATCAGAAAATACTTCTGTAGAAAATACAGTAACAGAAGCTACGTCATCAGTAGAGATACCTAAAGGTGTTGAGGTAATTAATATGCCTCGTCTGTCTGATACAATGACAGAAGGTAAAGTAGCTAAATGGAATAAAAATGTGGGAGATACAGTAAAAGAAGGAGATATTTTAGCTGAAATAGAAACAGATAAAGCCGTTCAAGATTTTGAATCAGAATTTAACGGAACTCTTTTATACCAAGGTGTAGGAGAAGGAGAAGCAGCAGAAGTAGATAAAATATTAGCCATTATAGGACCTGCTGGAACAGATGTTTCTGCTATAGTTTCTAATGGCGGAGTGGTTAGTAAGCCTCAAGCTCAACAAGAACAGTCAAGTGTAGCTTCTAGCTCAAAAGCAGAAAATGTTTCAACATCTAATGCTAGTGTTTCAACAGATAGAGTGGCTATTTCTCCATTGGCTAGAAAAATGGCAGAGGAGAAGGGTATAGATATTACAAATCTAAAAGGTTCTGGAGAGAACGGAAGAATAGTAAAGAAAGATATAGAAAACTATCAGCCAAACGCAACAGAACAGCGTTCTGCTTCTGTAACGCCAGCTGCACAAGTAGCTATGAATTTTGTTGCTGGAGAAACTACAGAAACACCTAACTCTCAAGTTAGAAATGTAATCGCAAAAAGACTTTCTGAAAGTAAGTTTTCAGCACCTCATTACTATTTAATGGTAGAGGTGAATATGGATAAAGCCATCACTGCTAGAAAGGAAATTAACTCACTTCCTGACACTAAAGTATCGTTTAACGATATGGTGATTAAGGCGACAGCTATGGCTCTTAGAAAGCACCCCCAAATCAATAGTAGCTGGGCGGGAGATAAGATTATTCATCATGGTAGCATCAATATTGGCGTGGCAGTGGCTATCCCAGACGGATTAGTAGTACCTGTATTGAAGAGTGCAGACTTTATGAATTATAGTCAAATTTCTGCAGGAGTTAAAGATATGGCTTCTAGAGCAAAATCTAAAGGTCTTAAAGCTAACGAAATGGAAGGTTCTACATTCTCAATATCCAACCTTGGAATGTTCGGAATAGAAACATTTACTTCTATTATCAATCAACCGAACTCTTGTATACTTTCGGTAGGTGCTATTATAGAGAAGCCTGTGGTTAAAGACGGACAAATTGTAGTGGGCAATACTATGAAGTTGTCTTTAGCATGTGACCACCGTGTGGTAGATGGTGCTACTGGTGCAGAGTTTTTACAAACATTAAAGACTTACCTAGAAAATCCGTTTGCATTATTAGTTTAATATTTGCAATACTTTAATAAAAATAAAACTCCATATCAAAAGGATATGGAGTTTTTTATGGTTTGTATTTAGGATAAAAAATAACCTCTGTTAAGAAGCAGAGGTTATTTTTAATAATATGTTTTTATTTCTTAGTATCCTTCCGAAGCGTTTTCACCTTTTACAAGAGCCATTGCTGAAGAAGTACCTATTCTTTTCACGCCTAGAGCAATCATTTTTTCGGCGTCTTCTGGTGTTCTTACACCGCCTGCTGCTTTCACAGGAAGTTTCCCTGCGTTTTCTAGCATTATTTCAATACCTTCAAAAGTAGCACCATTAGGCGTGCCACCTTCTGTTTGATAGAAACCAGTAGAAGATTTTACAAAAATATTTTCTAGGTCTTCTTCCTTAAAAGTATCTGTAGCCCAAGTTGCTATTTTTTTAGTCAAATCCTCTATTTGAGCATCTGTAAGAGCAGCGATTTCAATAATCCACTTTGCTATCTTTTTGTGGTTTAAGCAAAGTTCTGTACAACGCAAAAATTCGTCTTTAACTAAATCATTTTCGCCGTTTTTGTAAGCAGTATAATTGATAACAAAATCTAGTTCATCAGCACCATCTTCTATTGCTTTTTGAGCTTCATTTAGTTTTGATTCTATACTTGCCGTACCTTCGTGAAACCCAATTACAGTACCTAATACTACTTTTGCATTTTTTTGAGCTAAATAATCTTTAGTTTCTTTAACAAAATTAGGACGAATCATCACAGCAAAAAGCCCATTATCAATTGCTTCATCAGTTAGTTCTCTTACCTTTGCTTTAGTTTCTTCTAGAGTAAGTCCAGATTGTTCAGGGGTTTTAAGATAAGTAGAGTCTAGATAGTTTTTTACATTTATCATCGCTTTATTTTTTATAAGGTTAAAATGGAGGTCAAAGATACGAAAGTTTCTCCTTTTCTAATTGAAATCACCTAATGACTTTAGTAATAAAAAAGATAATCAAGCTCCATCCACATCTATTAATCTCAATAATATGTTTAATTTACGCAAAATACAAATTAATTATTCTACAACTCTAAACAATCGTTTATTTAAATTAAACCAACAAACTATTGAAAAAATTATTTACAAGATATAATTAATATTATTTCAGTATAAAAGCTTCAATTAAGCACCACATTCACCAATAAAGTTTGGCACAGTTTTGACATACAGCAAGTAAGATTAAAAATAAGTTTTACAATGAAAATGATTAAACAAACACTTCTTTTAGCTGGTATTTTAGCTGCAGGAGTAACAAGTGCTCAAAGTAGTAGCATGAAGAACATGATTAAAGTAGGTCTTAACGCAGGTGTGGCTACAGGAGATAACACTTCTGCGAACCTCGGAGGTAACATCTCTTATCAACACCTAGTAACTCCAGGTTTCGGTCTAGGTTTGGCTACAGGATACAATCACTTTTTTGCTAAAGATAATGGTGCCATAAAAAATAACGATTTTGGTGTAGTTCCTGTTGCTGCGTTAGTGAGGGTATATCCTCAAAAGACTGGCTTCTATGGTGGTGCTGATTTGGGCTACGGATTTATCGTAGGTAATGATAAAGTAGCTTCTAACTATACAACAGCAATGCCTGATGGTGGTTTCTACTTAAGACCAGAAATTGGTTACCATAATAGAGATTGGAATTTCTTTATCCAATATACTAAGGTATTTACAGGAGACAACGGTAAGATTGGTAATCAAGCTTTCGATACAGGAAGTATAGGAGCTGGTTTCTCTTACAACATTCCTTTAGGAAACTAAGATTATAATTTAGTTTTATACATTACAATGCGATGCGGAAAAAATCCACATCGCATTTGTTTTTTAGCTATTTCTATATAATTGAAATTTATTATAGAAAATAACTATATTTGTTACCCATTAAACAAAACAATAATTTTATGAAAACAAAACATCCTAAAGGACTTCCTTTTTTATTCTTTACCGAAATGTGGGAAAGATTTGGCTATTACCTTATTTTGGGAATTTTTGTGCTTTATATGATAGACCCTACGGAAACAGGAGGTCTCGCTTTTGATGATAAAAATGCCGATGATATATTTGGTACTTTTATCGCTCTCACTTACCTCACGCCTTTCCTCGGTGGTTTTTTAGCGGATAGACTGTTGGGCTATATTAAAGCTGTTTACATCGGTGGGTTACTTATGGGACTAGGCTACATTGGTTTAGGTGTTTTTAAAGATATGCCGATGTTCTATACTTCATTAGGACTAATCATTATAGGAAATGGCTTCTTTAAACCTAGTATCTCTACCCTACTTGGAAATTTATACTCGGAAGAACCTTATAAAGCTAACAAAGATGCAGGATACAACATTTTCTATATGGGAATAAACATTGGTGCTTTTGTATGTAATATTATTGCGGCGTTTATGAGGAATAAATTTGGCTGGGGTGAGGCTTTCATCACTGCAGGAGTAGGAATGTTTTTAGGACTTATTATATTTAGTTTAGGAAGAAAACATATTTTAAATGCTAATATCCTTAAACCTGTTCAGGAAGGTGATACTAAGATTAGTGCCATACTCACAAAAGTATTTTTACCTGCGATTTTAGTGGGAGTGTTAGGATGGGTTATTCCTGGTAATATTTTTGGAGCTGATAGTACAGATGCATTTATTTTTGCGTGTATCCCTGTAATTATATTCTATGTTTCTCTTTACATAAAAGCCAATAAGGAAGATAAAGCCCCTATCGGTGCATTGTTAGCTATATTTGCAGTTAGCCTAATGTTTTGGGCTGTATTTAAACAAAACGGAACTGCACTCACAAGGTGGGCAAAGTACTACACTGATAGAAGTGTACCTGCTGCCATAGAAAAACCTTTGGCTAATGTATATTTAGTAGATACTAAAGATTACAAGACACAAGAGGTACCTGTATATGACGAGCAATACCAAGCGGTAAAAGACGCAAATGGCAACCCTATTAAAGAACAAGGGAAAGATATCTACTTTAGAAATATAGATGAGGTACAAAAACAAAAACTAGAAGCTAATCCTAACGATAATGTATATCTTTATAACACGGAATTATTCCAATCCATCAATCCATTTTGGGTAATTTTGCTTACGCCAATAGTAGTAGGCTTTTTTGTAATGCTTAGGAAAAAAGGAAAAGAACCTACAACTCCAGCTAAAATAGTTTTAGGGCTATTCATCTCTGCTCTTAGCTGTTTGGTTATGGTAGGTGCGGTATATGCAGGAGATAATGGTTTAGTAAAAGTTTCTGCTATGTGGCTCGTGGCAGCTTACGGCGTGATTACAGTTGGAGAATTGTGCCTCTCCCCCATGGGATTATCTTTAGTGTCTAAACTATCACCTCCTAGAATTACAGCTTTGATGATGGGTGGGTTTTTCTTATCTACAGCCATAGGTAACAAACTTTCGGGAGTGCTATCTAGTATGTGGTACAACTACGATAACAAAGCTAACTTCTTTTTAGTAAACTTTGTATTGCTTTTACTAGCAACTCTACTAGGCTTATCAATCCTGAAAAAATTGAACAAAGCAATGAAAGAGTAAATTTTAAAACAATATTTCATATAACATACACTAGTAGAAAAAGAATTATTTTCATAGTATAAAAAAACTCCTATGACAACACATTCTGTTTGCCTAATTTTGTTGCTTTTCTGGGGCTTTATTCTAGGTCAAACTCAAAAGTTGAAATTTAATCCAAACGGAGAATTTAAAATTCTTCAGTTAACGGACATTCATAGTGAACCCAACTCTATAAATGACAATAAAAATTTTCTACTCTTTCAAAATCTGATTAATAAAACCCAGCCAGACCTCGTGATATTGACAGGAGATATTGTAACAGCATCACCATCTCAAAAGGGATGGGAGAACTTTTGCACCTTCTTCTCAAAACAGAAACTCCCTTGGACTATTGTTCTCGGAAATCATGACCACGAGGCAGAATGGACTAAAGACCAAATAGCGTCCCACTTAAAAAAATGTCCATATTTCCAAGGTTATAATTTGCCTGTATCAGGAGTACTCAATCATTCGTTAAACATTTATTCTAACAAAGACTCCTCTATTTCAAAGGCTAAATTATTATTAGCAGATTCTCACGATTATGTAGATAACTCCGCTTTTGGAAAATACGATTGGGTAAAACTTGACCAAATCCAATGGTTACAAAAAGAAGCTCAACATAGCGAAGAATATCATTTACCAACTTTATTATTTCTTCATATTCCATTACCCGAATATGAGGCAGGAAAAAGTCTCGGAAAGGAAAGTATTGCTTCGCCTCAAGTTAATTCTGGATTATTTTCGCACCTTTTACCTTACAAAACATTTTTGGGAACATTCTGCGGACACGACCACGATAACAATTTTGAAATCTTACACCAAGGAAAATCTTTGGTCTATGGAAATGTTTCTGGAGTAGAGGCCTATGGGAGTTTACCTCGTGGAGGAAGATTAATTACTTTAAAAGAAAATGAACTCTCATTCCGTACCAAAATTTTATCAGGAATACCCTTGCAGTTTTCTACAACTTATCACCATCCCTCTGGGCTCAAAGAAGTTACAGACAAAGACACCCTTATAAAATCCATATCAAAAAGTGCACATATAGAGTTCAAGAAAGGAATATCATACCGATATGCAGAAGGCAAAATAACTTCTGCACAAGAAATTAAAAAGCTAAAAACCTCATCAATAGGGATAGCCTCTACCATAGAAATACCACATAATGTAAGCAACACTCATTTTGGATTAGAATTTAATGGTTATCTATTGATTCCCGAAACGAACCGTTACCGTTTAAATCTCCGCAGTGATGATGGAAGCATTCTTTACTTACATAGCAAAGAACAAATTAATAATGATGGAGGACACTCTGCCAAAACTTTATCAAAAGAATTAGTCCTAGAAAAGGGTTACCACCCTATTAACCTTCTCTATTTCCAAGGCACTATGGGAAAAGAATTATCCCTTTCAATAGAAACAATTCGTGGAGAGCTAAATCCAGAATTATTTCACGACTAAAGACAATATAACTTATAGTTATCACAATATGGCCTTTGGAAAATGTTAATTTATAGTTAACATTTTTGAAACATTTATTTAAAATGATGGTTCTAATTTTGAGCCAAAATTTTTAACTATGTTTAGAAAGAAAACTACAGCAATTTGCTACCTATTAGGATTAGCTACATTTCCATCTCTTGCTTTAGCACAATCTCATCAAGATAGTGTAAAAACTAAAGTGATAGAGGAAGTAACATTGGTGAATATTGGATACGGTAGAAAAGAATTTAAAAAGACTTCAGGTTCCGTAGCTAAAACTAATTTAGACAATATTGCAGACCGCTCAGTAGCGAGTGTAGCAGACGTACTACAAGGAAAAACAGCTGGAGTTATGGTTACTGGCGAAGGAGGAGATCCTACTTCAATCCCAAAAGTTACGATTCGTGGTCTAGGGGGTGTTAATGGAGAAGAACCACTTTATGTTATTGATGGCGTGTTATTTGAAAAAGCCCCTTTTATAAACCCAAATGATATAGAATCTATGAATGTGGTAAAAGATGCTACGGCGGCAGTTTATGGAGCTAGAGCATCTGGAGGGGTTATCTTTATTACCACCAAGAAAGGTAAAAAAGGGCAGCTCAATATCAATTTTGATGTAAAACAAGGTTTCCAACAAGCTTGGCGAAAAAAGAAGGCTTTGAATGCTGCTGAATTCCAAGACATAATGACTAAAGCATACCAAAATGCAGGACTTGCAGTTCCTAGAGCATTTGATCCCACCACAAATCCAGACGGTCGAATCACTAGAACAGATTGGATAGAAGAAATCTTTAGAACAGGTTCTATTCAAGATTACAACGTTGATTTAAGCAGTGGAGGAGAAAAAACTAATGCCTTTATGAGCTTTAATTATCGTAAGCAAGAAGGTACCTTATTAAATACTGGCTTAGACCGTTACAACTTTAGGCTGAATACAGACCATCAATTAAAACCTTGGTTTAAGCTGGGACAAAATCTTAGTTACACTAGTTTGGCAGGAAATGGTGCAAACACAAATGATGGCTACACTGGAGCTATTTTAGCGGCTATGTATTATACCCCAAGCGTTACTGTTAGAGATAAGAATGGTAACTATAGCGGACTTCCTTTAGATTTTGCTGGAGATTACGGAGACACCGTAAACCCAGTTGCAGAATTAGAGCGTATTAACTTTAGAAGACCAGTACACACACTATTAATTAATCCTTATCTAGAGATAAAAATAAATCCTCATTTAAAATTTAGATCTAATTTATCACTAAATCAATCTTTTATCAATAATAAAGATGTTAAAGTTCAAAGACCAGAAATTGGAAAACCTGATTTTAGAAATGGTGTTGGATATAGAACCAATTATTTAAAAACATTACTCTCCGAACAAATTTTAACTTATGATAGAAGTTTTGGCAAACATAATATTAGCTTAACTGGTTTATATTCCTTCCAAAAAGATTCAGGAGAAGGCTTTGGGGCTTCTATAGAGAATTTTCCGCAAGAAACACCATCATTTATGTATCTACAAAACGGAACAGGAACAAAAATTACAGAAAGTTTCTTGGAGAAAAGGGCATTAACCTCTGCAATGGTAAGATTAAACTATGACTATCATTCTCGTTATATTTTATCATTGATAGGTAGAAAAGATGGCACCTCACTACTTCCAAAACAAAATAGATTTGAAAACTACTATGCAATTTCAGGAGCATGGAATATCGCACAGGAAAACTTTATGACTGGGTCTCATTTTAGCACATTAAAACTGAGATACAGCCACGGTCTGACAGGAAATTTAGGTGGACTACAAAATAATGTTAACGCCATCTATCCCCTATTTACCAGATTTGAAAACATTATTTTTGGAGAGAATCCTACACAAAACATGGCTTATTATGCTAGTATTCTTGGAAATCCTAATTTAAAATGGGGAAAAAGCCAACAAAATACTTTAGGGATAGATATTGGGATATCGCGTGACCGCTTTACGATGACCGTAGATTATTTTCACAAAAAGTCTCTAGACCAAATTATGGCAAAACCGCTACCTAGTACTTCTGGATATACAGAAATATATGAGAATGTGGGAACATTTCTAGATACTGGATTTGAAGTTGGAGTTAATTTTAGAAATAGAACTAGCAATCGTTTCCGCTATAACATCAATGCGAATTTTGCAACTCTAAAGAATGAGATATTATCAATGGGAGAGTCTACCGAAATGCAAATGAATGCCAATATGCGTAGATCACTCTACCCTGTAAGAAATGTTGTTGGGCAATCTATGTATTCTTACTACGGATATAAGACAGGAGGTATTTTCCAGTCAGATGCAGAAGTAAAAGCCCATATAGATTCCAACGGAAACTTATTACAACCTAATGCAAAACCTGGTGATTTAAAATTTTTAAAAGCCAATAGTTCTACTGGAGCACTCAATCCTAAAGATGACTATGTAAACCTAGGTAATCCTTTTCCTAAATTAACTTATGCTTTTACCATAAATCTAGAATATGACAATTGGGATTTATCAGCATTTTTCCAAGGAGTACACGGAAACAAAATCTTTAATGCTCTAAAATTTGTTACTATGAACCCAGTAGGAGCTGGCCAAAACTATAATTTAGACAGAGACATCCTCAACGCATGGTCTCCAAACAATACCGCAACCAACATTCCTCGTGTCGTAGCAAGAGACCCTAATGGAAACTACTCTAATGTTTCGGATTTTTATGTAGAAGATGGCTCTTTCTTGCGTTTGAGAAATTTTAGTATTGGTTATAATGTACAATCACCTGCTCTAACTTCTGCTGGTATCAAAAAATTAAGAATCTATGCCTCTGGCACCAACCTTTTAACGTTTACAAAATATACAGGATTTGATCCCGAAGTAGGAATGGATTTCTTGGGAATTGATCAGGGACGCTACCCTATAGCCAAAAATATCATTCTAGGTGTAAACATTAGTCTATAATTATAATTAAAAGATATATTATGAAAACTCTGAAAATACTAGCCCTATCTCTTATACTTGCTTTCAGCCTTCAATCTTGTAGTAGAGAACTTGATATTGAACAAGAAGGCTCTCCAAATTTGCAGAATTTTTGGAAAACAGAATATGACCTAATGACAGGTTCTAACGCAATGTACCGCCAGTTAATGAGTGGAGAATTTTATGGACGCGGACTTTTTTGGTTCATAAATGCATCTGATGATATGGTTACAGGGCGTACAAGAGCAGAGGCTGACAACGCCAAAAACTTTAACAGCTCATACCTTGGAGGCTCCTTAGAAAACCAATGGTTTGTAAGGTATTGGACAATAGCACGAGCTAATGATGTCCTACACTATGCCGACCAAACCTCAGCCTCAGAAAAAGTAAAAAACAAATACAAAGGTGAAGCTCTATTTATGTCTAGCAGAATGTACTTTGAATTAGCCTCCAACTATGGTAATGAGAAAGCAGGCGTCCCTATTCTTCCTAGAGATGGAAGCATTGCTAAAGAGCCTATCCCAAGAGCAACAAATGTAAATGTAAACTATGATATGATTATAGAAGACCTTAAAAAGGCTGGAGAAATGTTACCTTGGCTCAACGAACTTTCTGCAAGTGAGAAAGGAAGACCACATAAAGTGGCAGCTTGGGCATTATTATCCAAAGTGTACCTATTCAAAAAAGACTATGCCAATGCAGAAATCTGGGCAACTAAGGTAATGAAAGAGGGGAATAGGCAACTAATGGCTAATTTTAGAGATGTATTTAAAGCAGAAAACAACTTTGGTTCAGAATATATATGGAGTGCCAATACAACTCCAGAGTTTACAGGTTGGGGGTCTATATTAGCAGGAGTAATGTTAGAAAACAGAGGTTGGGGAGAATATAACGGATGGGGATATTTCACCCCTACTAAAGAACTATACGATAGCTACGAAGAAGGAGATAAAAGAAGAGAAGCTACTATTTTAAAACCAGGCGACAAATTCATTTTTAATAATAAAGAAAGAGTGTATTCTACAGTAAACAGTCCTACAGAAATGCAATTCAATAAATATATGGATGCTTTCAAAGTAGATATTAAAAATAATCCAAGTATTGTTAGCCAAAACGGAGATTTTCCAGCTACTAACTTAAATATTCCTTTGATGCGCTACGCTGAAGTTATCTTGATTGCAGCAGAAGCCAAACTAATGCAGGGAAAAAACGCAGATACCGAAATTAATATGATTCGTGTAAGAGCAGGCTTATCCCCTAAATCTGGAAATACAATGACCGATTTAAAAAGAGAAAGACGAAATGAACTAGCAGGCGAATGGAGCGATCGCCATAGAGATTTAGTAAGATGGGGAGACGCGCAAGCCGTATATGCTAAACCACTGCATGGCTGGAGCGGAAACCAAGTGTGGGAGGCTAGAAACTTCAATCCTGCCATCCATAATGTATGGGCTGTACCAAGGCGAGAAGTATTAAATAGTAACGGTATTATTACTCAAAACGAAGGTTGGTAATGAAAAATATACTAAAACAAGTAGCAGTCTTCGGACTGCTATTTTCAGTGAAGCTATTTTTCTCTCAAAATTATGAAAAATACAGCTTAGAAAACGGATTTTCTCACAATGATTACTTGCAGACCTCCCCTCTAATAGAAAGTTTCACCTTAGGATTTGGGTTAATAGAAGTAGATGTACATTGGGACGGCAATAATCTTATGGTTGCCCACGATGCCTCAGAAATACAGAATGATAGAACACTAGAAACCTTATATATAAAACCACTCTCAAAACTTTGGGTTGAGGGAAAAGGACGGCCACTGAAACTTCTAATTGACCTAAAAACTCCTTGGCAAGATACTTTACCTCAAATTCAAAACCTATTAGAGACATATCCAAATCTGCATCAACAGGTTCAATTTGTAATTACAGGCAATATACCACCTAAAGAATTATTTTCTCAATATCCCTATTATTTAATGTTTGATGGGAGAATTGGTGAAAGATATTCCCAAAACGAACTAGCAAAAATTGCAATAATTAGTGATGATTTCAAGAAGTACACTCAATGGAATGGCAAAGGCTATCCCAAAGCTAGAGAGAAACAAACTATTCTTGAGACTATAGACAAAGTTCACTCCTTAGGAAAACCTATTAGATTTTGGGGAAGCCCAGATGAAATCAATGCGTGGCATACACTAATGGTATATAATGTAGATTATATTTCAACGGACCAACCTAAAGCCCTAGCAGAAGTTCTTGAACGACTAGCCAAAAGTAGCTATACTTCCAAAGTTTCCCACCAACCCTATCAGCCCAAATACAAAAACTTTGATAAAAAAAAGGCAAAAAATATTTTGCTTTTTATACCAGATGGCGTCTCTTTACCACAGCTATACGCTGCATATACCGCCAATGGTAACAATCTGAACATCTTCAAAATGCCTTATTCTGGGGTAGTAAACACTTCATCAGCAGACTCTTTTATCACAGATTCTGCACCTGGCTCTACGGCTTTTTCTAGTGGGGTTAAAACTAATAATGCCTATGTTGGAGTAGATAAAAAAGGAAATCCCCTAGAACTATTACCAGATATTCTTGATAAATATGGCAAAGTAAGTGCCGTGGTAACAACAGCAGAGGTAACCGATGCTACTCCTGCAGATTTCTACGCCCATACTACTAACCGTAATGACCACACCAAAATCATTTCATTTTTCCCAACTTCTAAGCTGAAATATCTAGCAGGTTCACCGTTTTCAGGATGGTCAGAAGAGATAGAAAATCACCTAAAAAATCAAGGTATCAAAATAGCAAAATCGCTAGACTGTGATTTATCTCACTCAAAAAAGACTTTGATACTTGACCAAACAGCAGAAAAAATGAAACTAGACAAGAGAAACAACTGGCTACAACAAGCCTACTCTCTTTTCTTAAACAAATTAAACAAAAACAAACAAGGTTTTTTCTTTTTAATAGAAGCCAGTCAAACAGATGTTGGTGGGCATTGGCGAGACCTTCCTTATGCTGTGTCTGAACTGCAAGAGATGGATAATATTGTAGGTTCAGCATTGAAATTTGCTGATGAAAATGAAGAAACTCTAGTTGTAGTAGTAGGAGACCACGAAACAGGAGGACTTACATTACTTGGAGGCAACCCTAAACAAAATAAAATATTTGGACAATTTGCCACGATGGATCACACAGCTCTACCTACAATAGTATTTGCCTATGGTCCTGGAGCCGAACAATTCACTGGATTTATGGATAACACTGATGTTTTTTATAAAATATTAAAAGCTCTTAACATGCAACATGAAAACAATCATCACTAATTTATTCTTAGCTTGGGTTTTACTCTTTAGCTCTTTCTATTCGAGCCAAAATCTAAAACTAATGACCTTTAATATCAGATATGATAACCCTGATGACGGACTGAATGTATGGCGTAATAGAATATTAAATACTAAAAACCTATTAGAGTTTTATATTCCTGATATCATTGGATTTCAGGAGGTATTACCAAATCAATATCTTGATTTGAAAACAATTCTACCTAGCTACAACTCCTACAGCCTAGGAAGAGATAGCGAAAACCAAGGGGAAGCTTGTCCTCTATTTTTTAATAAAAATAGGTTTGAATTGTTAGACTCTGGAACCTTTTGGCTTTCACCAACCCCTAACAAAATTTCCAAAGCTTGGGGAGCAAATCTTAATAGGATTTGCTCTTGGGTAATGCTAAAAGACAACATTTCCAAATCAACTCTAAAGATATATAACCTACATTTTGACCATGAGAGTGAGTTGTCTAGGAAAAATAGCCTTGCCTTAATTCAAGAATATATTAACAAAGATAGAGAGCAAAATATCTACACTTTAGTCATGGGAGACTTCAACACCACTTTTAGCAATCAAGAGCTATTGCAACAGGTATTACCTCCCCTAGCTGAAGCCTCTACACTAGCCAAAAAAACATTACTTAACAACGGAACTTTTCAGGCGTTTGGCAAAAAAGTAGGGCAATCACCTAGGATAGATTATATATTCGTTCCAAAAGACACGGAGGTTTTACAATACCAAATCCTGTCCAATCAGTTCTACGGACAATATCCGTATGACCATTTCCCTGTGCTCACAGAAATTTATATAACAAAACTAAGAAGAAATATTGAGTAGGCTAACGAGAGGTGTTTTGTTATAGAGCGACACCTCTCCTTCTCATCAATAAAAAACTAAAAGTCCTATGCTACTCCTGCATTTTTGGAGATCTCATCTACTAGACCTATAATCTTCATTACCTGTGTTTTCTCCTCAAAAACACCTAAAATGCCGTTATCATATTGGTCGTTAAACGGAGGTTTGGTAAGCATTTGTTTATCTAAAATTCCGTTTTTGTTAAGGTAATGAATGATTTTTTCTACAAACAACATTTGGTCGGCAGTTAAGTTTTCTTCTTGTATAAACCGAGCAAAGTGGGCATTAGCTGCTTGTATGTCTAACCCTAAAACTTTACGAATGAAAAGCCCTAAAGACTTTGTTTCATACTCTTTTTCTATATCGCTGAGATTGAATTTTTGATGTACCAAGAAATCCTCCAAAGACTTTAGTTCGCTAGGCGTAATCGGAATGTTTTTGTAAAGTTTATCAATAACCAAATGGTGCTTATTTTTCCTAATAAAATGTTCCACACGGTCTTTATAGCTTTGTAGAGAAGTGTAGTTTTCTAGCAAATCCATTTCTCTTACCTCATTCACATTTAGTTCATCTTCAATAGTGGTGTAGATAGGTTTTTCTTTATCCTCATCTCTAAGTACTTTAACCACTTCCCTCAGTTCGGTACGAATCTGCTCTACGGTAGCCAAATCTACCGAATGCCAAAAAGCATCGGTCTGGATGTCTTTTATAATTCCCTCTCTTTGTTTTACAATTGGGATATTAAGTTTTTTGCCTAGTAATTGTCCAAAATTCATTACATTGGCAATGTAGTTTTTTTGTTTTTTGTCCGAAGTAACCAACGCTAGATTGAGATTAAAAAGTAATAAATCAAACTTTTTAGCCATTTCATCTTTATCCTCAGTATAGGAAACTAGATGGCTTATACCGTAAAGCTCTAGCAGTGCCGAACGAGATAGCTGAACCCAAGCAGAAGCCTCTTTATACTTTCGGACCATTTCCCAATGCTTCCTTACCTCAAAACGCTGTTCGTCTAATTGCTGAACCTTAGCTTGCAACTGTTGCAAATACTCTTGTTCTAAAGCCAAAGCAGATAATGTTTTTTCTGATTGTTGTTGCAGGTGAAACACAATATCTAACTGTATGTCAAACAATCGGGATTGCAAAGATTGAGTTTGGCTAGGCTGATAACCATCTGGGAATTCGTCAAAATATTCAAAATTACCACAGATGTCAAAGATTAAGAAAAACTCTTTATCTTGGTCTTTACCGAAAATATCAGGGCATTTTCTAGTGCCTCGCCCTATCATTTGCCAAAATTTAGCAAAGGATTTCACTTCTTTAAAGAAGACCAAATTCAATACCCTTGGAGCATCTACTCCAGTATCCATCATATCCACCGAAACCGCAATTTGAGGATCTTTTTCTTCGCCTTTATCAAAGCAAAAATTCTCTAATAGGTTTTGGGCTTTATCCTCGTAGTTATCAATCACACGCAGAAAAGTTCCTCCGTATTCAGGGTACATTTTATTAAATCGTTCCTCTATAAAAACAGCGTGATTATGATTTTTAGCGAAAATAATAGTTTTCCCTAGCTTATCACCAGACTCTACCTTTAACCCTTTCTCCATAAGGTAGGACAATACTTTATCTACTGTATCGGTATTAAAAAGTGATGAGTTAATCTTATTTTTGCTAATTTCAAAATCTTCATTCTCTTCGCTATCTAGCCCAAAAAGAGTTTCTATTTCTGCTTTATCTTTCTCGTTTAGCTCTTTGTATTTTATCCCTTCTCTCACATATTTCACGGGAACAGACAAAGCCTTAGGTGGTACTAAAAAGCCTTCTTTCACAGCGGTGTCTAGCTCGTAAGCAAAGGTGGGATTATCGTCTTCTATCTCAAAAAGCTGATAGGTGTTTCTATCAATATCCTTTTTAGGCGTTGCTGTGAGCCCAATAAGTATGGCATCAAAATAATCAAAAATCGCTTGGTATTTTTGATAGACCGAACGATGGGCTTCGTCAATGATAATCACATCGAAATGTCCGATGCTAAACTGTCTTTCGCCGTTGCTTGTTATTTGGTCTATACGGTTCATCATAGTAGGGTAAGTGGAAAATACCACACGAGCCGTACCATCATCTTTATCTTGTGTTAAATCTATGGCTGAAAGGTGTGGCAAATGTTCCTTAAATGCATTTTTTGCCTGTGTAACCAATGCGTTCCTATCTGCCAAAAACAGAATCCGTTTTGCCCAATTGCACTTGGTAAACATATCTACCATAGCGGCAGAAGTACGGGTTTTTCCGCTTCCTGTAGCCATCACTAGGAGTGCCTTTCGGCTTTTACCTCTTAGATTGCCTCTGTGTTCTCCCACCAAAGTTTCTGCCACTCTTTGGATAGCTTGGAGCTGATACGGACGACCCGCAATATTCTGATTTATCTGAAACTGACGAATATCGCTACGCTCCTTTCTTCGTTTGATAAGAGTTTGTAATTCTTTTTTATTAAAGAAACCATACACCCTGCGTGGCGTGTAGAAAGTATCGTCCCAAAAATAAACCTCATAACCATTGGTATAGAAAATCAGAGGGCGTTGCCCAAATTTCCTTTCAAGAGCATCGGCGTAAAGGCTGGCTTGGTGTTTTCCGTTGGCAGCATCATAGCTGGCTTTTTTCGCTTCTATCACAGCCAATGGTTTACCGTTATCATCCCACAAGACATAATCTACAAAACCCTTACCCGATGGGTTGGTACTAGCAGGCATCCCCTCCACAGGATATTCTGTATTGATACCTTTTTGTAAATTTCCCCAACCTGCTTCTTTCAGCATAAGGTCTATAAGCAAACGGCGAGTCTCTTTTTCGGAAGTAAGTTCTGGCACCGCCTCCACATTCTGGTAAGTTTCGGTTCTTTCCTGCTTACGCTCGGTCATCAGTTTTAGATAAGCCTCTCGCTCTTTCCTTAGGTCTTTCCTTTCTTGCTCTAGCAGTTGGCGTTCTCTTATCAGAGCTTCTTCTTTTTCTAAGACTGCTCGGCTTTTATTCTCTAAATCTTGTATAACTTGGGCTTCCGTTTCCCTAGGTGTATCGTAAGGAATGTAGCGTTCCTCAAAAGGGGGAATTTCTGGGTCTTCTTGGCTATAATATTTGCTAACCCAAGAAAGAAAACGAAACAAATTCTTCAGCCCTTGTAAGGCTTCCATTGCGGTTACTTTTTCGCCATGTGCCGCCCTATTACCTATTTTTTGAATGTACACCAACTCTCTAAACATAGAGGGCTTTACGATGTTTTTAAAATCGTCTGCATACATGAGTGCCGCCAAATTCTTTTGGTAAGGCAAGTGCAAATCCTCATCGTTATCATAAAGCCAATGCATTGCTTTCTCTAGCGTAATGCGACAAGAAATTAAACAAAATCTAGGCTGAGTAAAGGTGTTTTGCTCCGCACTTTTACTATGCTCATAGAGGTCTTTAAATTCGTTTTTTAGAAAAGCAAAGTTGGTGTTCATGGTTATATCTTTCTCCCTGTCTAAGAGAGTTTCAAAAATAATCTTTTTTTCAAAATTATTGACTATTACAACGCCATTTTATATCCTTGATGTTAAAAATAACTTCTCCTAAATATATTAAATCTCCCGCTTATTTACCCCTTAAAACTTTCTTGCAACAAAGACTGAAACAAATTTTTACTTTGCTCCAATTCCTGCTGTGCTTGATTTTTCAACAATTCTATTTGCTCTATACGCTTAGCAAATTCGTTTTGAAGGGTGATGGGGGGAAGGATATAATTTAAGTTTTTAATTTGATTAAATTCTATATTGTCCGCTGTCACAGCTCTAACTTTCCCCAAAAGGAAATATGAACACACTTTGAAGAAATAAAGCATAAATAATGTATTTGTAATTTTATCATTAGGTAAAAACGCTTTCATATCTTGATTAATAGTAACAGAGACTTTGTTTATAGCCACCGGCAAAGTGTGTTTTAATATTCCACTTCTTATAACCATTAAAATACTATCTACCGGTATTAATTTAGCACTGCTATTTTCAATAGCTAATTTATTGATGTGGTCAATACTATTTCTAATAAATTTAGTTTTCATATCTTTTGGTGTTACCCAAGGAATATCACCTATATAAAACTCTGGTTTTGATTTTGATGGTGTACCACCTCCCAAAATATTAGTACAAACCTCCCCCAACTTTTTTACTTCCCACCCCTTCGGATTTTGCACAGGGTCGCCAAACATATCGATAAAAAGTGCTTGAGCCAATTTATCATAGCGAGCCACTTCCGCCTCGTTTAAATCAATGATTTTTTGAGCTTGGTCTAATTTTTCGGCAATAGCTTGTTGCTCCACTAATGGAGGTAGGGGGATTTCAACTTTCTCTAATCCTACTTTAGTAATTTGCTTTTGCACTCCTCCACTCATTACATCATCAAAACCTCTTTGTTTTAGATAATAAAAAAGAAACTTAATATCAACTTTTGATGATAAACCATCTAGTGCCATTGCATTTCCTGAAGTGTAACTAAAAGGTTCAGAAATATGTATTGTGCCACATGACCCCCTACATCCAATCAATAATGTAGGTTTTTCGTGATTATATTCATTGTAAAATCCTATTTTACCATTTGCACCATAAACAGGATATTTCCCTTTTTCTAAAATGTCTTTCCCAGATATTGTTTTCCATTGTTTTGGTTTACAAATATCTATTAATTTCACTCTTTCCATTCCCTTACATCTTAGCGTTTAACATCTTTTCCAATGCCTCCATCGCTTGTTGTCGTTGTGTTTGCAAATCTTTAATTTGAGTAATAATAGCACTTGGTGTTTCATAAGCAATCGTTTCATAAACAATTTCTTTATATCGGTTAATGCTCAAATCATAATCGTTTGCCACAATATCCGCTTTGGCTACCAAAAAAGATTTTTGAGTACGGTCGGTGCCCACCTTGTCTATATTTCGCCAATCCGTTAAAATTCGTGGAATATCACAATGCTCCGCTACCTCAGATTGTATTTGTTCAGGTGTATCAAAACACGCCTCCAACTGCTCGTTAGTAATTTTTGCAGTTCGCTTGTCGTCCAAACTATACCCGTCAGTCGTCATATCATAAAACCACACTTTCTCTGTACCACCCGTGTTGGTTTTAGTAAAAAGCAAAATTGCCGTACTCACCCCCGCATAAGGCTTAAACACCCCACTCGGCATCGAAATCACCCCTTGCAACTGATGATTTTCTATCAGCTCTTTACGGATATTTTTATGCGCCGTACTATTACCAAACAACACCCCATCAGGCACAATCACAGCCGCTCTACCGCCCAATTTCAGCATACGCAAAATCAACGACAAAAAGAGTAACTCCGTTTTTTTCGTTTTCGTTACTTGCAACAAACTGCTCTCCACCTCATCGTAATTCAACGCCCCCTTAAACGGTGGATTGGCTAAAATCAACGAATATTTACCTGTAATTGTATTACTTTCTGCCAACGCACTACCCCCTGTGATATTTGGCGACTCAATGCCGTGCAACTGCAAATTCATAGAAGCAATACGCATCATAGAAGGGTCAATCTCAATCCCATGAAACATATCCTCGCTAAAATGTCTCCGAAATGTTTTATCCAAAAACCAATCTTGATGCCTCTCGTGCAGATATTCGCCCGTAGCCACCAGAAAACCAGCCGTTCCCATTGCAGGGTCGCAGACGGTATCCTCCTGTTGTGGTTGCATCAGCTCCACCATCATCCTAATGATATGCCTCGGTGTACGGAACTGCCCATTCGTACCCGCTTCCGCAATTTTACTCAGCATATACTCATACAAATCCCCTTTCGTATCGCGTCTGTTCAGCGGTAGTTTATCAATCTGTTGCACCACACGGTCAAGCAAATTCGGCGTAGGAATCATAAAAGTTGCCCCCTTCATATATTCCGAAAATTTTCCTCCAACAGCTCCCAATGTCTTCATAAAATCAAAAGCCGTGAGGTTATCTATCTCTGGATTTGGCTTCGTAAAAATATCAAACATTACCTCTGGGTCTTTATCTTTAAAAAAGCTCCATCTCAGTTCGTTTTGCTCAGAGGCATATATATCTTTGTGGTTACTTGCCCCAAATAGTGTTTTTTCTTCCTCTATAGTGGTCTGTTTATCATCTAGTTGCTTTAAGAAAATAAGGTAAGTAAACTGCTCTATCACCGTAAGCGGATTAGAGATACCGCCCGTCCAGAAGTCGTTCCAGATTTTATCTATTTGAGATTTAAGTTCGCCTGTAATCATATCAAAAGTGTCTATTTTTCAAGTTTTACAAAGGTACAATTTAATCTCCAAAAAGACCATTTTAGCCCCAAAAACAATCGTGATAAAGTACAGAAAAATCACTTGGGCGTGCCGGCTTCCTAGTTCCCACGCACAAAGGTCTCGCCGTCGGGCTTTCGGCTATATCTTTTTCCTCGTCGTTCCTCCTCAAAAAAGGATACCGCCTCTATCCCTCACACGGAGGAATGTTTGGAGGGATTAATTTTTTGTCAGAAACCCACTCTTCACATATTCAGATAAAGTAATATATAATACAATCGAAAGTGTCATTAAAGGTATAGCTACTGTTAGAGTTGTATTTATTATCTTATTTTCTGTTAAATGTATAAGAAGTAAATTACATACTGAGTGTAAAAGCATTATAATCGCCCAAATTAATAAACTAATCTGTCCAATAGCAATATTTATTTTAGATGGCGAAAACGCACCTCCTTTTCGTGAAAAGATATTATCATTTCTTAACTCCCTTCTAAAAATCATCTCACCCATAATATTCTCAGCAGGCAAGTTTATTTTTTCAAAATATTTATATTCAAAACTTGAAATTGCAGATTCATAAACTTCATACCATGCTTTTGAGGCTTTTGCCATTAAAATCCAAATAGTAGAAAAAATTACACTTATCGAAGATAGCAACAAACAAGTGATATTATATTTATTTAGAGTATTTAAATCATAATTTTCTTTGACTAAATTTAATATTAAATATCCGTAAGCAGTAAAGCAAAGGATTAAAAAAACAGAGAGAAAAACTGACCTTTGCCAAAGATTAGAAATTTCTAAATCTCGACACCTATACAATCTGTTCAGTGTATTTATCAAATCTTCTTTATGATACTTCTTCTTACTTTTTTTGTTTTTCATAATAGCAATACTTAATTAATTTTAGATATTATTATTTATACTATCTGTTAACTTGAAATTACTTTTAAATCAATTCCCCCCTCTTTTTTTAAATGGTTTGAAGTAACTCCTAACAAATTTAAAATTGGCGGAGTTACTGTTTCTTTTGAAAATCCTGGTTGAACAATTATAACTTGAAACTTCAATTCTTTATTCCATTTAGCTTCAAACAGTAATTTTTCTAATAATTCAATATTACCTTTTCTAATTCTTGTTTGCCCTTGTTTTTGCTTTTTATATTCTCTTTTCATTAAATGATTAAAGAATTCTAAACTTTCTTTATACTTCCAAACTAATGATTTTTGTGCTTGACCACACACTTCATAGAAATTTTTAATTTCGCTTGAAACAACACCCCTTAATGCAAATTTCAAATGAAATAAATCAATAAGTATTTCTTTCTCTGTATTTTTTATAGCAACTATATCTGCAATTTCTCCGCTATTATCGTCATTATATATTAAATCATAATCCTCATGGATTAATTTCTCAATACAAAAATACTGAATTGAAGAATTATTAATATTACCAAACCCCTCTGATTCTTTATTAATATCTACACCTGTCCAATTCCAAACTTCTATTTCTTCTTTAGGATATTCTAAAATTTCTTCATTAAATTTCACATATTCATTACCTTGTAAATTAGAACCATCATGAAACCAGAATTTCGGTGGAAACTCATTAAAAAATTCGATTACCGAATAAATCTTTGAACCCATTTTTACATTTGCTTCTATAGTTGAAGTTTTTAATATATTAAAACTGAATAATCTATTACCATTTACAATCACTTCACTCAAATTCAATTGAAAAGTAATTATATCAGAATCTGTATCTAAAGAAAAACTCAATGGATTATCGTTATCAGGATTAAAAGTGTTAAGTTCTATACTTGATAAATCATAATCAATTCCTTTTATATTGAAAACAACTTTATCCTCAATAGTTTTATATATCTCATGATGCCAATCTACAGAAATAGGATAAGCATTTGGTCTGATTGAAACTCTTTCGGGTTTTATAGTATTTTTAAGTAAAATTTCATTAGGGTCAATTTCATCATTTGTCAATTTTATAGCAATTTCATCACACCAATCTAAAAATTGATTTATTGTTCCTCTTGAATAAGACCAAATTCGTCCCTTTCTTGAACAACCAATGGATGTTATATCTCCATTTTCAAAACCAACTCCAAAAACATTGTTATTGATACCCGATTTTTCTTCCGCCAATGTAAGTCCTTCTTGTACGCCTTTCCCATAATATGATTGAAAAGTAATATCTTTTCCAAGTCCTTTTCTCAACCCTAAATTGAATAGTTTTACTCTATCAATATTATAAAAAGTTTTGAAAACATCCTCATCTTTAATCAAGATTGAACTATTCCCAATAATTGCATTTGCTAATTCTTTATAATGACTTCCCTTATCCGAAGAATGTATAAATAATAAATTTTTTGATTGTTCCCAATAAACTATGTATATATTCCATTCAATATTATAAACATCTTTAAAACTTCCCCAATCAACTGGTTTCTTATTTCCTAAGAATACGATTAATGTCTTCCTATCTCTATTTAAGTCATGAAATTTATAATCATAATTTTCATAGCCTTTTATTCCTGCTTTAAAGTTCATAGGATGCCAATCGTCAGTTTGATTTTTATAAACAACAGAACTAAAAGCAGGACGAATTTCTTGAAATGGTATAATTGATTCATCCAAATGATTAAATCCTGATAAAAAATCTTGTAAGTCTATCTGCTCCTGAGTTGCTTGTAAACTTAATGTTGGTAAAATTGAGTTCCAATTTGATTCTTTTGCATAAAGCAAGCTTAATTCATCACTTAAGCTTGGTTGATAAAGATTGGCAACAAAGCTTGCTTTTCCTAAATTATTATCCTTATTTGTACGCGTAAACCTCCCTGCAAATTGTAATGTGATTGGCAAACTTTTTCTTGCATCGTGAAATGCTGCGATTTTTAACTCTGGCAAATCAAATCCCTCACCCAACATATCAACACACACAATGATTTTATGCTGTTTGTTTATTATGTTTTGCTTAATATTAGACTGACCTTTTAGATTTGAATATATTTTAATAGGATTCAAGTCAGTATGTTTTGAGTAAATTTCAAAAACTTCATCTGCACGAAGTTTATTTTCACATCGAGCCATTAAAATGTGCTCATACCCATTCGTAATATCTTCTCTTAACTTATTTACAGCTACTTCAGCTATTTTCAAATCAGCAGTTTTTTGGTCATATTCTCTTATTGGAATAAAATCAATTTCTTTAAAGTAACCTTGCTCTTGTGCTTCTTTGAGTGTGAAATTATATATAATTTTCCCATCAAGTAATTGCCCGTCATTTCTATAAGGTGTTGCAGTAAATAATACTACCTTATTCTTATCAAAAAAATTAATAAATCTATTCCAACTTTTTGCTTTTGAGTGATGAGCTTCATCCACAAAAAGATGCGAACACTTCTCTGAAATTAAATTAGCTTGTTTGATAGGCATTGAAGTCATTAAATCCATAGTAGAAACAATTACATTACACTTGTCAAGAAAATGGTTTAATTCATCATCATCTCTGAAACCAGTATTGACAATTCCTACTTTTGGATATTTAGCATTAGAAGAAACGATGGAGTTTCCTTCACTATCCCCTTTTTTAAGCCAACCTAAATCATAAAACTTTCCTGCTAATTGACTCCTTAATGCATCAGAAGGAACTGTAACCAAAAGTTTATTACATTTACCTGCAACCAAAACGGATAACATTGTTTCCGTTTTTCCAGTTCCTGTTGGTAAAACAACAGTTGCAATTTCATTAGCATTTGTTAAATGACCTAAAATTGAATGTATTGCACCTATTTGTGGTTTTCTTAACCCAATTAATTCATTTCCTAAGTCTTCTTCTTTAAAATTAAACGCATTCCCCCAAGAATTTACAATATCTGTAGGTCGATGTTCGATATTGTTTGGATGTTTTAACCATTTTATGAATGTAATATTTCCGCTTTCAATATCTTTTTTAAGAAAACTCTTTGATAACAAAACAAAATTTTGATTCTCTGGCACATCATTTTTGGAGGTCGTGATATAAAATTCGGTTCCATCCAAATCCTTCAGAATCACCTTACCTCGTTGAAAAGAAACAATTTCAAAATCTTTTTCAACTTCTTCACAGACCAAATGGATTATAATATTCTTTCTTAAAGAATTTCCAACTTTTTCTTCTCTAATTAAACGAGGTAATTTTAATTTCATGATTTTTAGTTTATTTTCACAAGTAGTTGGCAATCAAAAATTGCTCCTTTTTAAACCTAACATTATTTCCGTTAACAAAATGTCAGTCTAGTTTATTTTTTTTCAATAAATAGGACGCCAATTTGACACATTTATATGTATTTTCATAGCATTCGCATTATCGTTTTACTAAATTCCCCTACTTAAAATCATTTTCTAAGGAACAACAATAAAACTTATCCTAATTCTCTATTTTCCCTCGCTAACCTCTACCATTCCCCCTGCATGAGGGATAGAACCAGCATCCTTTTTCCTCGTCGTTCCTCCTCAGAAAAAGATATAGGCGAAAGCCCGCCCCGCGGACGATGCGGTGGGCGAAGGAAGGGGCACGCCAAAAATATCATTTTAATTTCCTAAATTCTCAACCATAAAAACAAACCGCTGACGCATTGCATCAACGGTTATTGGTTTTTAATCTTGTGGCAACAGGTGCACCACCACGCTAATTTGTTGCTCTGGATGTGCGGTGGCATCAATCTGCTGAATGCGGACATCCAAAGCGTTTTCGTAACCCATTTTGACGAGCTTGTAGAAAATTCGGTTTTCGGTGCGTGGAATAAAGCCTAACTTATTGCCTTTGTAGTAGAGGGCTACGGCACGAGCGTCGTATTTGTTATCTACCTCGTATTCAAGTTCTAGCGTTGCACCTACTTTGAGCTTAGAAAAACATAAAGCCCCATCGTAATAGTTGAAACCTGCAATGTGAAAGTTAGCTAGATGCTCTCTCTGTTGTTTTCTTTTTGTCTCCATTTTTGAGTGTTTTTAAATTTCTTATGACAAAGGTATATACATTCTGTGCAGTGGAAGTGCATAGGAAAATATTATTTGGGATTCAGTAAAGTCAAAAGCACAAAAATAACGGCAACTATTACCGTTATGATTTGATATAATAAATCTGACATCTCTACCCATACAGAAAATATGGTCCATAATACCATATAAAATATAAATCTCACTAAAAGCCTTATCGTCTTAATCATAAATATCTTTCATTTAGTCGTTATATATTCCCTTGTTTTCTGTACCTTTCTCTAGCTTTTGCTTTCCAAGGTGCATCAATTTGCCAATCGCCAGCCATAATACACCCATACGGCATAATCTCGTCCACCACTTCTCCTAAACCGAATTCTTTCATTTGGTTTTTAACCGTTTGAGCGTTTTTGTAGGCACTCGGTAGTTCGGAAATATCAATATGTCCTGAAAAAAACCGAACATCCAGACCTTTTGTTTCCTCTTTGAAAATCTCAGCAATAGTTCTATGAGAATTATTCTTTTTATGCATTCCTCTACCGATATTTCTCCCAGCTCCGTGAGGTGCAAAACCTAAATTGGTTGCTGTCGTTTCTCCTTTGACAATCAATATAGGTTCGCTCATATTTAACGGAATAAGCCTTAGCCCACCTTTACTATCAGGGACAAATGCATCATCAAGAGGCGTGGCTCCTTTAGCGTGGTAAAACAACTCTCCTTTTTTAAACACGAAATTATGCTCGTTCCAAAAGCGGTCAATTGGTTCCGTCTTCAATAGTTCTACTGTTGCATTGTGAATGGTGGTATGGTTTAGTTTCGTCCATTCTCTTACAATTTGTAAGGCTTCCCAATAGGCTTTTCCTTCTTCGGTATCATAAGGAATCCATGCGTTTTTAGGCATTGTTTTAGGAGAAAGTTCTCGTCTAAAAACTTCTGCTCTTCTCATCCCTTGGCTATATAAATATTCTCCCAGTCCTCTACTACCGTGATGTGTAACCATCATTGTTTCGCCTGTTTTCTTTGAAACCCCTACAAACAAAAAGTGATTACCATCGCCTTGCGTACCCAAATGAGAAGTCGCTAAGCTAAAACTTTTCTCATCATTTAGAAAAGGATTGTTTTTCATTTTTAACTTTAATTCTTGAGGTAAATCAGAAAATTCTTCTCGTCCTCCACCTCCAAAATGAGTGATGGAATGGGCTTTATCTAATACCATTTTAGGCTCAATGTATCCAAAGTTAGTCATCATTACAGAGCAACAAATATCGGCACTATGCATAGACGGATGTATAGCGTTTTTCGCTACTACTACACCACCCACAGGAATTTGACCCTCGCCTGTTGGACAAGCATCGGGCATCACAGCTCCAACAACTAAAGTGGGGGTTTTCATAAGCTCTTTCATAATAGAAATTACCACCTCTACATTACTCACTTCTTCTTCAGTTTCTGCCTTGATGTTGAGATGAAAGTCAATAGGTATATTGTACGGCTCTATATATTTAGGACTGACTTCTTCCAAATAGCTCTTCAGTTCTTCTTGGCTTAACTGATGTTGATTAGCATACTCTAAGGCTTCTTTGAACCACCTTCCTGATTCATAACCTAAATTCAATATGTCTCTGCCTGTTATCATTTTCAAATTTATTTTATATTTCCTACAGCAAATCTATAATTTTTCTATGCACCCTATCTGCATAGATATTTTATTTCTAAAAAAAATAGCATAAATCTTACACACAAGGTATTGCACTAATCACCTTTAAAAGAGTATATTTGCATTGTAAAATGGGTATGAAAAAAACTTTAATCTTAATAGGTATATCTGTTTCTTTAATTTGTACCATAGGCTGTTCCGCATGGGGCGATAGTCTTAGCTACCTTAATAAAAATATCAAAATAAAAAAGGTAAAAAAGGTGGTGTACTTTAATCCAGTAATCACTCCAGAAATACCAGAAATATACATTCCTACATATAACGCATTCTACAGTGCCGCAAGCGATTTTTTGAAAGATAGAAATAGTGGGAAAATTCTACGAGTGGATTGTGTCATGTCTTATGAAAATATTGACACCGAATATATTAAAGAAATTTGTCTAAATAATAATGCCGAAGTGGCACTCATACCAAGAGTAAAGTATTTTAAAGTAGGTTTTGGACGTTATGTTTTTTCTAACCAAGTTCTTGTAAGTGCTAAACTTTATGATGCTGACGGAAATTTTATTATAGAAACCTCCTATGACACCTATAAAGGTAATGCTAGACTTCTTGGAAATGCAGAAAATTCTGTAAAAATAGGCACCATAGGTATGCTAAGAAAAATGAATAAAGAAATTAGACGCTACAAACTCAATTCTGAATCGTTGTAAAATCTTCAATCCAACTTCAACTATCATCTAAAAGAGTCTGCTTAAAATGTAAACAGACTCCCAAATTTCCCTCTAAATCAAATTTAATATATTAAAAAAGAGTATTCTTCTAAAAGAACGATTACACACTAACATACTGAAAATTATAATATAGTTGCAACCTCACTACAAAGCCATTCCAAAAGCTTTACATCTTCCTTCGTAAAAGGATTTATTGTGTGAGAATCTATATCTATTTGACCTATATTCTCTCCATTTTTTATGATAGGAACTACCAATTCTGCTTTCGTATCTATGGAACACGACAAATAGTTATCTTCAGCCATAACATCTGGTACTTCAAACGTTTTATTAGATACAGCTACTTGCCCACAAATACCTCTACCGAAAGGAATAACCGTATGATCTGTAGGCGCTCCTACATAAGGTCCTAATATAAGTTCTTCTTTATTTCCATTTTTAAAATAAAACCCTGTCCAGTTAAAGTAACTTTTTTCTTGGTCTAAAACTTCACAAATTGCTTTGAGTTTTTCATCTTTAGAAAGATGATTATCAGAGATGATTTCTGATAATTTTATTTTTAATTTCTCCATACCTAATTTATTTTAAAATTCTTTTAGGGCGATTGCTTCTTTGTAGCCAAACATACCTCTCTCTTTAATCATATCTGCCACACCTTCTGGAAGTTGACACTCCCAACATGTTTCACAATTTGCTATTTTAACCAAAATTTCACGAGAATAGATTTCGGAATATTCAGGATTATAAGTCTTAATATCAACAATTCTATTATTATGCTTAAAGTATTTGTATAGTTCTTTAAGGTTTTCATTCACTTTTAAATTATCAGAATCTAACACCTCGTGAGATTCTGGATCTTTATAAGGATACAAATAAACCTTCATATCTTTTCTAAAGAATTTACCAAATGCCTCTAATATTCCACCTGGCAAGTTTTTGTAATAATCTTCATCAAAGACCATTAGCAAATTATTAACTCCCATCGCTACACCCAAATAGCGAATATTATAGCTGTAAAAATACTCTACCAAACGATAATACTCAGAAAAGTTAGACACCATTACAGTGTAGCCTAACTTTGCTAACACATCTACCCTATCCAAAAAGTCTCTCTCGTCTATTTTACCCGTTGCTCTAAGATTAGCCGTTGTAATTTCAAAGATAATTACGGTGCCCTCGGGCTTTCCTTTAGTATCTTTTAGAAAAAGATCTAGACCATTTTCAAACATATCTATATTCACCAATGTTACAGGTCTAAAGCTACCTCTCACCGCAAAAACATCTTTTTTGTAAAGAATATCTGCTGGAAGCATATTTTTACCTTCGGAGTTAAATATAACCGCTTCCGTCATACCTTTTTTGACAAGCTGTAAACTCATCAATCGGTTATCAACATACTCAAATGCAGGTCCTTGGAAATCAATCATATCAATTTCTATCTTATCAATAGAAATATCATCGTAAAGACTGTTAATTAAATGTCTTGGATTATCAGCATAATTAAAAGCCCCAAAAATGAGATTAACACCTAGATTTCCTAAAGTTTCCTGCTGAAGTGTTGCATCATTTTCTTTAAATCTGATATGCAGAATAATTTCGCTATACTCCGCATCTGCCTCGTGCTGAAACATCAACCCTACCCAGCCATGACCTTTAAAGGTTTTATGGTAATTTATTGTGGTTACGGTATTAGCATACGAAAAAAACTTTCTATCTGGAGTTTCGGTATTATCTAGTCGCTCTTCTATAAGGCTCACCTCATGTCTGAGCATTTTTTTTAATCTATTCTGAGTAACAAATCTATTCTTAACCTCTTGTCCATAGATAGCATTACTATATTCCTTATCATAGGCGGACATCGCTTTGGCAATAGTACCAGAAGCTCCTCCTGCTCTAAAGAAATGACGCACCGTCTCCTGCCCCGCTCCAATCTCCGCAAATGTACCATATATTGAAGGGTCTAGATTAACTGCTAATGCTTTTTGTTTAGGGGTTAAAACCGCTTTGATTCCCGACATATTCGCAATATTTATATTTTTTGTAAATTTACCAAAATGATTTTAAACTCAAAAATGAAGCTGAAATTTTTAGGCACAGGCACTTCTCAAGGCATACCTGTTATAGGTTCTAACCACCCTGTTTGCCTCTCTCAAAACCCTAAAGATAAAAGACTTAGGTCTTCCGCTATAATTACAACTAATAACAATAAAAAAATTTTAATAGATTGCGGACCCGATTTTAGACAACAAATGCTTTCCTTCGGAGAGTCTCACATAGATGCCCTCCTAGTAACACACGAGCATAATGACCATATTATTGGGTTGGACGACCTTCGTCCCATTATTTTCAATACTAATAAAAATATACCTATTTACTGTTTAGAAAGAGTTTCAAACGAAATCATACAAAGGTTTCCTTACGCCTTCGCTACGGAAAAATATCCTGGAGCACCTAGTTTTGACTTATATAAAATTACAAACCAACCATTTGAACTACTAGGAACTTTAATAGAACCCATAGAAGTACTCCACGGAAAACTCCCCATACTTGGTTATAAAATAGGAAATCTAGCCTATATTACCGATGCAAGTTCCATTAGTAAAGACCAACTTGAGAAATTAAAAAATTTAGATATTTTAATCATTAACTGCTTAAGAGCAGAAGAACCGCATGCTTCCCATTTTATACTTCCACAAGTTTTAGAACTTGTAGAAACCTTAAAGCCTAAAACTACTTATCTTACTCACATTAGCCATAGATTAGGGTTTCACAATGAGATAGAAAGCCTATTACCTCCGCACATAAAACCTGCTCATGATGGATTGGAGGTTTTTTGGTAAAATGCTAAAAATATTTTTGTATAATCTAAAAAAAGTCTATATTTGCAGTCTCTAATTCAACACATGCCCAGATGGCGGAATTGGTAGACGCGTTGGTCTCAAACACCAATGCCGAAAGGCGTGCCGGTTCGATCCCGGCTCTGGGTACAGTAAAATGCTATTGATAAACTCAATAGCATTTTTTATTTCCAAATAACAAAAAAGAGCTACTTTAAAAAGTAGCTCTTTTGCTATTATTATTGAACATTTTAAAGATTATTCAATATAAATTGTGTCATCTTTTCATAAAGTTGAGAGCGAGTATTCCCTCCATATATACTATGATTTTTATCTGGGTAAGTCATAAACTCAAACTGCTTTTTATTCTGAATAAGTGCCTCGGAAAATACTGCTGCATTTTGAAAATGTACATTATCATCTGCTGTACCGTGTATCATCAAGAACTTACCTTTTAATAAATGAGCATATTCCGTAGGAGAATTTTCATCATAACCTTTTGCATTTTCTTGTGGAGTTCTCAAAAATCTTTCTGTGTAAACCGTATCATAAAAACGCCAATTGGTTACTGGTGCTACTGCAATTCCCATTTTAAAGACGTCAGCCCCTTTAGTCATCGCTAAACTAGCCATGTAACCTCCAAAGCTCCAGCCAAAAATCCCAATTCTGCTAGCATCTATATAAGACTGTTTCCCAAACCATTTCGCAGCAGTTATTTGGTCTTCTATTTCATATTTACCTAAATTAAGATAGGTTGACTTCTTATAATTTGCACCTTTATAACCTGTACCTCTACCGTCTACACAGGCTACAACATAGCCTTTCTGAACTAAATGATTAAACCATAAACCATTACTAGAATCCCAAGAATTACTTACTTGCTGAGACCCTGGTCCTGAATACTGAAACATAAACAAAGGATATTTTTTGTTAGGGTCAAAGTTTTTAGGCTTCATAATCCACGCATTCATTTGGTCTCCTGCATCATTGGGTATAGTAAAAAATTCCTTCTCTACCCAATTATCAGTTTTTAACTTAGTTAAAAGCTCATCATTGTTTTGTATTTCTTTCAAACTTTTTCCATTTCTATCTCTCAACACATATTTGTGTGGGGTTTTAGCAGAAGAGGTTGTATTGATAAAATAATTAAAATTAGGACTAAAAGAAGCCGTATTGTTACCTTCTATATCTGAAACAATTTGAGATTTACCCGTATTGATATTGATTTTAGACACTACCTTATTGATACTTCCATTCTGAGTAGTTTGCACAAAAACCTCTTGATTTTTAGCATCAAAACCGTAATAGTCTGTAATTTCCCAATTTCCTTTTGTAACCTGTTTTTTTAGTTTACCTTTAGCATCATACCAATACAAATGACGATAACCATCTCTCTCCGAAGCCCATAACATACCTCCATCAGAAAGAAACTCTAAAGTCAAATTATCAGTTTCTATCCACGCCTTATCAGTTTCCGTAAATAGTTTTTCTACTTTCCCGTTAGATGTTTTTAGCTTTAGTATATCTAACTTATTCTGATGCCTGTTAGCCGTAGCCACCAAAACCTCATCAGACACCTTAGATACAAATAATTGTGGAATGTAATAATTCTCAAAAACACCTAAATCTACCTTAGCTATCTTCTTTGTAGCTAATTGATAATAATGTAAACTAACTTCCGAGTTTTTTTCGCCCGCTTTAGGATATTTGAATTTAAAATCTTGTGGATATAGATTGTTTCCGTAGATAGGCATATTCATTTCAGGAACAGCTGTTTCATCAGACCTTACAAAAACAATGGCATCACCGCCACTATTCCATACATATTGTTTAGCATGACCAAATTCCTCTTCATAAACCCAATCTGCCAGTCCGTTCAAAATTTCATTTTTCTTACCGTCCGTTGTAATTTGAACTACTTGCCCCGACGCTAAGTCTTGGTAATACAAATTATTTTCTGAAATAAAAGCCACTTTGCTACCGTCAGGCGAAAAGGTAGGCTCCTGAACAGGTTTCCCTTCAAATAAAGAAATGATTTTTCCGCTTGACAAATCCTTAACATCAAAAACACCTAAAAAAGAATGTCTGTAAATAGGCTCACTAACTTTCTGCAACAAAATCTTTTGACCATCGTTAGAAAGCTGATAATCTTCGTATCTTCCCTCTACTATATAACCTTCTTTTTGTAAAGTTTTATAAGAGTATTTTGCAATTCCTGTTGGTTCTATTACGGCGTAATAATCATCTGTTTTTAATGGAGAAATCCCCGCTATACCTTTACCTCTATAATAGCCCGAGTAGATTTTGTCCAATGTAATTTCCTGCCCTTTATAGGCATTAACAGACAAAAATAAACCTAATGCTAGTATCACTATTTTTTTCATATCATAATAATTATTACAAATCGTCCCAAAGATAAAAAAACTAACTATTCTATTTAATATTTCATCAAAAATAAAAAATCACTCTCAGAATTCTGGAGTGATTTAGATATTTAATACTGAAAACTTCTTATTGCTTCTAAAGTTTTATCTATCTCATTATCTTTTATTTCAGAAGAAATAAACCAAGTTTCGTACCCACTAGGTGGAAGATAAACACCTCTCTCCAACAAGTGATGAAAAAAGGTATTAAATAACGAATGATTGGCCTGTTGTGCCTCATCAAAATTAGCTACTCTATTAGTATGGAAAAACACAGACATCATAGAGCCTTTTCTATTGATACGGTATTCAATCCCTTTTTCGTTAAGGATTTTAGCAATTTCAAAATCTAATTTTTCTGTGGTCTTATCAAGATTTTGATAGAAATTCTCGTCATTTTTAATGAGTTGCAATGTCGTCAGTCCCGCTCTCATCGCAATAGGATTACCACTAAGCGTTCCTGCTTGATAAACGGCACCTTTAGGAGCCAGACATTCCATAATTTCACGACGCCCAGCAAAGGCACCCACAGGCATACCTCCACCGATAACTTTACCATAAGTTACCAAGTCCGCCTTCACTCCATAGACCTCTTGAGCTCCACCAAATCCTAGACGAAAGCCCGTCATCACTTCATCAAAAATTAAAAGAGTTCCGTTACGGTCGCAGATTTGCCTTAGATTTTGTAAAAAGTTATTTTCAGGAAGTACACAACCCATATTACCAGCCACTGGCTCTATGATAACCGCCGCAATTTGCCCTTCGTTATGGCGAAATAAATCTTGAATTTGCTCCCAATCATTATATCTAGCCAATAAAGTATCTTTAGCTGTACCTTGCGTAACTCCTGGAGAATTTGGATTTCCAAAAGTTGCCGCACCACTCCCTGCTTTTATCAGAAATGAGTCTGAATGCCCATGATAACAACCTTCAAACTTAATAATTTTATCTCTCCCTGTGTAGCCTCTAGCCAAACGAATAGCACTCATACAAGCCTCTGTACCAGATGATACCATTCTTATTTGGTCTATATTAGGTACATTTTCTGTGATAAATTTAGCAATTTCGGTTTCTAACTCAGTAGGTGTCCCAAAGGAGAAGCCTTTTTCAGCTTGTAACTTTACAGCCTCTAATACTTCAGGGTGAGTATGCCCTAATATGGCTGGTCCCCACGAATTGATATAATCTATATAAGTTTTATCGTCTGCGTCTGTAAGGTAAGCCCCTTTAGCAGACTTCATAAATACAGGTGTTCCGCCCACCGATTTAAACGCTCTTACAGGAGAGTTTACACCACCAGGAATATAGTTTTTAGCCTCTTGAAATAAGGCACTACTTCTTTGATATAACATCTTAATTTTATTTTTCCTAATTATTAAATACTATCTGCGTGGAGCTTTCTTTTGCAAATAAATAATTTGCCCTTGCTTAGGCTGTTCTCCATACTCCATTCTATTTTTGGAGTAAAGTTTTCTTAATTTAATACCAAATTTTTGAGAAATTTTATGCATTGTATCTCCCTTTTCAGCCTTGTATGTTTCTATACTTCCTGTAGAAGATTTTGGTTCTAAAAACAAAACATCATTTGCCTTTAGTTTATTCCCACTTAAATCATTCCACTTTAACAACCTCCCCTCTCTCATTTCAAACTTTTTAGCAATGTAAGCCACATCAGTATCTGCTGGAATCACTACATACTTCAATCCTCCATTAGGATGAGATTTCACTGTTATGCCTTCCAACAATGCTAATTTTTCTTTTCTTAGCTGATCTGCTGTTTTCTGTTGCTCTGCATAAGAAGTTTGCTGATAAGGAACATGCACCGTTACACTTTCCTTCTTTTTAACCTCTTTTTGTGGGTTTATTTTCGCCATAAACTCTTTGTCATCATTCAACTCTGGATAAAGTTTCAATAATGTAAAAGGGACTTCCTTAGACGAAATATTATCAAACTCGTATAATTTATACTTTTCTATTTTGCTTATCAAAATATAAGCATATCTAGGATTGGTAGCATACCCAGCTTTTTTAAGCCCATGAGCCCAAGCTTTATAATCCTTTGGGTCAAGTTTAAATAGATTAGTATAGTATTTACGATAAGCTAAAAACTTAGAATGGTCTTCGTAAGACTCCTTTGGGTCGTTATACACACGAAAACACTCGTTAGGAGCATCATCGGTATGCCTCATGGTTTTGCCCGTCCAGCCTTCCTTACATTTAATTCCAAAGTGATTATTACCTTCTTGTGCTAAGCGAGATTGCCCACCTCCTGTTTCTAATATCCCTTGTGCTAAAGTAATACTTGCTGGGATTTTATATTTTTCCATTTCTTCCACGGCATATCCTGCGAAACGCTGGATATATTGGTCATCTGTTGCCCATGTCTGAGCCTTAAATTGTGAAACGACTAAAACCGCCGAAGCTATCAAAAACTTTTTCATAATATCTTATAAATTATGTTTTTATTAAAAATAAAGCAGCAAACCAATCCAGTCTGCCACTCAACAAAGATACAATAATCTTTTTATTTCTAAACGGAAGCCTCTCTCACCTATATTCCATCTCCCTCAACAATAGCGGGTCTGCCTTGGTTTTTCAAGAATTCATTAGCTCCTTTTATCCCTTGCAATCCCCCTGTATGAAAGGTCAAAATTTTACTTCCTGCAGTAAAAAAGCCCTCATCTATCAACTGCCATAAACGCTGCATCATCTTGCCTGTATAGATGGGTTCTAACAAAATATTATAATTATGATAAAATTTATTGATAAAAGCCACCACTTCGTCCGTTATTTTACCATAACCTCCTTGACCTGTCTCCATCAATTGAAAATTATTTCTTCCGCTCCATTCTAAAATTTTACCGTCTAAAGAATCATCTTTCACAGCTTTAAAACCCAAGACTTTCTGATATTTTTCAGCAAATTTAGAAAGTCCTGCTATCGTTCCACCAGTACCTACTGCCGTGCATAAATAATCAAATTCTATTGTCTTTTCATTCAACATAAATTGAACACCCTCCACCGCTAAAGCATTACTACCTCCCTCGGGAATGATAAGCGCATTCGGAAAAAGCTCCTGATAAATTTCTGTAAGGTGATTTTTATCTCTATATGATTCTCTAGTTACAAAATCGAAAGTCATTCCGTCTTCGTTAGCTTTTACTAATGTAGGATTTTCTTCCCACTTATAGACCAGCTCTTCTCCTCTTATAATCCCTAAAGTTGGGACTTCTAACTCTCTCCCCAAAGCTGCCGTTGCAGCAATATGGTTAGAAAAAGCACCACCAAAAGTAATAATCAGTGGATTTTCGACCTGTTTTTTCCTGTAATTCTCTATGTTATAAAGTAGTTTCCAGTATTTATTACCTGATATTTCTTTATGCACCAAATCCTCTCTCTTGATATAGAGTTCAATTTGTTTATTAGGATGAGGAATTTTTATTATCGGAATTTCAACTTTACTCATTATTTGTATTTTAAAAATGCCCAAAAACTCCTCTCTTTAAGATAATGTAAATTAGATTCATTAGCATAAGCCTCTCTTTCAAAACAAATATTGATGTAGGCTAAATGAGGATTTTTGTATTGATATAATCTATAATAGAACTCTAACACATACCATAAATAGAAGAAAACAAGTCCCAGCTCCAACTGTTGTCTTAAGTGTATTTTTTCGTGATTAACCAACTTTTTATTAGTTTTATCTGCCCTTTTGCGTAAAAAAATGAATGGAAAAATAGCAATTCCAGTAATTTTTGTATTTTTAAGCAGTTTTTGGCACACTATTATCATTAGGATAAAATTAGTAGAGCAAAGATATAAATTCTAACTTATGCCATCACACAACGGTAATGAAAATGAAGATTTCTATTATAACGAACAAGGTTATAAGGTGTTTACAGAAAAATACCATCTTAAAAGAGGTTACTGTTGCAAAAGTGGCTGTAAGCATTGCCCATATGGGTATGACAAGAAAACTGACACATTTATAAAGAGTAAGAAACCTTTAAAACAATAGCAAAATGAAAAAATATGTTTTTTTAATCCTAGCAGCCGCTACTACACTAAGTATCACTTCTTGTAGTCCTTTTAACATCAGAACTGACTATGCGGAAACCGCTCAGTTTAATCAGTATAAAACTTATATGTTCCGAACTGATGATTTAAAAATCAATGATTTGGACAAGGACAGAGTGCTTAATGAAATTGCAAAGCAATTCAACGCTAAAGGTCTTAGTACTAACCAAACCCCAGATTTAATAGTCAATGTAAAGGCTTCTCATAAAAAGGTAGAAGATATACAAAGTACCAACCCTTATGGTATGTGGGGTTGGGGAGGTCCTTGGGGCTGGGGTTGGGGTATGAACCGCACTTGGGTTTCTAACTACAACACAGGTACTTTAGTAATAGACATTATAGACGCCAAGACTAACAAATTGGTTTGGCAGGGCATCGGGAGTGGCATCAATGTAGATGCTCCTAAGTCTAAGCAAAAACAAATACCTCAAATTGTAGAAGGAATTTTAAAGAACTATCCTCCTCAAAAAAAATAACAATTCACAAGGCTATCTTTTTAAGGTAGCCTCTTTTTTTATCATCTACTTTAAATATCTAGTCTATTAAATAGCACTAAAAACAATATAAAATTCTTACTTTTGTGAGTATAAATTTTTTAACATTGAGAACACATTTCATTGCTATAGGCGGAAGTGCTATGCACAACCTAGCCATCGCTCTTAAAGATAAAGGTTATGTAGTAACAGGTTCAGACGACGCCATTTTTGAACCTTCAAAATCAAGATTAGAAAAAAAAGGATTGCTCCCTGAAAATCTTGGTTGGTTTCCAGAAAAAATAACATCAGATATAGATGCTATAATACTAGGTATGCACGCCCATGCCGATAATCCCGAACTAGCCAAAGCCAAAGAACTAGGTCTTAAAATATTCTCTTACCCTGAATTTTTATACGAACAAAGCAAAGATAAAACCCGTGTTGTAATTGGTGGCTCACATGGTAAAACTACCATTACATCGATGATTCTTCATGTCCTCAATTTTCATCAAAAAGAGGTAGACTATATGGTGGGAGCACAACTAGAAGGTTTTGATTGTATGGTAAAAACCACAGAAGCTAACGACTTTATGATTCTAGAAGGAGATGAATATTTATCCTCACCAATAGATTTAAGGTCAAAGTTTCTTTTGTACCAACCTAACATCGCTCTTATTTCTGGGATTGCGTGGGATCACATCAATGTATTTAAAACTTTTGATGATTACATAGAGCAATTTAGAAAATTTGTAGCAAGTATTACTCCTGGTGGCGTATTGGTGTACAATGAAGAAGACGAAGAGGTAGTAAAAGTAGTAGAAGCTACCGAAAATTACTTCAGAAAAATCCCTTATAAAACTCCAAAATATAAAATTACAGACCAAAAAGTTTATCTAGATACCGAAATGGGAGAAGTTCCGTTGTCTGTTTTTGGTGCTCATAATTTACTGAATATGGAAGGTGCTAGGCATATTTGCCAACAATTAGGCATTATGGAGGAAGATTTTTATGAAGCTATTATGAGTTTTAAAGGCGCATCTAAAAGATTAGAAAAAGTAGAAAGAAATGACAATGGTATTCTTTACAAAGATTTTGCCCACGCTCCTAGCAAGGTAAAAGCGACTACAAAAGCGTTTTCGGAGCAGTTTTCTAATACCACTAAATACGGTTTCTTAGAACTTCATACCTATTCCTCTCTAAATCCAGAATTTTTAGAACAATATGCTCATAGCTTAGATTTACTAGACCAAGCGGTAGTTTTCTACTCGGAGGAAGCTTTAAAAATAAAAAGAATGGACATTATTTCTCCAGAACTTATCAAGGAGAAATTTAAAAATCCTAACCTAAAGGTGTTTACCAATGCGGAAGAATTACACCAATATTGGCAAAGTTTGGATAAAACCCAAGGAGCTTTTCTTATGATGAGTAGTGGTAATTTTGGCGGATTAGATTTAACTCAGTAATATTTTGTGCGTTTTATGCAGTTAGAACACCACGAAATCATCAACTCAAAACACAACAAAGAGATAAGCCTTATCTTGGAACACCTACAATCTCCAGAAAATATAGGGCTTATCCTTAGAACAGCCGAAGCTATGGGAGTACAAAAAGTTGTGATACTTTCTGATAATTTCCGCCAACTTTCCCCTAGAATAAAACGAACCACAAGAAGTGCCGAAAATAATCTCAATATCATTTTTGTAAATAGTTGGGAAGAGGCCATCAATCATTTTGAAAAAAACACTCACTTTTACGCATTAGAAAAAACCAATAAAAGTGTAGATTATACGACTTTTGAATATCATTTCCCTTGTGTCATCGTATGCGGTAACGAAAAAGATGGGGTTTCTAACAAAGCTCTTGAAAAATGCACCAATCATCTACACATCAATATGTACGGAAAAAACACTTCACTAAATGTAGCTATTGCTACTGGCATTTTACTTTCAAAAATAGTTTCCTAAAAAATAGAATATGACTTGGACTGAAGTATTAGCACCTATAAAAAATTCCTCTTACTTTAAAAATTTATGGCAAAAAGTAAAACAGGAGTATCACCAGTATAAATGCTTTCCTCCCAAAGAACAAATATTTAGAGCTATTGAGCTTACTCCTTTTGAAGAAGTGAAAGTCGTAATTTTAGGGCAAGACCCTTATCATAATGATTTTCAAGCTAACGGATTATGTTTTTCTGTATCAGACCAAGTACCTGCACCACCATCACTAAGAAATATTTTCAAAGAGTTGCAAGACGATTTAGGTATAATTAAAACCAGCAACAAGCTAGACTCTTGGGCAAAGCAAGGCGTACTTCTACTAAATGCTACTCTTACCGTAAAAGCTCACGAAGCAAACTCTCATAAAGATTTAGGTTGGGAAACATTTACAGATTTCATCATTAAAGAAATATCAGATAAAAAAGAAAATATTGTTTTTGTGCTTTGGGGTTCTTTTGCACAAAAAAAAGCTCAGTTTATAGACGCACATAAGCATTACATTATAAAAACGGCTCACCCTTCTCCCCTATCAGCTCACAGAGGCTTTCTAGGTAGCAAACCTTTCTCCAAGATAAACAATTATCTTCTATCAAAAAATAAGGAGGAAATTAAATGGTAACTTGACTGAATAAAAAAATGGCAAGCTACCTAAATCACACCGCTACAACCGATTACCTTTGCTGCGTTCCCACCCTGGAGGATTTTCAGGAGCTGGTTGTTTAGGACTTGCCGTTGCAAATATACAACTTTTTCAGAAAATACAAAACATCAGAAAATTTATAGCTTAAGAAGAGCTACATTTTCCATGCGTTTATCATTTCTCTCTTTCCTTTAGGACCTTCTAATTTCTCCACTTTAAAATTAAGCGATTTTAACACCCTCTGAAAACTCCCTTTAGAAGAGTACGTAGTTAACAAACCTCCTACTTTCATTTTCTCTGCCACCATTTCCATAAGAGGTAGCTCCCACAAATCTGGCTGAACTCTAGCTCCGAAACAATCGAAGTATACCAAATCTATCTTTGGTAACTCAATGTTTTTTAATTCGTAAAAATCTGTATTAATTTTTGTGATATTAAAATTAGGCAATATCTCACAAGGTTGCTCCCATTCACATTCGTGTAAAGTTGTATTGATAACATCTATATTAGGAAGATTAAATAAATTATGAAAAGATAGTTCCTTGACTTCTTCTAAACTCACCGGATACTTCTCTAGGGTAAAATAATTTATTTTCTTTATATCATTAGAAGCCCTTATTTTTTCCATACTTACTAAAGCATTAAGTCCCGTCCCAAAACCAAGCTCTAATATATTTATTTCCAAATCATTAACTCTATCTAACCCATTTTTAATAAATACATGCCTTGCTTCTTGAAGAGCTCCATGATGAGAATGATATCCCTCATTTAAGTCATTTATAAACAAGGTTTTAGAACCATCTGCTGTTAATTTAACCTCTCTTTTCATTCTATTTTTTTTCAAAAATAAACCAAAATTTGGATATTCCAAAAATTATATTATCTTTGTGAACAACGAGTAAATTTTTCAAAAATGATAATTCAAAAATCAGAAAATCCTAGAATTGATAGTTTCAATCCAGAAAATTTTTCTTTCGGGAATACCTTTATAGACCATATGGTAATATGTGAATATGAAAATGGAAAGTGGGGAGAACCTAAACTTATGCCTTATGGCCCCTTACCATTTACTCCTGCTATGATGGGGGTTAACTATGGACAGGCTTGTTTTGAAGGTATGAAGGCTTATAAGGATAAAGATGGAGAGGTTTACTTATTCCGTCCAGAGAAAAACTTTGCAAGAATTAACAAATCTGCAAAAAGACTAGCAATACCTGAACTTCCTGAAGAAGTTTTCATGAATGGATTAAAAGCTCTAATGGATATCGACAGAGATTGGATTCCTTACGGCGAAAACTCTTCTTTATATATTCGTCCTTTATTATTTGCTACAGAAGAAGCTCTTAAAGCAAGAATCGCCGACAAATATATGTTTGCTATAGTGGCAGCACCAGCAAAATCTTACTATACAGAACCTGTTTCTGTAAAAATCGCAGACTATTACTCTCGTGCTGCTAGTGGTGGAGTCGGTTCAGCTAAAGCAGCTGGAAACTATGCTGCTTCTTTCTATCCAACTAAATTAGCTAATGAGGAAGGTTATGAGCAGATTATTTGGACAGATGACGCTTCTCACGAGTATTTTGAAGAAAGTGGCACTATGAATGTATTTGTAAGAATAGGAGACACTATTTACACACCTCCTACATCTGATAAAATATTAGACGGTGTAACTAGAGATAGTTTTATACAACTAGCTAAACATAATAATATAGAGGTAAAAGTAGAACCCGTTAGCGTAAAGAAAGTAATTGAAGCACACAAAGAAGGTACCTTAAAAGAAGTTTGGGGGGTTGGGACAGCAGTAGTTTTAAGTGTATTCCAAGCGTTAGGGTACAAAGATGACAAAATGGTTCTACCTCAACTAAGCGAGGAAGAAAGTTTTGCAATAAAACTTAAAAACCAGTTAGTAAGCATTCAAACTAATACAAGCGAAGACCCATTTGGATGGAGATATAAAGTAGAGAAAGGATTTGTAGATACTTTATAATAACATCTAAATATAAGTTATAAGAAAGAGAAGACTAACAGAATAGTCTTCTCTTTTTTTACGATAACTAAAAAAGTACACAAATTCTCAAGTTCATCTCTTTAAATTGAAATAAAAAACCCTGACACTTTAGAAAGCATCAGGGTAAAAACTAATAACCATGAAAACTCAAATTAAACATGAGAATCGTTATTATTATATCAAAAGCTGTGCCAAAAAAAGTTTTAAAACTAGAAATAAGTTCGTATTTTTGTACGGTTAAAATTAAAATAAAATGTCAGGAAACATTACTTTTACAATGATTAAACCAGATGCAGTAGCAGATGGACACATAGGAGCTATACTAGGGAAAATAGCTGAAGCAGGATTTAAAATTAAAGCAATGAAACTTACTCAACTTACAGTAGCTGATGCTAAGAAGTTTTATGAAGTTCATGCTGAAAGACCTTTCTACGGAGAGTTAGTAGAGTTTATGTCTTCAGGACCTATTGTAGCAGCTGTTTTAGAAAAAGAAAATGCAGTTGAAGATTTCAGAAAACTAATTGGTGCTACAAACCCTGCTGAAGCAGCTGAAGGAACTATAAGAAAGATGTTCGCTAGAAGTGTAGGAGAAAATGCAGTACACGGTTCTGACTCTGACGAAAACGCACAGATAGAATCAGCATTCCACTTCTCTGGAAGAGAAATTTTCTAAGAAGAATAAAAACAATATCATAAAAAAGGCTATCTCATCTCTGAAATAGCCTTTTTTGTATCATTAAATCAATAACAAACTAACTTTCTTATTCGCAAAGGATAATTCCTTTATCTTTACTAAATTCTATAACGCCACTCTTTATCGGAAGCGAATAAATAGAGTCTTTACCATCTTCTTTAGAAAAATACTTCGCATAATCTGCTGATACTTTATCAAGGTAAAGTTTTACTTTCCCCCCAACTAAAGACGATACAATAGCTGCGTGATTTTTCATAATATGAAACTCTCCATTCTTCCCTGGAAGTAGCACAGACTCTACCTCTCCCTCAAAAGCTACATATTCTGGTGTTAATATTTTTATATTCATCTTAAATGACAGTTTAAAATTTTAAATGTTGAGTTTTAGAATAACCTCTAAAACTCAACACTTAAAATCTGAATTATTTATTTTCTGCTAACATTTTCTCTCCAGCCTCTATAGCTTCCTCTATAGTACCTTTAAGGTTAAATGCTGCTTCTGGTAAATGGTCTAGTTCACCATCAATAATCATATTAAATCCTTTGATAGTATCTTTAATATCTACCAATGCTCCAGGAATACCTGTAAATTGTTCCGCTACGTGGAATGGCTGAGATAAGAATCTCTGTACCTTTCTTGCACGATAAACTACCAATTTATCCTCTTCAGAAAGTTCCTCCATACCAAGGATAGCAATGATATCTTGTAATGCTTTATATCTTTGTAAAATTTCTTTTACTCTCTGAGCACAATTATAATGTTCCTCTCCAATAATTTCTGGAGCTAATATTCTAGAAGTTGAATCTAGTGGATCTACCGCTGGATAAATACCTAAAGAAGCAATTTTTCTAGAAAGTACCGTAGTCGCATCTAAGTGAGCAAAGGTAGTTGCTGGAGCTGGGTCGGTTAAGTCGTCCGCAGGAACATATACCGCCTGTACTGAAGTAATGGAACCATTTTTAGTAGAAGTAATTCTCTCCTGCATCGCACCCATCTCAGATGCTAATGTTGGCTGATAACCTACCGCAGAAGGCATACGACCTAGAAGTGCAGACACCTCTGAACCTGCCTGTGTAAAACGGAAAATGTTATCCACGAAGAAAAGTACATCTCTACCTTGTCCTGTCTCTCCACCATCACGGTAGTACTCTGCTAAAGTAAGACCAGAAAGTGCTACTCTTGCTCTCGCACCTGGTGGCTCATTCATCTGCCCAAAAACGAAAGCAGCTTTAGACTCCTTCATTAACTCGGTATCTACTTTAGAAAGATCCCAACCTCCTTCTTCCATAGAGTGCATAAAGTCGTCTCCGTATTTAATAATACCAGACTCTAACATCTCTCTAAGAAGGTCGTTACCCTCACGGGTTCTTTCACCTACTCCTGCAAATACAGATAGACCACCGTGCCCTTTTGCAATGTTATTGATAAGCTCTTGAATAAGTACTGTTTTACCTACTCCCGCACCTCCAAATAAACCGATTTTACCTCCTTTTGCATAAGGCTCAATAAGGTCAATTACTTTAATACCTGTATAAAGTACTTCTGCTGAAGTAGAAAGTTGGTCAAACTTAGGTGCTTCTCTGTGGATTGGCAAACCGCCTTCTTTAGATAAATCCTGTAATCCATCGATAGCATCACCCACTACATTAAATAGTCTTCCGTTAACTTCATCACCTATAGGCATTGTAATTTGGCGACCTTGTCCTACTACTTCCTGCCCTCTTTGAAGACCATCTGTAGCGTCCATAGCGATACATCTTACTGTATCCTCACCAATATGTTGCTCTACTTCAAGCACAAGCTTTTCACCATTTTTTTTAGTAATTTCCAGTGCATCATAGATCTTTGGAAGCTCTTCTACTTCGCTAAAAACGACATCTATTACTGGACCAATAATCTGAGAAATTTTTCCTTTAATTTGGTTTGCCATTGCTAATTTTTTTCTTGTGTGCAAATATAATGATTATTAACAAATTTCCAATTGCTTAAAAAAAAGATTTTTATCATATTTGCAAAACAAGTATTTGGAAAGATTTTATTGTTCTAAAATAATTCCAACAAACCCATTTTATGAAAGTTATAAGTTCCATATCTGAATATAAAAATACCTCTCCCACTGCTCTTTCAATAGGAATGTTTGATGGTGTTCATCTTGGACATCAAAGCATTATCAAAAATTTAAAGAAAATATCAGACGAGAAAAAACTCAGTTCTGGACTACTGACTTTTTGGCCCCATCCTAGAACTATATTTAATCCTAATGAAAATTTAAAACTTCTAAATACTTTAGCCGAAAAGACCTCTTTAATAGAAAATTTAGGTGTGGATTTCCTTTTTTTACAAAACTTTGACGAAGATTTTAGAAACCTCTCCGCAGATGATTTTGTAAAGAAAATATTAGTAGATAAACTTAACGTAAAACATCTTATTATAGGTTATGACCACCGTTTTGGAAAGGATAAAAAAGGAGATTTTAATCTGCTCCAAAAAATGGCAACCGAGTTTGATTTTGAAGTTCAGCAATTAGATGCCATACAGCTAGAAAATCAAAACATCAGTTCTACTAAAATTAGGAATGCAATTACCAGTGGTGATTTTAAAAGTGCTAATGATATGCTGGGCTACCATTACCCACTAAGTGGCAAGGTGATACACGGTAAAAAAATAGGGAGAACCATTGGCTATCCTACCGCTAATATCAGTATTGATAATATTAAATTATTACCTAAAAAAGGGGCTTATATTGTAGAAGTTTGGATAGACAATCTATTCTATAAGGGAATGCTAAGCGTAGGTACTAATCCCACAGTATCAGGCACAGAATTATCTATTGAAGTGTATATTCTAGACTTTAATAAAGATATTTACGACCAAGACATCACCATCAAATTTAGAGATTTCCTACATGAAGAAATTAAGTTTGACGGACTAGAAGCTCTTATCAAAAAACTTGACGAAGATAAAGCCCTAACCGAAAGTTTTGAGTTCTAAAAGCTATAAGCTCAATACTTCTTCTTTTTGTTTTTTGGTGAGTTTGCTAAAAACTAAATCGTAAGAGTGGTCTAACAACTCCAATAATAATGATTTTGGTAAGCCTTCTACCACCACCGTGTTCCAATGTTTTTTGTTCATATGGTAGGCTCCGTATATTTGAGGATATTTTTCTCTCAACACTTCGCTCCATTCAGGATTGGTCTTTACATTAAATGCTAATGGAATTCTATCTAAAGAAAGTAACATAAATACTTTTCCTGAAACCTTAAACACCAAAGTTTCGTCATGAAAAGGAAAACTTTCGGTAACGCCTTTCTTCTCTAAACAATAGGCTCTTATAGTTTCTATATCCATAGCTTTTATCTAGCCAATAGACAAAACAACAACGCCAGCATTGCAGGTACTGCTTGTAATAGAATGATTTTTTTACTAGCTGTAAGCCCTCCGTAAATCCCCGCTACAATAACACAACCAAGAAAGAAAGCCCTTACATTAAAGCTCCACTCTGGGTTTTCTATCAAAAAAGACCACACCAAACCTGCAACTAAAAACCCGTTATACAACCCTTGATTGGCGGCTAAACCTTTAGTGGGTGTAAATAATTCTTCCGGTAGACTTTTGCCAAAAACTCTTTTACCTGCTGTTTCCCATGCAAACATTTCCATCCACAAAATGTAAAGATGCTCTACCGCTACTAAAACCGTTAAAATTTCTCCTATTATTTTCATATTTAATATTTTATTTCTGAGTTCAAATTTAATAAAATAAAGAGGTTATCTTATAATTTTAAAAGACAACCTCTTTATTATTAACTAAAATATAGATTTTATTTCTTGTTAGCCAAATGATAATAAGCCAACATCTTATAATATAGCTTTGCCGCTAAAAATGCCGTAGGTTTCGCCATTGGAGAGTCCATGAGTTCTACAATATCAAAAGCCACTACATTGCATTTTTCAAACACCTTTTTTAGGAGCTCTAAAGTAGGATACCAAGCTAAACCTCCCGGTTCTGGTGTTCCTGTAGATGGAGCAATAGAAGGGTCAAACGCATCTAAATCTATCGTAATATAAACATTTCCTGACACTTTTTCTAATACCTCATCTATCCAATTAGGATTTTGAGCTATTTCGTGAGCCCAAAAACACTGTCCTTTTGGTACATATTGCATCTCTTCTGCGTCCATAGAACGGATACCTACTTGCACTAGATTATGCTTCTGACTAGCTTCAAACACTGCACAAGCGTGATTAGATGTAGACCCGTGAAACTCTGGGCGAAGGTCTGTATGAGCGTCTAGTTGTAATACAGTAAGATTTTCATACTTCTCTCCTACCGCACGGATAGAGCCAATAGATACCGAATGCTCCCCACCAAAAAGAGTAAATAATTTATCTTCGTGTTTTAGGAGTTCTTTTGTTTTTTGGTACACCGCTTCCGTCATAGCTTCTGGAGAGCTGTCTTCCGTTACCTCACCTGCTAAATACACGCCTTCTAAATAAGGTTCTGTACCTGTCTCAATATCGTAAAGCTCCATATTTTCGGAAGCATCTAAAAATAGTTCTGGACCTTTATCAGCTCCTTTACCCCAAGTAGATGTCCCGTCATAAGGAACGGTAACTAACATTACTTTTGAGTTTTCTAAACTTGCATTTTCCTCTGGAATACCTGCGTATGTTTTCATTTAATATAATTTTGTGTTATTATTTTTTAATAGCCTACCAGTTTAAGTACATCTTCTGGACTTTGTTTTTCTCTAAATAGCTCGTAAACAAAGTTTCCTTCTTCATCTTTAGTAATTAAAATGTGTCTTGGTTGAGGAATTAAACAGTGGTGTGCCCCTCCATAACCACTAATACTCTCCTGATAAGCCCCTGTATTAAAGAACCCTATATAAAGAGGCTTGGTATCGCTAAATACAGGGAGATAGATGGCATTAGTATGCTGTTCGGAGTTGTAGTAGTCATCAGAATCACAAGTAAGACCTCCTAAAAACACCCTCTCATAACTGTCTTCCCAACGGTTGAGTGGCAACATAATAAAATGTCTAGAAATAGCCCAAGTATCTGGCAGAGTCGTCATAAAACTACTGTCTATCATATCCCATTTCTCACGGTCGTTTTGTCTTTTCTGACTGATAATTTGGTACAGATTAGCACCACTTTCGCCTACGGTAAAAGACCCAAATTCGGTATAGATATTAGGCTCTTCTACCCCTTCCTCTTCGCAGAATTTTTTAATTTGAGAAACAATCTCATTCACCATATACTCATAGTCGTAATCGAAGTTGAGCGAGGTTTTAATTGGAAACCCTCCACCTATGTTAAGCGAATCTACCTCTGGTGCAATTTTCTTAAGCCTTGCATACACTCGTAAGCATTTAAAGAGTTCGTTCCAATAATAAGCGGTGTCTTTAATCCCCGTATTGATGAAAAAGTGCAACATTTTCAGCCTTGCATTAGGGTGTTCCGCTATTTTCTGACTGTAATATGGGATAATATCCTTATAACCTATCCCCAATCTAGAGGTATAAAATTCAAACTTCGGTTCTTCTTCGGAAGCAATTCTAATCCCGATATTAAAGGTAGTATCTATACTTTCTGTAAGTTTATCCAGCTCTCTGTAATTATCTAGGATAGGTGTAATATTCTCAAAACCTTCATTGATTAAATCTGATATTTTCTCCAAATAATCATCGGTTTTAAAACCATTACAAATCACTTCTATATCTTTGGTTACCTTACCTTTATCGTAGAGTTTTCGTACAATATCCATATCAAATGCAGACGAAGTCTCCATACTAATATCATTTTTAAGAGCTTCCTCTAGCACAAAAGAAAAATGGCTAGATTTAGTGCAATAACAATAGCGATATGTATTGCGATACTCGTTTTTAGCAATGGCTTCCGAAAACCATTTTTTTGCCCTTTGGATATTTTGAGAAATCTTTGGTAGGTAACTTATCTTTAGAGGTGTCCCAAACTTCTCCACCACTTCCATTAGGTTAATCCCATGAAAATGAAGACTTTCATTCTCATAACTAAACTCTTCTTGTGGAAAATAAAGCGTTTGGTCTATTAGTTCCGAATATTTAATTTTCATTATACTTGATCGAATTTTTTATCTATGCAAAAATGCTAAAAAAATTTGAGTAATACCTCAGCTATCACCTAATTTTTGGTTAAATATTTAAAAGAAATTTCAATCTATATAAACTAATCTTTACTCAAAAATACGAGCAAACTCCCACTAGCGTAGCTGATAAAAACGGTATCTTCATCGGCTATGTTTCTCGTACCTATCCTACTGGTGATAGATAAATCCTCTTTATTAAGGCTCCACCTAAGCCCTCTAGTAACAATAGATTTAGCTTCTGGAAAAGGATACAAAGAAACGGTTTTACCTTTTACCTCCTTTAGTTCCACCTGTTGAGGAATAAAAAAATAAGTTGCCATATCATCGTAGAAAGTAATGTTTATCTCTTCCTTAAACTGATAGGCTACGGTTAAATTACCTAAAAAATGGTCTTGCTCTTTGCCACTCGCTCCGTAAACATCTACTTTAGTAATCCCTTTTTGTTTAAGAAGGTCTAAGGCTTTATAAAAATCTGTAAAATCCTGATTGGGTGTAGAAATCACTTTCTCACTTGGAAGGTCTTCTAAAGAAACCACAGAGTCAAAATCTCCTGAAATAAAAGCCAACTGCTCCGCCGTAACGCCTTTTTGTTTGAGATAACTCCAAGCTCCATCGGTACACGCCCAAATATCCTCCTCCGAATAAGGTGGCAACTGTTTGGGAGGTTCGCCATCGATGTATAAAATTGCTTTTTGAGGTTCTTTAGCCATTGTGATTCTATGGTCTATCATTAGGATTCCAATATTCCTCTGGTTCGCTGTGTAAGTGAGAAATGTATCTCGCTAATACAAACAGATAATCAGACAAACGATTAAGGTATTTTATAAGTTCTGCTCTTACTTCTTCTTGCTCACTTAAAGCGACTAAATAGCGTTCTGCTCTTCTACAAACCGTTCTAGCCACATGCAAATGTGCCGAAGCCTTGCCTCCTCCAGGTAAAATAAAGAGTTGTAACGGCTCTAGCCGTTCATCAAAGGCGTCTATCCAACGCTCCAAAGCCTCTATTTCGTTTTGACCTATAACCAACGGAAGTCTAGATTTATCATTAGCTAAGAAAAGTTTATCCACAGGTGTTGCAGACTCCGAACCAAGTGTAAACAAATCAAACTGAATGGCCTTAAATTGCTCTAAAACTTCTGCCTCTTGAATATAAGATTTTGCCACACCTAGACACGCATTAAGCTCGTCTATAGTACCATAGGCCTCCACTCTAAGATGAGCTTTAGAGACTCTTGTACCTCCATAGAGAGAGGTTACTCCACCATCGCCTGTTTTTGTATAAATTTTCATTCAGCGAATATCAATGTTAAATCTTTTCAAATCTAAAGTTTTCTCCGAGATAGGCTTGTCTTACCTCTGGGTCGTTGGCTAAATCTTCTGGTAAGCCTTCCTTTAGAATTTTACCCTCAAACATAATATAAGTTTTGTTGGTAATGGCTAAAGTCTGTTGCACATTATGGTCGGTAATAAGGATACCGATATTTTTCTCCACCAAAGACCTCACGATTTTTTGTATATCTTCCACTGCAATAGGGTCAACTCCTGCAAAAGGCTCATCTAGTAAAATAAAATTAGGACTGGTGGCTAAGCATCTTGCAATTTCAGTACGCCTTCTTTCTCCACCCGATAACAGGTCCCCCCTGTTCTTCCTCACATGCTCCAATGAAAACTCCTCTATAAGTGCATCGCACTTTAGGCGTTGCTCTTTTTTAGAAAGTTTGGTAAGTTGCAGTACTCCCATAATATTGTCTTCTACGGAGAGCTTTCTAAACACAGAGGCTTCTTGTGCCAAATAACCTATCCCTTTTTGGGCTCTACGGTACATAGCATCTTTTGTAATGTTTTGCTGGTCTAGAAATATGTTACCTTGCGTTGGTTTTACCAAACCTACAATCATATAAAAGGTAGTGGTTTTACCTGCTCCATTAGGTCCTAAAAGCCCTACTATTTCGCCTTGCTTTACCTCTATAGATACGCCTTTTACGACCTTCTTAGGTCCGTATTCTTTAATTAAGTTATCTCCCCGTAAAATCATAAGTACAAATATAGAGATATTTCTTTAACATATAATAGTCTAGATTTCCTTTATCAAGAAGAGCTAAACTGATAATGGTAAATTACCACTCACCAAGTAATTTTAATTGATTTCTGTACAACAATACCTTACCTTCGTTTTCTAATTTCTTGAGCATCCTGCTTATTACCACTCTAGAACTTGCTAAATCGTTAGCTATCTGCTCATGAGAAACATTCAGCACCGTTTTGCCCATAGTTTTAGATTTTTCTTTAAGATAATTAAGTAGCCTTGTATCTAAACTATTAAACACCACCATATCCAAAGCCTTAATGACCTTCATAAATCGGTCTTGCATTGTCATCATAACAAAGGATTTCCAAGTAGGATATTTCATCATCCACTTATCCATATACTCCATAGGTATCATCCAAAGTTCCGAAGGCTCTTCTGCAACCGCAATAATCTCGCTTTTCTTCTCCTGCATACAGCAGGTAAAAGTCATAGCACAACCATCTTCAGCGTTGAGATAATACATCAGCAACTCTTTACCATTATCATCTATCATAGAAACTTTTAGCGTTCCGCTCATCACAATAGGCATATAGACAATAGGCTGCTCCACATTAATGATTACCTCGCCTTCTTCGGCTAGTTTTAGTTTTCCTACGGAAGAAATTTCCTCTATAAGTTCTGGTTCGAAAAGATTATTAACACGCTCACTAAATTGCATCTCGTAAGATTTTTATTTTAACACCAAATGATTTTCTATTACCAAAGCTTTTAGCTCTGTTTCTCGCCATTCTTTTGGTGGTAGGCTTTTAGCGTTTATACCACCGCCTACATACACTAAAGCCTTGTTTTGATACACCTCTGCACACCTAAGATTTACAAAATAAAACACGCCATCATGGTGGGTTATTTTGACATATCCAGAATAAAGCTCTCTAGAGTGGCTTTCAAACGCCTTGATGCTCTCCTTACAAAATGCTTTTGGGATACCACAAACGGCTGGTGTAGGGTGCAAATCTTCTATAATATACGGCACTTGGTCTGCGACAACTTCTAGCACAAAATCGTTTCTAAGGTGCTTTATAGAACCGCTTGGCACGGTATAAGTTTCGGATACTTCTACCCTATCTGAGTATTTGGAAAGTGTGGTTTTAATGTAATCCGTTACGGGTTTTTGTTCCTCTAGCTCTTTGTCTGTCCATTCTTCGTTTAGGGACAGCGTTCCTGCCAAACTCATCGTTTTGAACTGATGACTGCTAAAGTGGTACTCGCCTAGAGTTTCGGGTGTAGCTCCTACCCAGCACTTGCCATCACGAACCAATAAATAAACTAATGCCGAAGGATAGGCTTTGCATAAGGCTAAAAAAGTAGCAGTAAGCGATGCTTCTCTACCGTTAAAATCTAGTATTTTTCGTCTAGAAATTACCAATTTGGGTAAACGGTGCGTCTTGATAAACGCTACCACTTGGGCTATCTTTTCTAAGTAGGTATTTTCGTCCTCATCAGCTTCGGCTAAATCTGATAAAACCTTTAATTCGGTAGAAGAATAATCTAAAGATTGTAACTCCTCGGCAGAAATTTCTTTGATGGTTCCTTTAAATACATATTGTTGATGCCCATCAAAATCAAAAAAAGAAACCTCATCTTCCGCTCCAGTAGAGGCTTCGGATAAGGTATAAATGGTTGTTGTATTAGGTAGTCTATAAAAAACAGAATCTCTCTGCATCTATTTCGCTATAATATTATTAGTCATTGTAGTATGGTTGATAAGCACTCCTTTCTCATCTCTGATTTCTATTTCAGAAACGTGTACCGTTCTGCCTTTTCTAATGAATTTGGCAACGCCAGTGAGCATTCCGTCCTTTTTACTTCTAAGGTGGTTAGAATTGATGTTAGTCCCCACCGCATAAAACTTTGATGCGTCCACATTGATACCCGATAGACAAGAACCTAGCGTTTCCGCTAATACACAACTTGCCCCACCGTGCAAAATCCCAAATGGCTGATGCACCCTTTCGGTTACAGGCATCGTGGCAGTAAGGGTATCTTCGGTAACATCGGTAAACACGATGTCTAGCAACTTACCCATATGCATATCACCCCAACTATTAAGAAACTCTAATATTTCTTTTTTCTTTGCTTCTTCCATCGTTCTAGAAATGATTATTGAATGTTAGGATTCCAATTTTCTGGTACTTTAGGCACGATGTTTCGCTCCACGAAATAATCGCCAATTATTTTAAGTATTTCTTCGTAAGGTTTTGTCTGTACTTCTTCTAGATTTATCTTCCTACCCAAATAGATGGTTTTGGTTCTAAAATCTCCCGAAGCCATTACAATAGGTACTTTAGCCGCCAAAGCCATATGATAAAACCCTTTTCTCCATTTTTCTACATAGCTTCTAGTTCCCTCTGGAGTAATCACCAACGAAAAATCTTCTTTTTCAAACTGTTTTGCGACAAAGTTTACCAAATTGTTCCTTTGGCTACGGTCTATCCCAATACCGCCTATCGCCTTTATCAAGCCCCCGTACCACGCTTTAGTATGGGCATCTTTAATAATTACCTTAAGAGGCTTCCCTAAAGACCAATACGCCAAGTTGCCCAGCATATACTCCGAGTTGTGAGTATGTGGAGCCACCACAAGGATACAACGGTCTAGATTATTAACATCTCCGTCTAAAACCACCTTCCAACCTATGATTTTAAGAATGATTTTTGCTAGTATTTTTTTCATAGTAATTTAATTTTTAAACAAAACAGATAGCCCAAAAGACTTAGGCTATCTGCAAAGGTAATTATTTTGTACTAAATCTATTTTAAAAAAATATTCCGAAAACGAAATCTATAAACTTAGTGATGAGTTCTAAGACCAACTGTATCATAATATCTTGTTTTTAATGGTGATATTTTTAGCAAAAATAAGTTTTTATTATCAACTTCAAAACTTATTTTCTGTTTTTTATACTGATGATAATATCGCTAATATCATCACTGTCTAGGTTAAGACCTTCAATCACTTTTTCGGCTTCTTTCTCATCGTATTTCTTACCATTAACGGTGATAGAATCACTATCCGCAGTATTAAAGCTAATGTTATTACCACCAGAACTGAAAGAGAATGAGGCTTGATTAAACACCTTACTGTTTGAACTGTGAGAATTATTAGATTGATTATCTCTATCCTCGTCATCTTCGCTAAGGTTAACTTTTGAGTTTTCCATTTCCAAAACTTTCATCGTTCTAGGAACTACCAATTCGTAATCTATGCTGTAATTTCTCATTCTATCTTGGTACGGATAACTAAAGTAGTTAGGTATGAATATTTTATTACCTTCCACTTTTACTGGAATATTCGCTCTCAACGGTAAATTATACCCCGAAGCTCTTTTCTTAACCACAAGATAAGGTGTTTTTACAGTATCTTTTCTCACAATTTCAATGTACGGATATCCGTCTTCTTCAAAAACAGTTTTGTTATCCGAGTACACGCTATTCCAGTAAGATTTGAACTGTGGTGGTATGTTCACTTTGTTAGTCCCTACCCACAAGCTATCAGAAGTGGTATTGATGGCTATATTATCTGTTTCCTCATTAGAACCTCTAAAATTGCTTTGATAATTCATTGCGGAAAACCCTGTAATTCCTAGTAATACTAACCAAACAAAACACAACGCTCCTATAATATACCCCACATACTTCAGCTTAGTTTTAGGAGAAAATAACTTGATAGATAAAAAGATAAATATCAGCGCAGGTATAAGCATCGTAACAAAAGCTAAGGCAAGCCCCGCAAATTTTATATTAGTATCATCTATATAAAACCCTACAAACCCTGGCAAAGTAAGTCCCGTGCCTGTAACACTAACTCCAAACACCATAAATGCTCCTGCTAAAAACACCAACCCTAACAGTCCTAAAAAACCGCCAATTACATACCTTAATGCATTTAAAATGCTATTCCCCGCTTCGTTGATGACTGGTCTAGTATCTTGATACACCTCATTGATGCGTTGGGTAGAATCGTTAGCGAATTTTACTATTTTGCTAGATTCATTTTTCAAATTATCAAAGTTAAGTGGCTCCCCTCTCATCTTCAGAAAATCTGCTGCCGTAGTTGCTTTGGGAAGAATAATCCAAAAAACCACATAGACTAATACCATAAGCATTGGAGACCCTGGCAATGGAATCAAAATTAGAAATAATGCCAACCAAATAAGCCTCATAGCAGTCATATCCATTCCGAAATAAGCCGCCATACCTGCACATACTCCTGCTATTTTTTTTCTTTCTGGGTCTCTGAAAAGTTGTCTTTCTGACACCTTCGTTCTTTGTTGAGTAGTCTTTTGGGTATTGTGATAACCTTCTTCTTGTTCCTCTATTTGTTCTGGTCTTCCTATTTGAGCGATTACTTTCTCTACATCAGCATCGTTTACCACTTCTCTCCTACCTAGACTCTCTTTAAATATTTCTACGATTCTGATTTCTATATCATACATAATCTCATCAGCCTCCTCTGCATCTAGAGAATTTCTGAGAGCCTTTAAGTAATCACTTAGTTTGATATAAGCGTGTTCTTCTATCATAAAAGAAAAACCAGCCAGTCCTATTGATAATGTTTTGTTCATTTGTTTAGTTTTTAGAGGTTATTGTTTTTGAGTGATTTTGTTTACAGCTTGTGTGAGTTCTTGCCAAGTAGTTCTTAACTCTTCTAAGAAAGCTTTGCCTTTATCCGTAATTTGATAATATTTTCTAGGAGGTCCTCCCGTAGATTCTTCCCATCGGTAAGAGAGAAACTCTCCGTTTTTAAGTCGGGTAAGTAGAGGATAGAGCGTTCCTTCCACCACATCAAAGTCTCCGTCTTTTAGCACTCCCATTAAATCGGAAACATACATTTCCTTTTTACTAAGAAGGTCTAAAATACAGAATTCTAGAATACCCTTTTTCATTTGAGCTTTAGCATTTTCTATATTCATAGGTTTAGTTTTTTATTTTATTAAACTATTTCAACAGTACAAAGATATAAAATAAATTTACTATTATGCAATACAAAGTAGTGTTTTTTTATTATTTTTTTCAACCCATAAAAAAACTCCAGCTAAAAGCCAGAGTTTCAATCTAATTTCAAAAAGTATTTTCACTAACATTCCGCTACATTCACTGCAATAGCAAGACCACCTTCCGAAGTTTCTTTATATTTAGCATTCATATCTTGAGCCGTTTCCCACATAGATTTTATAACATCGTCTAGGCTTACCTTTGCCGCTTTAGGGTCGCTCTCCAAAGCAAGATTTGCTGCTGTAATCGCCTTCATCGCTCCCATAGAGTTTCTTTCAATACACGGAATTTGAACCAAACCTTTAATAGGGTCGCAAGTTAAACCTAAGTGATGTTCCATAGCAATCTCCGCTGCCATCAGTACTTGTTCTGGCGTTCCACCTGATATTTCGGTAAGCCCCGCCGCTGCCATCGCAGACGACACGCCTATCTCTGCCTGACAACCACCTGCCGCTGCCGAAATGGTTGCATTTTTCTTAAACAAAGTCCCTACCTCACCTGCCACCAACAAGAAACGAATCACATCTTCCTCCGAATTGAACTCCGTAAAAGTTTGTGCATACATAAGCACCGCAGGAATAACGCCACTCGCTCCATTGGTAGGTGCCGTGATAATTCTTCCAAAGCTAGCATTCTCTTCATTTACCGCCAAAGCAAAACAAGACACCCATTTATTGATAGTACTAAAACTTCTCTCAGAATTTACCACGAGATTAAACCATTCATCTATATTATGATATTGAGCGTTTTCGCCTAAAAGTTTCTGGTTGAGTTTAGCCGCTCTTCGGGAAACATTAAGTCCACCAGGAAGAATACCCTCTTTATTAACACCCTTATAAATACATTCTTTAATCTGTTGCCATATGTATAAGGCTTCCGCAGCTGTTTCTTCTTGAGTACGCCACGCCTCTTCATTGATTTTAACTAAATCCGAAATTCTTTTCAAGTTTAGTTTTTCACAATAGCTGACAATATCTTTCGCCTTATGACAAGGATACAAAGTTCTGATACAGCTTTGCTCCAAAGTATTCTCCTCTTTGGTCGCCACGAAACCACCACCTACCGAATAATAATCTTGACTCACTTCTTCCCCATCATTAAAAATAGCTCTAAAAATCATTCCGTTAGGATGAAAGTCCAAATTCTCTTTCATATTAAGAACGAGATGTTTACCATACACAAAAGGTAATTCTTTCTTTCCTCCTAAGTTTAATTTTTGAGAAGTTTTAATAGCGTCTATTTTTTCGTCTATCTTGGTAGTGTCTATGGTTTTAAAATTTTCTCCGCAAAGCCCTAGCATTCCAGCGATATCAGTCCCGTGTCCTACCCCTGTTTTAGCTAAAGAACCAAAAAATTCCACAAAAACCTCTTCCACCTCTTGTATGGAACGATGCCTTCTTATCAAATCTAAGAATAATTCTGCTGCATTCCACGGTCCCATCGTATGGGAACTAGAAGGTCCTATCCCTACCTTAATTATTTCAAAAACACTTATTGATTGCATCGGCATTATAAATTTTAGTGCAACAAATATAAAGTATTAAGGTAGGCTTAAAAAATTTTTCTTAAAATTTCCGATACTTCCTTCGCTTTAGTGGCAGGAAAAAGGTGCGTAGCATTCTTTATAACATAGTCTGGTTGAGAATTTTGTATTGGGAACGCGATATCTTTATCCCCCATAATTTGGATAATATTTTCTGTTTTTTCAAACTCCCAATTTACAATTTTATCCAAACTCCATTTGAGATAATATGGATCTCTTACCCTAAAATATTTATCTACCCTTGGGCTATCGGCTTCTATAAATTTTCTTATAAAACTATACACAAATACGGATTTTTCCGAGAAAAAAGAAATAGGAAGAAACTTCAATAATTTGATTTTCTTGAAAAAAGAACCCACTTTTGGCATTTCGGCGTTCGATTTTATAGAGGCTAACAACACCACCTTTTCCGCAGGTTTTATTTTTTTATTGATTTCTTGAACTATAAATCCTCCAAACGAATATCCCAAAAGTGCAAATGGCTCAGAAAAATCAATCTTCTCTGCCATTCTGCGGACATAATGCTCAAAACTCTCATTATTTTCAGGAATAAGCCACGGAATGAAGATAGGCTCCACAGTATCTGGAAATTTGATATTTTCTAAAATCTTAAAATCGGCTCCCAACCCACTGATAATATATAATTTCATTTTGTTCTTTTAAGTAGTATATCTCCCAGCTTCAGCAAAATTTATGCTAAACCATCTTAGCTTCAAAAAATGCCTTCGTACAACATTACTAATCTTAAAAATCAACACTTTAGATCTACTAATATAAAATTTATGATTTATGTCATAAATTTTATTTGTACTAATCCTAAATTAAATTTACTTTTGCGAAGAATTTATTCAGCTATGAAGAAATTAGCATTATACTTAGTACTCATTCCCTTTTTAGGAATCTCTCAAAACCACAAAAGGGATTTGAGAGATAGTATCCGACATAGAGATATTAAAGAAGTTAGATTTACTAAACTAAAATCTGTAAAATCCGAAATAGAAAAGAAAGGGTTTGCTGTAAATGTGATAGAGACTAAAGAAACGGCACTAAGAAATATACAAACCGTAGAGCTACTGGATAAAAGTGTAGGAGTAAGAGTAAGACAAAATGGCGGATTAGGTTCTGGCATCAACCTAAACATTAACGGAATGTCTGGCAATGCCATTAAAATAATGATTAACGGAGTACCTGCATCTACCTACGGAGCATCTTTTGACCTCAATAGTATCCCTACCGCAATGATAGAAAGAGTGGAGGTTTATAAGGGTGTTGTGCCAGGAAGTATCGCTGATGATGCCTTGGGAGGTGTCATCAATATCATCTTGAAAAACGACATTAAAAATCAGTTCAACGCTTCTGTATCTTATGGGTCATTCAATACCATCCAAACCCAAATGAGTGGCACTTATAGAGACCCTAAATCTGGCTTTACAACAAAATTCAATGGGTTTTATAACTACTCTGATAACGATTATAAAGTATGGGGCGATTTCATAAAAGTTACACTCCCTAACGGAAGAATGGAGCCCGTGGTAGCTAGAAGATTTAATGATGCTTTTTCTGCTGGAGGAATATTGACTTCTATAGGATTTTCTAATGTAAAATGGGCTGATGAACTTATGCTTAGTTATAATAAAACTAACTCTTACAAAGAGATACAACACGGTGTTTATATGACGGTGCCTTATAAAGGTAGGTCTGTGACTTCAGATGCTGATGTATTTACTTTGGATTATCGTAAAAAGAATTTCTTATTAAAAGAGCTTGATGTTAATATACAAGGTATATACAGCCACAGAGAGCGGCTAACTAACGACACCGTAAGACATAGATACAATTGGCTAGGAGAAGTTCTGTTAGATAGAAACCAAGGTCAACCTATACTTTCTACCACAGGAGCACAGCAAGGCAAAAGGACGATGCTCAACATCACTAGTGCCATCTATTCTTCCAGAGCTAATGTTAGTTATAGTATCAATCGTCATCATCGTTTTGTATTTAGCCATCTATTCCAGTCTATAAAAAGAGAGGAAGATGATGAAATACTAACTCCCCTAGAGCGAGAGTTTACTCCTAAAAGAAACTTAGTAAAAAACATTAGCTCGTTATCGTATGAAGCCAACGCTTTCAGAAATAAATTAAAAACTAATATTTACGGAAAACTTTTCCAACAAGATATAGAACGAATAGACAACAGAGCTAATATAGCTAACAACCAAATCATTAGATATACCGAAATCAATAATAGTACCGTTAGAGAACATAGCTTTGGAGGTACCCTCTCTTATCTTATAAAGCCTGCCATCGTTGTTTTAGCCTCCGCAGAAAAGGCGGTAAGACTGCCTAACGAAAACGAAGTATTTGGTGAAGCTGGAGAAAATATTATCCCTAATTTTAACATTAGACCCGAAAAGAGCCATAACTATAACATTGGTTTCAAAATAGGTCCTTATCAACTCAATCATCATAGTCTATCGTTATCTTCTAACTTTTTCATAAGAGATACCAGAGACAAAATCGTAAGACGAATGGCCACCAATATTACAGATGCTATACAGGTAGAGCCTTTTGAAAACTTAGGCAAAACAATTTCTAAAGGTGTAGATATAGAGCTTAACTATTTTTATAAAAAACACCTCAATATCGGTGGTAATTTCTCCAGATTTGATGCAAGATACAATAATAAATATGATAACAATGGTAATATACTAGCCCTCTATGGAAAACAACTTCCTAGAGAACCATATATGACGGCTAATGCCTTTATTAACTATAGTCTAAATGATTTTCTCCAAAAAAAATCACAACTTAAAATGCACTATAATTTCCAATTCGTGGATAGCTTTTATAATATTTGGGTTATTAGTAAAAATATCGTAGGCTACGAAAATTTTAAAACCCCAAGACAATACTTACACGACATTGGTATGAGCTATTTCTTTCCAAATAAACAATGGGTAGTTAGCCTAGATGTAAGAAATTTATTCAACAGACAAGCGTTTGACAATTTTGCAGTACAAAAGCCTGGAAGAGCATTTTTTATGAAAATCAATTATCAATTTAATAATCTATAATTTAAAAAAATGAAAAGACAAATTTTAAATTTAGCTAAGCCTGCATTAGTTCTAGGATTAGCATTAGGACTTACTAGTTGTAATAGAGACGAGACTGCCACAACAACCTCTGAGACTCCTACCTCCGAAAGAATGATTACCGTAGCAGGAGCCATTATGGGACAAAATGCAGGAGACGGCAACGGTGGTACCATCCTCTACTCTATTTCTAAACAAGACGCTAAAGACCCCAATAAGAGTTTCAACATTTTTGAAAATGGTTTCTTAGTAAGGTCTGAAAGAACTGCAAGATTACAATCTTCAGAAGACGGCACAGTTATGTTTAATATCGCCTATGCTGGAGCTAACGGTGGCGAATACTCTAGATACAGAGTAAAAGGAGGTAATGTATTTGAGGAATTTGGTGCTAAAGTTAATATCTCTCAATATGCAACTACCTCTCCTAGATGGGTAAAATTATTTGATGGAGACAAAACAGGGGTAGCCGTAAATGTACAAACCCCAGTTGTGAAAACAGGAGAAAACAATGTGTACCAATACACTAGAGGTATCGCTAGTATTGTATCGCTAGACCTACAAGAATCTCTCATCACTAATAATACTTCTTTTGAGATACCACTTAGTGCAGAAGAAGAAAAGCTAGGGCATCATATCTTTAGACTAGATGCTCCTACTCTAAACAAAGCTAAAAACAAACTTATTATAGGTACTTGGTTAAGAAAAACTAACCCCGCTACAGGAACCAACCAAAGTACTTTTGAAAGATTAGGCTCTAAATCGGTTATTGTAGATTACCCTTCGCTTAAAAATCCTAAAGTGATTACCTCTACAGTAGGCTTTGGGGATACTAGTGGCTACAGAAGTTTCAATAGCTTCCTAGGAGAAGATGGCAACATCTACCAAGCGACACAAAGAGATTCTAAAGGCTCTCATATCCTAAAAATTAATTCGGACAACGAATACGATAATTCTTATGTATTCAGTCTAGACGCTGCTTTGGGAGTTAAAGGCTCTTATATAGAATGTTGGAGATATGCTGGTAATGGCATTGCTTATGTTATGTACACTCATACAGATGCACCTACCTCTGCCACTACCAATTTAAAACAAAGCTTCTTAGCTAGAGTAGATTTAAAGGCTAGAACCGCCTCTAAAGTAGATTTACCTTACGATGCAGATTTATACTTCTTCCAATACCAAGGTATGGTAGTAGATGGCGACGAAGTATTTATTACCTTTGCACCTGTAGGTAAAGATGGTAACATCTACATACTTAACAGCAAAACTGGAAGCGTAACCAAAGGAGCTAAACTGATTAACAAAACTGGAAATCACTTCATAGGAGCTTTCTAACTTACTTGCTTTGAATATAAAATCGGGAGTTAGAGCTATTTATTCTCTACTCCTGATTTTTTCGCTTATCAATCATTAAATCATTAAAAAAATGAAAATAAAAAAATTTTTAGCATTAGGACTAGGACTTATCTTCTCTAATGCTATCGCACAAAACACTCTTCTAGAAAGAAACTTCTGGGAAAACAAACCCCAACTAGAAACCGTAAAAACCGAAATAAAAAAAGGAAATAACCCTGCCGAAGCCAATCCTGCCAACTTTGATGCTACCACTCTTGCCATTCTTCAAAACGCTCCTATAGAAGTTATAAAATACCTTATAGACCTTGAAGGAAACGGCATTACGAAAAGCACTCACGATAGTAGAACTTATCTTCATTGGGCAGCGTTTAAAGGCAATGCAGAACTTACCGAGTGGCTTTTGAAAAAGGGAGCTTCTGTACAGCATACCGATAGTAGAGGTAATACACCTTTAGCCTACGCTGCATTGGGCGGACTTAAAGATACCAAAATTTACGACCTCTTTTTAAACCACGGAGTTAACATCAAACAAAAATATAAAGACGGAGCTGAAATTTTTCATTATGCTATTTCCAACGATGACGAAAACTTAGCCATTACAAACTATTTTCTAAGCAAAGGTGTTCCTCTAGCGGTTAAAGATAATTTTGGTAGAAACATTGCCGATTACGCTTCCAAAGGACAAAACCTTAACTTACTAAAAAAACTCATTGAAAAAGGAATTAAACCTAGCTCCGAAGCCTTATTATTCGCAACTAAAGGAAGTAAAAAATGGCAAGAAGTTGCTCATTTCTTCAATTTCCTCATCAATGACCTTAAAATATCTATCAACACGACAGATGCCGAAGGTAATAATGCCCTACATCACGCACTTTCTGTTAGGGAAATAAATGATGATATAGTTCAGTTCCTCATAGAGCAAGGTACTTCTTACGAACAACCCAACCAAGAAGGAGACACTCCTCTAATGAAAGCTATCCAAAGGAATAAAACTGATTTAGTTCAACTTATGCTTTCCAAAGGAGTGGGTAAAATAAATGCTACCAACAAGAAAGGTATTTCTGCTCTAAGTTTGGGTGTACAATACGCCAGTCCAGAACTTGTAGAAACCCTTATTAAGAAGGGAGCAGACATCAATACAACAGACCAAAAAGGAAACCATCTAGGACTTTATCTTGTAGAATCTTACAATAAACGAGATAAAAATGCGTTAGAAATCATCATTTCAAAAATAAAAATACTTACAGACAAAGGGTTTGATTTAACTAAGCCTCAAGAAGACGGAAATACATTGGCTCATTTGGTAGTCCAAAAACAAGAGCCTAAATTATTAGCTGTAATGAAACCTTACATTAAAGACATCAACGCTAAAAACAACGAAGGCTTAACCGCATTACACCTCTCTGCAATGATAAGCAAAGATTTAGAAATGATAAAACTATTGCTAGAAAATGGAAGCGATAAATCCTTAAAAACATCATTAGACGAAACCGCTTACGATCTAGCCATAGAGAACGAAATCTTAGGGAAAAATAAATCAGAATTAGAATTTTTAAAATAAATTAAAGAATGAAATTATCATTAAAAAATAGTTTAATCTTAGCTTTTACACTGGTAAGCTCATTAGCTTTAGCTCAAAAAACAAATTATAAATGTATGCTCCAACTCAAAAATTACAAAGGAGAAGGGGCTTACATTGTAGCATCTCTAGTCAATGCTAAAGGTGCTTATATAAAAACGCTAGCCGTAATGGGTGATGATGCCGAATGGTACAATACCCTTAAAGAATGGCATAAGTTCCAAAAAGTTAAAAAAGAAAAACTAGATGCCATCACAGGAGCCTCTGTATCTCCTGGAAACAGAGCTGCCAAAGTTTTTGAAATAGACACCCAATGGATGAACAAAGGCTTTAAAATAAGATTTGAATCTGCTGTGGAAGACCAAAGCTACCACATAAAAGATGTAGAAATCCCACTTACAGATGCAGAAATCAGTCAAAAATATGAAGGTAAGGGCTACATAAGATTTATTAAACTTAATAAAATTTAATCTAGATGAAGACGGCTATTTGGCGTTATCTACACTTGGGGTTAGCCCTTTCTATTTCTACTTTACTCATTATAGCCTCCGTTACAGGAGGCATTTTGGCATTAGATGAAATGATAAAAAAATCTGAATATAAAGCACACCAATTCCCTGCTCACATTTCCATTTCTGATGCCATTAAAAACATTAAACCTTCTTTCTCTGAAATACAAGAACTAAAAGTAGAACAACAAGTACTTATCGTAGAGGGATTTAACCAAGACCTCAACACCGTTGTAAGCATTACCAACCCATCTAATGGCAAACTTATGGCACCGCCTAGAAAAAGCCACCAATGGGTCAACTGGGCGAATACCTTACACCGTTCTTTATTCTTACACGAACTAGGCAGAGGCATCATAGGAGCTACCTCCTGCCTATTTTTACTGTCTATTTTGTCTGGTGGGATATTGCTTTACAGAAGACAAGGCAACCGCTTACTATACAATGCTAAAACAAATACCAAAGTAGATTTCATACACTTTATAGGTGGAAAATGGCTGGGTATTCCCCTATTCATCATCGCATTTACGGGGAGTATCCTGTTCCTTTTTAGATTTGAGGTACTACACGCCACTCCTGCTCAAGTAGAAACTTTCAAAACCAAATCAAAGAACACCTCTTCTCCATCAGAATTTGAAATCTTTAAAAACACCCCTCTCATAGAGGTTAAAAAATTGAGTTTTCCACTTTTTGAAGATGAGGAAGAATATTACGAACTTACCACCAAAGAAGCTACTTTCACTATCAATCAATTTACAGGAGAAATTATATCAAAACAAAACCAAACCGCACTACAAAATTTTGAAGGACTTAATAAGGCTATCCACACAGGCGAAATCCATTTTATATGGACAATCGTTTTATTTTTCAGTAGCCTTAGCATCCCACTTTTTATATTTTCCGGCATCTTACTTTGGTGGAGAAGAAAAAAGAAGAAAGTTAAAAATCCATTCCAAGCCAATCAAGCAGAATACATCATTCTAGTAGGTACCGATGGTGGCACTACCCTAGAATTTGCCAATAAAATTCATCAGCAATTTTTAGACTTAGGTCTCCGTTCCTACCTTACCGAAATGAACCACTATACCACCTATCCTAAAGGGCGTTTTCTACTATGTTTCGCCTCCACCTATGGTGATGGAGAAGCTCCTTCTAGTGCCATACATTTCGAGAAAAAGCTAAATACCATTGTACAACCTCACAAAATGAAATACAGCATCGTGGGATTTGGCTCTATAAATTATCCTAAATACAATGCTTACGCTACGCATATCGCCTCTATTTTGGAAGAAAAAGAAACCTTTGAAAACGCTTTGCCGTTAGTAAAAGTAAACCAAAAATCACCAACAGCATTTCTAGAATGGGTACAGTATTGGAATGAATATTTCCCAGAATATCAACTCAATACTTCGGAATCTTTTTACAGATTAAAACTCAAAAAAAAGATAAAACTTAAAGTGTTAGACAAAACCGAAGTGTGTATACATAACCAATTATTTAAAATAAACCTTAAACCTCTTGTTAAAATACCACTTCGGTCTGGGGATTTGCTAGAGATAACACCTATGGAAAACCAACCCAGGCTCTACTCTATCGCTAAACAAAATAACTCTATAACTCTATGGGTAAAACTTATCCCTAACGGATTGGGGTCTAATTTCCTCTATAATTTAACCATAGGTGATAAACTTAAAACAACACCTATCCAAAACAAACATTTCCGTTTTCCTAAAAAAGCAAAATCGGTTCATCTAATATCCAACGGTACTGGTATAGCTCCATTTTTGGGTATGATAGCCGAAAATACTTCTTTAACGAAAATCTATCTCTACGGTGGATTTAGACATCGTACCTCCATTATTTCTGAAATGGAAAAAGACTTAAACCTTTACATCAAAAACAATCAACTGACTAGCTATCAGTTAGCATTTTCTAGAGATACTAATGGCAATAGAATTACTAAATATATAATAGATGATTTGGCACAGATTATAGCCTCACTAGAAGATGGTGGCATTATGATGGTATGTGGTTCTGTAGAACTTCTATCAGATATAGAAACCGCTATCAACAACTATTCTGAAAAATACTATACGCCTAATTACACCTATTTTAAAAATAACCATCAAATCTTATCCGATGTTTACTAAATCTATCCTTAATAAAAGTTTCCTCATACTATTCAGTTTATTATTTTCAACTTTTTTCTCGCAACATCTAGCTGTTAAAGACACCGTGCTAATGGGGTGTAGTTTCCAAATAAAAATAGTAGGGAAAGACAGTATTACCGCACACACTCTAGCCCAAGAAGCCGCTGAAGAAATCAGCAGAATAGAACATCTCCTCTCCGATTGGTTACCTAACACTCCCATATCCCAAATCAACCAAAACGCGGGGAAACAACCTATCATCGTTCCCAAGGAGGTTTTTGACATTACACAAAGAGCTAAAAATTACGCCGAAATAACGGGTGGTATTTTTGATATTACCTATGCTTCTATGGATAAAATTTGGCGATTTGATGGTAGTATGACCTCGCTCCCTTCGTTTGAAGATATCCAAAAAGCTACTAGAAATATAGGTTATCAGCATCTCATCCTCAACGCTAAAGACCAAAGTGTTTTTCTAGAAAAAGAAGGAATGAAGATAAGCTTTGGCTCTATAGGAAAAGCTTATGCAGCAGATAAAGCTAAAGAAAAAATGATAGAAAAAGGAGCTTTATCAGGGCTCATCAATGCTTCTGGAGACATTACCACATGGGGAAACAAAAACTCCAAATCTTGGCGTATCGGCATACATAACCCTTACCAAAAACACCTGCCCATAAAAGTTTTAAAACTCTATAACGAAGCCATAACCACATCTGGAGATTATGAAAAATATGTTTTATTTAATAATAAAAGATACAGCCATATCATAAACCCACTTACAGGCTATCCTTCTACAGGAACCACCAGTGTTACAGTAGTAGGCGAAAATGCAGAAATCTGTAATATGTTAAGTACTTCTCTAATGATTCTAGGAGTTGAGAAAGGTAAAAAACTCATCAAACAATATCCAAAATATACCGCCTATCTCATCACAGACCAAGGAAAAGTACACCATCTAAAACCCTAGCTTAATCTAATACCTTTATTTTAGCTTGATGAATTTCGGAAAATTGCTCTATTAGAGAAGATTCTTTCGCCTTTTTTATTGAAGCAATGATACTACATTTCTCATCAGCATTAAACTCTTTTATTTGAGCCTCATTTTTATTTAGTAAAGTAAAAATTACATTTTGAAGACTGAAGGGAAACTCTATTTTTATCTGAACTTCAAGCTCTTTGATAATAATATCAGCTTCGTCTAGCGCTATCTTAGCCGATTCTTTGTAAGTCTTTACCAAGCCACCTACACCCAATTTAGTACCTCCATAATATCTCACCACAATCAGCAGAATTTGAGTAAGCTCATTAGCTAAAAGCTGATTATAAATAGGTAACCCTGCACTACCAGAAGGCTCTCCGTCATCATTCGCTCTGTAATTTTCTCCATTAAGTCCTAACCTAAAGGCGTAGCAATGATGTGTTGCTTTAGGGTGTTCATCTTTTATTTTATCCAAACAGGCTTTTAGCTCCTCCTCATTATTTATAGGATAAGCATAGCCTAAGAATTTACTTCCTTTTTCTTTCAAAAGGATATTTTCTACAGGCTTACTAATGGTTTTATATTCAAAAATAGCTGACGACAACGGCTTTGGCTTAATAAAAATGAACACAAAAATAAGAATAAATACTAGTCATACAAAACGCCACAATGTGTAAAAATACTACACTCTTAACCCTTTAAGAGCTTTACTAGCTTTATGTGAGGGGTTTTTATAATAATTGCTAATTTTCAAATAAATTCATTTAAGATAAATTTGTCTTAAATAGAATTTTTATTACATTTGCATAAAATTTAAATATAATGTTCTCCAAAGCCTGTGAATACGGAATAAGAGCTTGTGCTTATATCACTATAGAGTCTATGCAAAATCGTAAGGTAAAGGTAGCAGACGTAGCCAAAAAGGTAGGCACACCTGAAGCGTTTACAGCAAAAATACTTAGTGCTCTTACCAAACATAACATCGTGAATTCTATAAAAGGACCATACGGTGGCTTTGAAATTGGAGAACAAAGAGCTAAGAGTATTAAAATAAAAGATATTGTAATCGCAATAGATGGCCACTCTATACTTTCTTCATGTAGCCTAGGATTTTCTTCATGTGATGAGAGTAACCCATGCCCACTCCATTTTAAATATGTGAGTGTAAGAAATGAACTTTGCAAAATGCTAGATACAACCACACTTTTTGAAATGGCTATAGATGTAAAAAACAAAAAATCAAAATTATTAGAGGTTTAAAAAAATTTAATCTAAAAAACGATAAAATTATCCGAAATAAAAACTCAATAAAAATATTAAACAATCAATAACTTTTTAATAAAAAATAAATCTTATGAACTTACAAACCAAACTAATCGGTGAAATAGTAGCAGACGACTTCAGAACGGCTACTGTATTTAAAAAATATAAAATAGACTTCTGCTGTAAAGGAAACCGCACCATTGCTGAAGCATGTGAGAAAAAAAATATAAACCCACAAAAGGTTTACGATGATTTGGCACAGATACCTTCTACAGAGATTTCTGAGATAGATTTCAAATCTTTCCCACTAGATCTTCTAGTAGATTATGTAGAAAAAACTCATCATCGCTATGTGGAAGAAAAAATCCCTATCTTACAAGCCTTTTTAGAAAAGCTTTGTAAAGTTCACGGACAAAGACATCCTGAACTTCTTGAGATAAAAACATTGTTTAATGAGTCCGCTCAAGATTTATCAGCTCATTTAAAAAAAGAAGAACTCATTCTCTTCCCTTTCATAAGAGCCATGGTAAACACCAAAATATCAGGAAAGCCTTTTGTGGCAGCCCCTTTTGGAGCAGTAGAAAATCCAGTTAATATGATGAAGCACGAACACGATACAGAAGGCGAGCGTTTTAGAAAAATTGCTACACTAACATCTGATTATACACCACCTGCAGACGCTTGTAGTACATACAAAGTTACCTATGCTATGCTTGAAGAATTTGAAAATGATCTACATCGTCATATTCATATAGAAAACAATATTCTTTTCCCTAACGCAATAAAATTAGAAAGTGAACTTTCAAACTAATCATATTTCTAAATAACACACTCTATATCAACAGGAAGTGTATTTTCAAGTACACTTCCTTTGAAAAAAATCACAATTTCTTTTAATCACACAAATAAAGGATATCGTGAAACAATTTAATCCGTAAAAACACAAAAACATGAGTCTAGAAGTAGACAACTATTTCATAGAAAAAACAAATGCTGTTAAAAAACGGTATCATAAAGATGACATCATAGTAGAAGAAGGAATGATATCTCGTTTTTTTTATTATCTAGAGCAAGGGGATTTGTGTGTGTATCATTTTACTGAAGATGGAAAAGAGTTTTTACAACATAAGGTAAGAGAACATACTTTTTTTGGTGAGCCTGCTACATTACTAGAAAAACCTTTCCCAGGAACAGTAAAGGTGACTTCAGAAGAGGCTCTAGTTATCAAAATTGAAAGAGCTAAATTCATGGAATTTCTCTCTTCACATCTTGATTGGAATATAGATTTTATGAAAACTATAGCCGCGAAAGCATTGGGTAGAAGTGATGCTCTAAAAAATATTATTTTTCAAAATCCTGAAGAAAAAATCCTGAATCTTTTAAATAATTATAAAAAAGGCAAAAAAGGAAGAAATGCTTATAAAATTAACAAGAAACGAAATGGCACAGATGCTAGGACTAACAGTAGAAACAGTAATAAGAACCATTAAAAAAATGGAAAAAAAAGGACTATTAAAAATATTGAAGGGAAAGGTTCACTATTAAAAAGACTGTACATGAATAAAATATCAGATAATTTTTTGGTAAAATTAGGACTATTCAACTTTCTTTTAGTAGCGATTTTAGGTGCTATAATGAGGTATAAGATTGTTTGGTCTATGCCCTTTTTCAATCAAAAGCATCTTCAGGAAGCTCACTCACATTTTGCTTTCTATGGCTGGGTAAGTTCAGTAATATACTTGCTCATGATATACTCTACAAGAGAAACATTATCAACCAAACAGTTGCATACATACAAAACCTTTATTATTCTAAATTTTGTAGCATCATACGGCATGCTATTTTCCTTTTTGTACGGAGGTTATTATTGGGGTTCTATATTTTGGTCTGCAATGGCTTTATTTCTAAGTTTTGGAATGTTATTTTTATGGATAAAGGACTATAAACATATACAACATCCTTCTAAAATTTGGTTTCTAGGAGGTTTATTTTTTGCTGGATTTTCTTCCTTTGGCGTTTTCAGTTTAGCTTATATGAAAGCCTTTGGAATTATTCATCAATCCTTGTATTGAGCTTCCACATTATTTTACCTACATTTTCAGTACAATGGTTTTTTTGTACTATCATGCATAGGCATTATTCTCAACTCTTTACCTTTACAACAAAAAGATTTATATAAACACAATCTTATTTTTGGAGCATTTGCCTTATCTACATTATGCTCTTATACCTTATCTATCAGCTGGATTGACGACTCTAAGTGGCTTTTAGGAATATCACTACTCGGAAATATCATTCAACTTTTAGCAATATATGGGTTAGCTCATCTAATAAAAAAGCACTTTAGAGTTTTTATAAAGAAATATACTTTATTAGAAAAGATAATTTTTAGTGTTGTTATTATATCTTATCTTATTAAAGTACTATTACAACAGATTTCAATTATTCCAGAAATAAGCCAATGGGTTTTTGGATTCAGAATGATAGTCATCGCTTATCTTCATTTAGTACTATTGGTTTGTATTAGTAGTTTCTTGTTACTTCAAATCATTGTAAAATACGGATTTTATCAATCTAAAATAGTCAAAACAGGGTTAATTTTATATTTAGTATCTATCATATTGAACGAATTAGTACTTGCTCAAATTGGGTTATTATCCTTGGTCAATATGTATTGGCGTTGCTCTCCTGTAATGTTATGGTGGATTTCTGTTGCTCTTATATTAGCTATTACACTCATTTTTATCGGATTGAAAATAAAAAATAAAGAGGAATTTCATTCCTCTTTATAAACAATAAAATTTTCTCCCTCATGTGTTAGCTTCCCCGAGTGTCCATCTTGAAGAATCTCCCATGAGATAAGATTTCCCTCAAAAATCGGATTACCCTCGTGATTAGTTCCTTTGGCATTAAGTTCATATTTTACACCATCTTTTTCTAAGTTTACCGCTACCTCATCACCTTTTGCAAAGTAAACTATGGTAATAGAGGTACCATCTGTACCCTTATAGGTCTTTTGGAGCTGTACAAGACTTTGTTCTGCCGTAAGATTTGGAGATGGTGTTGTTGTAGTTCCTTTGTCATTACACTCTATGAATACTCCTGCTACTACACAGGCAAAAAACAGGTATACTATTTTCATAAAACTATGGTTTTAGACTCAGGATATATTTTACCATTTTTTTTGCATTTTCTTCACTCATACCAGAGTGTGGAGTCATTGGAACCTCTCCCCAATTCCCCTTCCCTCCTTCAACTATTTTTTTTGCAAGCATATCAATATCTGCATCAGTGTATTTATTTGCTATATCCTGATAGGAAGGCCCTACCAATTTGGTGTCCACTTTATGACATCCTAAACAATCCGCTCCTTCTATAAGTACCAATCCTTCGTCTTTGTTAGGTAAATTTGTATTTTCTTTAGGAGCTGGTTCTTCAAGCATAATATTACTTTCTTTAGCTAGACTATTTTCTTTCTGTTCATCTTTTTGATTACACCCAATGATAGCTATAATACCTAGTGTATAAACCAATATTTTTTTCATAATAAAAAGATTTTTATAAAATTATCATACAAATGTCAATAAATTAAACCCAATATTTTATGATTCGAATCATAAGCTACAGCCCTACTATAAAGGTACCTTTGTCAGAGAAACATTAATACCTATTTGTAAAATGAAAAAGCTTAAATTATTTTTAATGAGTGGGGCAGTTTTGTCCGCTTTATCATGCGGCGGAAACAATAAGCCTGAAGATAGTGTATCTGTAACCTCTACAGAAACAACTCAAAGTAACGAAACACCTTCTACAGAAGGAAGTTATGACCCTCAAGTAGGGCTAGACAAATTTAATACTAGTAATGTAGATGTAACCAAATTTGATGCAACCATGGCTTCCGAAGGTGAAAAACTTGCAGAAGTCAAGTGTATTTCTTGTCATAAACCAAGTGATGAGAAATTAGTAGGACCAGGCTGGAAAGGTGTAACCCAACGCCGCACCGCTCCTTGGATTATGAATTTTATTACTAATCCAGACCCAATGATTGACAAAGACCCTGAACTACAAAAACAACTAGAACAGTGTATGGTAAGAATGCCTAACCAAAGTTTAAGCGATCAAGATGCGAGAAATATATTGGAATATATGAGACAAATTGATGGTGTAAAATAAAACATTACAATTATGAAGATAAATAAAATATTAGGCTATTCGGCACTATTTCTAGGGAGCATCTACGCCCTAGAAAGTTGTAAACCCAAAGGGACGGAAAATGCTGTAGCTGGTGATGCAGCAGAAAAAGTATATGTGGCACCGGGTAAACATGACGAATTTTATAATTTTGTCAGCGGTGGTTTTAACAGACAAATGGGAGTCTATGGTTTACCTAGCGGGAGATTACTAAAAGTAGTTCCTATATTCTCCGTAAATCCCGAAAATGGCTATGGTTACAGTGAAGAAACTAAGCCCATGTTAGAAACTTCACATGGTTTTATTCCTTGGGATGACCAGCATCACCTTGAACTTTCACAAACCAATGGAGAAGTTGATGGGCGTTGGATTTTTGCTAACGCTAATAACACACCTCGCATCGCAAGAGTAGACCTTTCTAGCTTTAAAACAGTAGAAGTTTTAGAACTACCAAACTCCGCAGGAAATCATTCATCTCCTTTTATTACAGAAAATACAGAGTATGTAGTAGCTGGAACTCGTTTTTCTGTACCTACTGATGATGCTAATGGTGATGTACCCATTAATAGTTTTAAAGAAAATTTTAAAGGCGTAATTTCCTTTGTAAAAGTAGATAAAACAACAGGAGAAATGAAACTGGCTTTTCAAATAGAAGCTCCTGGTGTCAATTTCGACTTATCTCATGCAGGCAAAGGTAAATCTCATGGCTGGTTCTTCTTCTCTTGTTATAATTCAGAGCAAGCTAATAGCCTATTAGAAGTTAACGCTTCTCAATTTGACAAAGATTTCATCATGGCTTTAGACTGGAAAAAAGCAGAAGAATATGTGAAAGCAGGTAAAGGGAGAAAGGTAAAAACCCAATACGCACACAACAAATGGAATGAAGAAACCCATACAGGTAGTTCTAAAATGGAACAAGAAGTAACGGTGCTGTCAGCTAAAGAACTTAAAGATTTATGCTACTTTATGCCAACACCTAAATCACCACATGGGTGTGATATAGACCCTACAGGTGAGTATATTGTAGGTTCGGGTAAATTAGCAGCTCTGATTCCTGTACATAGCTTCAGTAAAATGCTGAATGCTATCAAAAACAAAGAGTTTGCTGGAGAATATGACGGCATTTCTATTCTAAAATACGAATCTACCCTACACGGAGAAGTTCAAAAACCTGGTTTAGGTCCTCTTCATACAGAATTTGATGATAAAGGTTATGCTTATACTTCATTCTTTGTTTCTTCGGAGGTTGTAAAATGGGATATCAAAACTCTCAAAGTTTTAGATCGTCAACCTACATTCTATTCCGTAGGACATTTAATGATTCCAGGTGGAGACTCTAAGAAACCTTTCGGTAAATATTTGGTAGCTTATAACAAAATTACCAAAGATAGATTTTTACCTACAGGTCCAGAACTAGCTCAGTCTGCACAGTTATATGACATTAGTGGTGATAAGATGAAACTTTTACTAGACTTCCCTACATTTGGAGAGCCTCATTACGCACAAGCTCTTCCTGCAAAACTCATCGCAGATAAGCAAGTAAAATTCTATGATATTTCTAAGAACAAACACCCTTATGTAACCAAAGGTGAAGGTGAATCTAGAGTAGTTAGAGATGGTAATAAAGTTCATGTTTACATGACCTCCATCCGTTCTCATTTTGCTCCTGATAATATTGAGGGTATTAAAGTTGGTGATGAAGTTTATTTCCATGTAACCAATCTGGAACAAGACTGGGATGTCCCTCACGGATTTGCGATTAAGGGTGCAGAAAATGCAGAACTCCTCATTATGCCTGGAGAAACTTGCACACTTAAGTGGATTCCAAAAAAGGCAGGAATGTTCCCTATGTACTGTACTGACTTCTGCTCTGCTCTACACCAAGAAATGCAAGGCTATGTAAGAGTTTCACCAGCAGGAAGTTCAACACCTCTGTTGTTTAGCCTTAACAATAAAGCAGACAACGCCCAAGGTCCAGTAAAAAAAGCTGAAACTAAATAAAAAAAGAAAGGGCGGACATCTACCGCCCTTTACAAATAAAAATAATAATAGAAGACAATAAGCTGCAATGAAAAACAATAAACTATCAGCACTTTCTGTTCGGCTGCTTATTTTATGTGCTGTAGCTCTCATAGTAAGTATTTTTGTCCCTATTTGGGTAATTTACTTAGAAGCCCCACAGTATCCTGAAGGTCTAGAAATGTACCTCCATGCCAACAAAATTTCTGGCGATTACCAAATCATTAATGGGTTAAATCATTATATCGGAATGAAAGAAATCCATCAAGAGGATTTTTGGGAGTTTAAAGTACTACCCTATATTTTAGTATTTTTTGCAGTTTTTGCTTTTGCAGTGGCTTGGTTTAGAAAGATTATAGGACTATACTCGTTCTGCATATTATTCACACTGTTTGGTATCGCCTTTATGGTAGATTTTTATTTATGGGAATATGATTATGGGCATAACCTTAAACCAGATGCAGCCATTGTAGTTCCTGGTATGACCTACCAACCTCCTCTCTTAGGCTATAAGCAACTCCTAAATTTTGGTGCATACTCCTACCCTTATACAGGAGGCTGGATAATGATAACAGTAGCATTAGTTGCACTTATACTTTCTTTTTTTGAATTTAAAAACACTAAAAATTAAATCTTATGAAACATTATATTTTAACTTTATTATTAGCTTTTATCACATTCACTTCTTTTTCATGTAACAACAAAAATGTAGAAGCCATAGAACTAGGTAAAGACCAATGTTCACACTGTAAAATGACAATTCAAGATTCCCGATATGCCACCGAACTTATTACTGAAAAAGGCAGGATATACAAGTTTGATGATTTGGTATGTATGGAAGCCTACACAAGAGAAAATTCACAAAAAATAGGTAACGCCAAACTATTTGTTTCCGATTTTTTAACCTCAGAATTATTCCCTTTAGAAAAGGCATTCAAAATTACAGGGGGACAAGTAAAAAGCCCTATGAATGGTAATATAGCCACATTTAAAAATAAGAATGAAGCTATTAAAGAAGCCCATAGATTACAAGCTTCTGTAATTAATTAAAAAAACATCTTCCAAAAAAAGCCTTGATTAAATTCAGAATGATGCTTTTAAAACGATTACTAATTCTTTTTTGTCTTACAACTACCCTACTATCCTTTGCTAAAACCTATTTTGTAGGAGAAGGAAAGAGGTTTAGCACCATAAAATCAGCTCTCCAAAAAGCTAATAATGGAGACACGCTCATGGTTTATTTTGGACATTACAAAGAAGGTAATCTAAATTTAGATAAGTCAATCACCTTAATTGGCATCAATTACCCTGTATTGGACGGTGAGTTTAGACATGAAATAGTATCTTTTCGGTCAGATTACATCACTCTTCAAGGCTTTAAAATCATAAATTCTGGAGCTGATGAAGTCAGAAATATTGGAGCGGTAAGGTTATATGACAGTCGTTTTTCTGTTATCAGAAATAATATTTTTCAAAATAATTATTTTGGAATTACGGTTCAAAGAGGCGAAAGATGTTTGATTGAAAACAATAAAATTACCACTAATAGAGGGATTTCTCAGGAATCAATCGGAGATGGAATTCATGTATGGTCTAGTAATGAAATTTGGATTAAACGAAATTTCATCTCTGGACATAAAGATGGTATTTACCTAGAAAAAACAAACAACAGCTTCATTTTTAAAAACTTATCCTTAAAAAACAAACGCTACGGACTGCATTTTATGTTCTCACACAACAATGTTTATACTGCTAATGTTTTTAGACAAAATGAAGCTGGGGTTGCTGTAATGTATAGTAGGAATGTAGAAATGAGCTACAATAAATTTTTGAATAATAAGGGTGAAAATGTCTACGGACTTTTACTGAAAGATTTATCATTTAGTAAAATAAAACACAATACTTTTCAGAATAATTCCGTAGGTGTTTTTATGGATGGCTCCTCCAAAATTGATTTTTACTACAACGAATTTAAAGACAACGGTTGGGGACTAAGAATAAACGCTAATTGTATTGAAAATAAACTATTTAATAATAATTTTATAGCAAATATTTTTGATGTAAGTACCAGTGGCAGCATTTTTCTTAACACCTTTAAAAACAACTATTGGGATAAGTATGAGGGCTATGATATAGATAAAGATGGTGTAGGCGATATACCTTTTTACCCTCTAAGTCTTTACGCAGTAATATCAGAACAAAACCCTATGATAATGATTCTTTTCGGAACTTTTTTTGTGGAACTGATGAATCGTTCCGAAAAACTCATGCCAAGTCTTACACCTGATAGTTTTGTAGACGAAACTCCTTTGATAAAACGAAACAATACTTAATGAGTAAATAACTAAATGATAGAAATAAAAAACCTTACCAAGACTTTCGGCAAATTTAAAGCTCTCAACAATATTAATCTTTCATGTAAAACTGGGAGAGCTATTGCTCTTATTGGTCCAAACGGCTGTGGAAAAACCACTCTAATTAAGAGCATTTTAGGATTAAATACTGTTGAGTCTGGACAAATATTGGTTAATGGGAATGATGTTTCAGAAAGCTATCATTACCGTGAAATTATTGGCTACATGCCTCAGATAGGGAAATACCCTGAGAATATGACTATAAGGGAAACTCTAGATATAATTTTAAATAATCGTTCACAAACTAAAAAACTAGATATAGAGCTTATAGATGCCTATGATATAACAAAAATAGAGAATAAAAGAATGGGCAATCTTTCTGGAGGTACAATCCAGAAAGTCAGTGCCATAATAGCTTTTATGTTTAACCCTTCAATAATCATTTTAGATGAACCTACTGCGGGACTTGACCCTATTGCTGCTGAAATCCTTAAACATAAAATCATAAAAGAACAAAAAAAAGGAAAGCTAATTATCATTACGTCACACTTACTCAGTGATTTAGAGCAAATTGTAGATGAAGTCATATTTTTATCAGAAGGGAAAGTGATATTTCATAAAAATGTAGAGGACATAAAGCAAAGTACACAAGAGGATAGCCTATCAAAAGCCATAACAACGATACTAAGACAAGTACAAGATGTATAAAATCGCAAAGTTCATACTAACTGATATTTTAAAGAGCAAAGTTATTGCTGTGTATACGCTCATGTTATTTATTATATCATGGGCCATTCTAGGATTAGAAAGCAATCAGATAAAGGCTAATCTCAATCTACTAAATATTGTACTTTTTGTAGTTCCACTATTTAGTATTGTATTTTCAGTAATCTACATATACAACAGTACACAATTCATAGAACTTCTTTCTACTCAGCCTATTAAACGAGATGTAATATGGACGGGAACTTTTTTAGGGTTATCGCTATCTCAACTATTAGTGTTTTTAGCTGGCTGTGGCATTCCCATTATTCTGTATTCTACACTTACTTACGGATTATGTGTCTTACTAGGTGGTATGTTACTCTGCATAAGCTTTACCTCATTAGCCACGTATAGTTCTATTTCTACTAATGACAAAACAAAAGGAATAGGAATAGCTCTATTCATTTGGGTATTTTTTAATATCATCTATGACAGTTTGTTACTTATCTTGATGTTTCAATTTTCAGATTACCCTATAGAAAAACTAATAGTTGTATTATCCTCACTTAGTCCTATAGGGCTTACCCGTATTTTTGTACAACTACAGCTTGATATCTCTGGAATGCTAGGCTATTCAGGAGCAATTTTTAAATCAATTTTTGGTTCAGGTGGTGGAGTTTATATTTCTGTTCTTATTCTTCTGATTTGGATTATATTTCCTTTCTTATCAAGTTTACTTAAATTCAGAAAAAAAGATTTATAAATATTATGTTTCATATTCAATTGCTCTAGTCTCAATTAAATAAAAATAAACTTCGGTTTTAGTTTCATGTTCGTTTTTTTGTAACTTAGCAGAGTAACAACTAAAGATTAAAACAATGATTTTTAAAATAATACTAACAGGGTTACTTTCCCTTGGATTACTAACAGGTTGCAACTCACAAAAGCAAAACGATATGAACGAACCAAAAAACATAAGCACACTCATAAAAAAGATGGAAGGCTATGAACATCTCAGCATAACCCTTCCGAAAAAATCTAATGAAAAAGAGTTATTTCTAGAAATGATTCCAGGCAAGTGGCATAAGGTAGATTGTAACTCGTATGGATTACTAGGAAAAATTGAACAGAAAAAAGACCAAGAGACAAATATTTCTTACTATCTCTACGATACTGATGGTAACATGCGTTCAACTATGATGGCTTGCCCTGATATGAAGCTTACTAACAAATTTGTGGTTGGAGAAAGCAAAACTATCAACTATACAAGTGATACTCCCATTATAATTTTCTATCCAAAAGGCTACGAAATTAAACTTAAAGTTAAAAATCAACAAAACGAAGAAGTTCCTATAAAACTACCATAAATCCAATGATATTTACGGTAAGTTTTCGTAATTTTGCGGTTTGATTATTTAAAATAGAACCTATGAAAATAGTCGTTATTGGAGCCATGGAAGTTGAAATAAAGCATTTATGTGATGCTTTAGAAAACCCTATAAAAAAGGAAATTCACTCATTTCAATTTCATATTGGGACCATTACCAACCACGAAGTTATTGTTTTACTTTCTGGTGTTGGCAAGGTAAGTTCGGCTATAGGGACTTGTTTACTTATCAATCATTTTGCCCCTGATTTAATTATCAATACAGGAACTGCAGGTGGACTGAAAGAAGTTCAAGTTAAAGATATTATCCTCGCTACAGAAGTACGCCATCACGATGTGGATTTAACAGCCTTTGGTTACGAACTTGGACAACAATCTAAAATGCCTCCAGCCTTCATACCTGATTCTTTTTATGTAGAAAAAGCCGAGACTGTCATCAAAAAACACGGCATCAATGCTAACAAAGGGTTAGTCATTAGTGGTGATGCATTTATCAACTGTCCTGATAAATTCCAATGGCTTAAAGACAACTTCCGTACTGCCAAAGCCGTTGAGATGGAAGCCGCGTCTATCGCACAAGTATGCCACCAAATGAAAACACCTTTTATTGTTCTAAGAGCCATTTCGGATATTGCGGGAGAAGGCACTACGGTTTCTTTTGATACATTTGTTACCGAAGCTGGAAAAATCTCAGCAGAAATCAATATTGATTTAATTAAAAGTTTATAGTTGATTTTTACCCAATAATATACTGAAATATGCTATTACATATCCTGTGATAGCACTTATGACAATCAATATAAAAAACCAAAAAATCCAGTTGGCAAGAGTAGCATATTTTCCAAAGATTTTTCTAAAGAAGTGTTTTGTTTTTTGAAATATTTGATATTTCCCTTGATGGCTTAAGGAGTTTCTATTGAACTTAAAATCATCAGATTCATCGCTCAACTCACTCACCAAATCTGTAATTTCAACAACATAATTACCATAAACTTCTCTCAACCAAACCTTTCCCATGACATACATAATAATGGAAGTCATAAACAAGCTAACAACAACAAACATCACTCCATTCCAACTATTCAAATCCAAAAATAAAAGAAATACAGAAAATAATATAGGAACAAACGAAATATAATAAGATTTATAAAGCTCCGTATTAAGCACCAACTCGTACCTAAGATTAAGCAAATTGTGATAGGTCTGGAAATTTTGAGTACTAATAGTTTTATACAACGAATAAAACTTAACAAAATAATAAACAATTATAAGTATTGAAATAATATATAACAACAAAAACAAACTCCCTTGTTGTGCATTTTTTATTTGAGAATAATAAAGCGGAACTATAAGAACCATAGCAAGAAGTGTAGTCCAAAACTCCATTTTCATATTCGCTCTTATCTTTTCCAAGGGTGTTTTTACCGCCTTTTGCTGTTCCAAAGAAATATTAGGAAGGTCTGATACCTTCTCTCTATGCCACAAATCTTTTATATTATCAAGTTCCATAATATTTGATTTTTTTATTGTTGAGTTCTAAGTTCGTTAATCAAAGTTTTCAATTTTTGTTTAGCTCTATTTAGTTTCACTCTTACATTTACCTCTGTTATTCCCATTTGAGCTGCTATCTCTTTGCCAGAATAATTTTCTAAATAATAGAATATAAGCGCTTTATCTATTGCACCTAGCTGTTGTATTGCTTTATACATAAGTTCCAATTGCTGTTGTTCAACATCATTATTTTCCACCCTCTTATTTATCGTACTTAGCTCTATATCAGAAGTATTTATTTTTTTCTTATCACTTCTTAGAAAAACAATAGAAGTATTAAGAGCTACCCGATAAAGCCAAGTAGAAAATAAACTCTTGCCTTGAAAAGACGGATACGATTTCCACGCTTGATAGATAATCTCTTGAAACAAATCTTCTTGGTCGTTTTTATTATCCATATACATTTTGGATATTTTAAAAATAACCCCTTTATGCTTCTCTATTTGTTGTAAAAATTCTGTTTCCAGAGACATCATTAGCTTTTATGTAGAGTAAGTATCCAAATTACAAAAATGTTACAAAAATATTTTAATATATTTTTTTAGTGCTTTTTTATTATCCTAGGTCAATGCTTAAGGGTAAGGGATTAAGGTATCTTTGCTTAAGTAAAAAACATTCAAAATGAACACTAAAAAAATAGAGCTTATCGCAGCTCCTAGACCTGCACATTTTGTGGGAGATGGTTTTAGAGTACACAATTTTATTCCTAGCGGATTTAGATTAGATATGAAGAGAATGGATCCTTTCATTATGATGGATTATAATTCTAAGTTTTATTTTGAACCTTCCCAAACTCCTAGAGGCGTAGGCGTACACCCTCATCGTGGTTTTGAAACCGTAACTATAGCTTATCAGGGCAAAGTAGAACATCACGATAGTGCAGGCGGCGGTGGCATTATACAAGAAGGCGATGTACAGTGGATGACGGCTGGTAGCGGTGTACTCCATAAAGAATATCACGAAACTGAATGGAGTAAAAAAGGTGGCATTTTCCAAATGGTGCAACTATGGGTAAATCTCCCTTCTCGCTATAAAATGAGTCCTCCAAAATACCAATCTATACAACACGCAGAGTTTCCTAAAGTCTCTGTTGGCGAAAATAGTTGGGTAGAAGTAATTGCAGGAGAGTACAATGGTAGCAAAGGTATCGCAAGTACCTTCAGCCCAATACATATGATGAATGCAAGACTAAAAAAAGGTGCTAGTGCTTCATTTAGTTTCCCTGCTCATTTTAACACCGTTGCTTTGGTTATAGAGGGTAATATTATTGCAAACGAAGAGGAAGAGGCTCCTACAGACCATTTAGTTTTGTTTGAAAATAGTGGTGAAGATTTCAACATAGAAGCCCTAGATGATGCTGTTGTGCTTATCCTTAGTGGAGAACCACTTAACGAGCCTATAGCCGCTCACGGTCCGTTTGTAATGAACACTAGAGCAGAGATTATTCAGGCTTTTGATGACTTTAAAAATAACAAATTCGGAGTCTTAGAAGATTAACGAAAAGCAGGCTAAAAACCTGCTTTTTTATTTAACTCAAATTTAACTTTTTTTATAAATGCTTTGGCTAGACATTGGCAGGTTTAGCTGTATCTTTGGAAAACTAAAGAAGAGTGTTACAAGCACACTTAATTAAATAAAGAATAGTTATGGCTAAAAAAATATTATGGATAGATGACGAGGTAGATTTATTAAAACCTCATATCGTATTCTTAGAAAACAAAGGTTATCAGGTAACGCCCATCAATAATGTTAATGAAGCCTTAGAAATATTAGACGAAGAAAGTTTTTCATTAGTTCTTTTGGACGAAAATATGCCTGGTATTTCTGGGCTAGATGCCATACCGTTACTAAAGGAAAAAAATTCAGCAATGAAAATTGTAATGGTAACTAAAAGCGAAGAAGAACACATTATGGAACAAGCCATAGGTTCGCAAATTGCCGATTATATCTTAAAACCTGTAAATCCTAACCAAGTTCTGCTCTCTTTGAAAAAAAATCTACAAAGCGACGACCTTGTAGAACAACAAACCAAACAAGAATATCAGCAAGAGTTCAGAAACATAAGTATGGAGTTAAGTTATCTTAACACTTATGAAGACTGGAGTAATTATTATAAAAAAATATTAGGTTGGGAAATTAAGTTTGATAAAGTATTTGATAACGAATTTGCCGACTTGCTACAATCTCAAAAGGAGGAAGCCAATATACAGTTTGCCAAGTTTATAGAAAGAAACTACGAAAATTGGCTTAATTCAAACGAAAAGCCTCTTATGAGCCATACGCTTTTTAAAGAAAAGGTAAAACCAGAAATGCAGAATGATAAAGTTTTGCTACTTATGATAGATAACCTAAGGTATGACCAATGGAAAGTCATTGAACCATTGTTTCTTAAATTCTATAATAAAACTTTAGAAACTTCATATTACAGCATCTTACCTACGGCTACTCAATATGCGAGAAATGCTTTTTTTGCTGGATTGATGCCTTCCGAAATAGAAAAAAGATTTCCTGACCAATGGCTGAACGACAATGAAGAAGGTAATAAAAACGAAGTCGAACAAGATTTCTTAAAAGACCAAATGAAGCGTTTAGGACTATCTTCTAAAACAATGAAGTACATTAAAGTCTTAAACTCTGATTTTGAACAAAAGGTTTTAAAAGATTTTCATCAGCATCAAAACAAAGATTTAGTGGTAGTCGTCTATAATTTTATAGATATTTTATCTCACGCCAAAACGGATAACTCTATCGTTAATCAGTTGATTAGAGATGATAAAACGTTCCGTTCTCTTACCTTAAATTGGTTTGAAAATGCTCCTATTATGAGACTGATTAAACAAGCCGCAGAGTCTGGTTTTAAACTCATCATCACTACAGACCACGGCACCATCTATGTTAAAAAGCCAAGTAAAGTTGTAGGCGACAGAGAAACTTCCACCAATATACGCTACAAAACAGGGAAAAGCCTTTCTTATGAAGATTCTGATGTGTGGGCTATTAACCAACCAGAGAAGCTATTTCTCCCCAAAGGTAACCTAAGCAGCAAGTATGTATTTGCTAAGAATAATACCTTTTTAGCATATCCAAAAAACTACAATCACTTTGTTAATTATTATAAAGAAACCTACCAGCACGGTGGCATTTCTTTGGAGGAATGCATTATTCCATTTTGCGTTCTAGAACCCAAATAAAAATAAAAAGATAGAGATAATTTCTCTATCTTTTTTCATTTATATAAAATCCATTAACAATCTGTTGTAATTGCTCTTTATCTTCATTAGATAATTTTTTCCAAACAAAACCTTCTTTTAAGTTCGAACCCATTTTTTGAGGAAAAATCCCTGCTTCTAAATAAAGCTCTAAGAAACTAGGAGAAATAGCTGGAAGTGGCGTATCAAAACTAAAAGGATAATTTTCCACTACATTAAAGGTCAAATTACCTATTGTAAAGGTTTTATACCGTTGATATTTGTAAGTCGCTGGTTTTACAACTTGAGAAAGTTCTATATTTTTAATAAATCCACCCAGCCTAAAGCTAGGAATATATTTCACAATTAAAGATGGAGCAAATAAAAATACAGACATACCCAAAGTACCTATAATACTCACAAAAGCCACTTTCTTAGCGGAAAACCAATTCCTAAAAACCAAAAGAGCAACTACAAAAAATACTTCTAAGAAAAATCGGTATTGTGCTGAAAATAGCAACACCAAAACGCTTTTAATAAAAATTGATATTACAATAAGCCAAATCAAACGGCTTTTACTTTTAATAGCAAATATCAGTAATGCCAATAAACTCAAAACAAAAGCTACATTGATAACTCCTTTTATGCCTTTCAGGAATATCCAATTTTTAATACTTTCCCAAACCGAAAATTGCTTTATTTCCTCATAAGAATATTGAAAATCGTAAGTTTTAAGAATAGCTGTTTCGGCTGAATTTTTAAGTAAAAATTCGTTAGGTTTCCAACTCAAGCCTAAATCCAAAACTTGTACGGGAAAAATAGGAAACCCAAAGCAGTACCAATTTTTAATCACAAAAACAGACACCACGCCTACGCCTACTATTATCAACTTATAAGTGAATTTCCTTATCAAAAAAGCATATAAAAAGACCATCAACGGGAGCCATATTATGGTAGGTTTTATGCTGAAAATCCAAACCGAAAACCCAAACAATGCTGACACATTATAGTTTTTATTCAAAACTTCATTCAAGATTATTAAAGAGCCTACAATAACAGGCAAATCTGTACTTGGCGATTGTAAAAACAATAACAAAATAGGCAAAAATATAAAATGAACCCACGCCTTTTTTTCTATAATATAAATGATATATCCTAAAAGCAATACTACATTCAACCTCAGAAAAACATCGGAAGTATTAGAAAATCCAGCCTGTAAAATATGCCAAAGGGACATTTGCCCTAATATTAAATCTAAGTTTCCAATTCCCTTTACTAGACCTATCTCTGCAATCCATTTAATACTAGGTACATAATAACCAAAATGGTCTAAAATAAACGGATACCCACTCCCAAAAAGCAATACGACAAAAAGCAACAGAATAAAAACAGAATAATTTTTCGTAATAAAAGCACCTAAAAAGCGATACATTTTAAAGTAAATGAAAGCACTTAGTCCTAAACCCAAGCTAGAAACTTCTACTACTCTATTGATAGGCACTGCAAATGCTAAAACCGCCCATACCAAACTCAATCCCATACACCCTGCAAAAAAAGCAGAGGATAGTTTTTCTTCCCACAACTTTCCTAATAGTTTTTCAAATAGCATTCCTACCCCTAGCAAACTAGAGAAAATAACGCCTACGGAAAGTAACAGATAAAGCATAAAAACTATTTTTTATAAAAATTTAAAACATTATCTCTCATCTGTTTTTGTCGGTAAGGTTTTTCATTGAATATAGGAGCTTTAGTCCCATTGTTCAAAGTTAAATTAGGAGCTTTAATTACCACTGCCTCATCCCAAAGTTGAGCTTCAATAAAGGTATTTAACATCTTGCTTCCTCCCTCTATAATGATAGATTGTATCTGCTGTTCATACAAATGATACATCAGTTCTTCTAAAAAATTTTCTTTATCAATTTTTATCCACTTCAAATGGTCTTGATTGTCATTTTTATGAAGGTTAAAAATAATCGTAGGAGCATTAGTATTGAAAATATTAAAACTTTGAGGAACTTTAAGCTCTAAATCTATTAAAACTCTGGTAGGATTTCTACCGTCAAGATGCCTTACATCTAAAGTTGGGTTATCATTAAGTGCCGTTTGTGTCCCAACCAAAATAGCGTGTTCTTCGGCTCTCATCTTATGTACATATTGAGATGCCAAAGTATTGGATATAGGCGTTGGAACAAAATTTCGGTCTATAAAACCATCGTTAGACTCTGCCCATTTCAGGATAATGTATGGTCTTTTTTTCTCGTGGAAAGTAAAAAACCTTCTGTTAAGCCATCGGCATCGTTCCTCTAACACTTTATCAACCACTTCTATACCTGCCTCTTCTATCATTGCTTTACCTTTGCCACTCACTTTTTCATTAGAGTCAGCCGAGCCTATAACCACTTTTTTGAATCCAATTTCTGTAATTTTAGTAGCACAAGGTGGCGTTCTCCCAAAATGGGAACAAGGCTCTAATGAAACATAAATCGTAGATTCTTTTAAAAGCCCTTTGTTCTCAACCGAATTGATGGCGTTAATTTCTGCATGAGGTTCTCCTGCCTTGTGATGATAGCCTTCCCCTATGATGATGCCATTGTGTACAATTACCGCTCCCACCAAAGGATTAGGGTAAGTGTTACCTCTAGCCTTCTCTGCCAAAGCAATACACCGACTTATATATTTTTCGTGAGACATACGGAGCGTTTATTTTTGACATTAACTAAAAAACTTTGTTGAAATCAATCTAATCCCAACAAAGTTTTTGTTTCTATTTTCGTTTAACCTTTTATTATTCTCCAGAAATCATTTGATGTAATGTAATTCTAAGGCTCTCTAATTGAGCTCTCTTATCATCAATTTTTTCAAAAGTATCTTTTAACAACGGATTCTCTCTCGTTGGATTGTTAAAGAAAGAAAGGTTATTTTCTAACTTAACCACTTCAGCCTCAAGGTCTGTAATTTGGTTTTTAAGTTTACGAGCTCTATCGGTAATTTGAGACTCAGATAAGCCCTCTTCCTTAATATCAAACTCGTTGAGGTTATTAAGTTTTAGCTTTTGTTTTAGAGTTTTATTAAACTCTGAATTGATGCCCAACTTATCCTTAGGCACCTTGCCTATGGCATTCCATTTATTTTTAATATCCTCTATTATTTCTAGAGAGTTTTCTCCTTTCTCTATTTTTTTAAGTTCTTCTAGGAGAGCTTTCTTCTGCTTAAAGTTTTCATTCCAATCGTCTCCAGCCGCTTCGCTTTTGGTTCTATATTGGTCAAAGAAGTAGTTACAAGCCTCACGGAAAGCGTCCCATACCTTATTTGCTTGACTTCTAGGCACGTGTCCTATCGCCTGCCAATCTTTCTGAAGTTTCTTGAATAGCGGCACCATAGTCTCCCAATCTTCGGAGTTTTTGTTGTCTTGAGCCACTTTTATCAACTTATACTTTTCTTCTAAGTTGTTGATTTGAGTTTGTTTAAGACCTTTATAAAACTCGTTTTTAGCCGAATTAAAGGCTCTTACGCTTTGTTTAAAATCAGTCCAATTCTGGGTGGAAAGTTTTCTAGGAACGCTACCTAACTTTATAAACTCTTCTCTTAGCTCTTCCATTTTATTAATGGATTTCTGCCAATAATTATGGTTAGGTTTTTCTGGTGCTCCTAAGGCTTTGATTTGAGCAATAATGGTATTTTTCTTCTCTAGATTTTCTTTTTGTTCCGCTTCTCTCGCTGCGAAGAGTTCAGTTTTTCTATCGTGTATTTGGTTAGAAATTTCCTTAAACTCCTCCCAAGTGCTATCCCTAAACTCTTCTGCCACAGGTTCTGCCTCCTCTCTCCAAAGTTTATGGAGATACTGCAATTCGTTAAGTGCTTTTTGTATCAGTGGCTCTACCAATAGCTCTTTAGCACGAGCGATGATGTGCTGTCTCTTTTCCAAGTTATGGGCATACTCTTGCTCACGGTATTCTTTGTTGAGGTCTAGCATTTGGTAAAACCCATTGAGATGATGATAGTAGTTATTATTCAGATTTTTAAACTCCGACTTTGCTACTTTACCTGCATTAGCCCAAGCCTCTTTTATTTCTCTTATAGCTTTGAAGAGGTCTGTTCCTGGCTCTGTATTGGTGTAAAGATTTTTAAGTTTCTCCACAATCCCTAGCCTTACCTCTAGATTTTTTTGATGTTCTTCCTCTTGCTTTTGAGTAAAGAGGTCTCTCTTCTCTTTAAAAATATTGATGAGTGCAGAAAACTTTGCTTGTAAAGGGTGTTCGTAACTGAAAACCTCCGAAGGGTCATTATCTGCTGCTTCAAACTCCTGTTTTTTGTTTTCTGTTATTTCGTCTATTTGTTCGGAAATAGATTTTCTAAGGGCATTGAACTTCTGAATCTCCTCTCCTGCATTCTCTAGATTGATGAGCTTCTCTAACTTATCTACCAACTCTTTCAAAGATAACTTTTCGTTCTCTTCGTGGTCGTCGTCATCGTGGTCTTCCTCCTCAACTTCCAACTCCTGATAAGATGAAGTTTCTAAAACAGTATTTGCCTTTACTTCTTGGTTGGGTTGAGGTGTGTTCAATTCTTCTTGTCCAGAGTTCAGAGTTTCTTTGTTCATAGCAATATATTTTTAGCGTATTAAATTCTAATTAGGTACAATGCCCTAATTTTTCCATCGGCACTAAATTAAAGGTTTTTTATACTAAATTCCAAATTTCCCAGGCTTTTTCTGCCTGTTGTTCCAGCATAAATAGTCCATTAGCTGTCTTAGCTCCTCTTTTTTGAGCTTCTTTAATGAGTTTAGTTCGTTCGGGATTATAGATAAGGTCTAATACCAAGTGTTCGCCCGAAAGCCCATCAAACGGAAATGGGACACAGTCTTCCACATTAGGATAAGTACCTACGGGAGTACATTGTATGATGATTTGATATTCAGACAAATGCTCTCTGGTAAGCTGTTCAAACTTAATTGTCCCTCGCCTAGAGACCACAAGATACGGAATACCCTTACGCTCTAACACAAATTTAACGGCTTTAGCCGCTCCACCATCGCCTAGTACAAGTGCTTTCTGATGAATGGTTTTAAGATGGAGGTCTAAGGTTCGTTCAAAACCATAAGCATCTGTATTGTAGCCTATCTTCTTTCCGTCTTTAATGCTTACTGTATTTACCGCCCCTATGGCTTGGGCTTCTTCGCTAAGCTCATCTAGGTAATTTATAATTTCTACTTTGTATGGAATGGTAACATTAAAGCCCACCAATCTAGGATTAGACCATAATTCTGCAACGCCCTCTATACTAGGCAAATCTAAAATATAGTAGGAAATATCTTTAATAAATAATTTCTTAAACTTAGCCTCAAAATATTTTTGAGAGAATGAATATGAAATGTTTCTCCCTATAAGCCCCAACTGTTTTCCCATAAACTCGTTCCTAATAACCATCAAAGGTAAAGATTATTAAATAATTTCCACTTATAACTGCTCTTGTTTTTTAGCTTCTTCCCAAAGGCAGTCCATCTCTTCTAGAGAGAGGCTGTCTAGGTTGAGATTTTTCTGCGAAGCTAAAGCCTCCATCGTTTGAAAGCGACTGATGAATTTGTGATTGGTACGCTCTAAGGCAGTATCAGGATTGATGCCCGAAAGCCGAGCATAATTAACCAAAGAAAACAACACATCGCCAAATTCTTGCTCTTTCTGCTGTGGGTTTTGGGTATTGTGAAACTCTTGTAGCTCTTCTTCTACCTTGCTCCACGCCGCTTCGGCATTTGGAAACTCAAAACCGATGCCCCGCACCTTGTCTTGAATACGATATGCTTTTACCAAAGACGGCAAACCTTTAGGTACGCCCGACAAAATGGAACGATTACCTTCTTTGAGTTTGAGTTTTTCCCAATTTTGTTTCACCTCTTCCTCATCTTTTACCTCTGTATTGCCGTAGATATGAGGATGCCTGAAAATGAGTTTTTTGTTGAGTGATTTTAGGGCATCTCCTATATCAAAGTGCTGCTGCTCCGAGCCTATTTTGGCATAAAATACCAAATGTAAAAGGACATCTCCCAGTTCTTTCTTAATCTCGTCTAGGTCTTCGTTCAGAAGGGCATCGGATAGCTCATAGACTTCCTCTAGGGTGAGGTGTCTTAGACTTTGCAAGGTTTGTTTTCTGTCCCAAGGGCATTGCGCTCTTAGGGTATCCATAATCTCCAGTAATTCTCCAAAGGCGTTTAGTTGTTGCTCTCTCGTGGTCATATATTAAATCTATTAAAGCGGTTTTGCAAATATTTTATTAGTTTCTAAAGACATTTTGGTGCCATATCATTAGCACTATATAAAGTGTAAAGCCCCACATTAGCACTTTAGCATCGCAAAGTTATACTTTTAGAAGCTAATTTTGCGTCTGTAAAGGGTAATTTGCTTATAAATTATGTTTTTTATTAAATCAACCCCAAATACTCCCAATTTAACCTAGTGGACTTGGTCTAGAACCTAGAACTCTTGGTTCAGAACGTCATTTACTTCCTAACGAACCTAGACAACTTGGTTTAGAATATAGACGACTTGGTCTTTAGCTTAAAGCACTTCCTATTTAACCTAGACGACTTAGAAACGAACCTAGACGACTTAGCCTAGAACCTAAAACACTTCCAACTTAACCTAGACGACTTTACATTTAGCCCCAACCTCTTCCCAACGAACCTAGGCGACTTAGCCTAGAACCCTAAATTCCCTCCTCGCTCTATTAAACAAAAAACTTTGCTAAGAGATTCAGCAAAGTTTTTGTGATTGTTTTATTTTTCTTCTTCGTTTATTTCTTCTTTCACAAAGCTATCAGGTGTAATGTAACCTGCTTTCTGCAAAAGGTTGTACCACTGGGCAAGTTTTCTAATGTCGGACACATACACTCGCTCTGTATCATAAGTAGGCAAAGATTTTAGCATAAATGCTCTGAGCTCTTCGTCCGAAGATTTGTGGTTGATAGTTTGCTCGTAATTTTCGTTTTTAGCGATGTTTTCAAACACTTCAAACAATGGCACTTCTCTATCAAAACTGAACATTGCGATGTTATCCAAAAGACTTACCTGGCTTGAGTTAGAAATACTTAGCTTCTTCTTAGTAGTAATATCTTCTACAATAAAACCATTTCTAAGTTGAGAAACTAATTTATAAAGCCCTGGTTTTCCTGAAATTGAAATAATTTTTTCTAAAAGCATATCTTCGTTTTTTATCTTTATTTTAATCTATTTAGGGAATCTCATTTTGTAGCTTACGCTTACCTCTCCTGCCGATATTTTGTTGAGTTTTCCTTTCACTAATTTCTTCTTGAGTGCACTTAGTTTATCGGTGAACAGAATGCCCTCTATGTGGTCGTACTCGTGTTGTATGACTCTGGCTCTAATATCGGAGTAAGTTTCTGTGTGTTTTTTGAAATCTTCATCGTAATACTCTATCGTGATGGTGTCTTTCCTTTTAACATCTTCTCTTACTTCTGGTATAGAGAGGCAGCCTTCGTTAAACTTCCACTCTTCCCCTGTCTCCTCTAATATTTTGGCATTGATGAATACTTTTCTGAAATCTTTAAGCTCATCAGCTATATCTAAGTAATCTTCGTCTTCTGCCAAAGGTCTTACATCTACAATAAAAAGTCTAATATCTAACCCTATTTGCGGTGCTGCAAGCCCTATGCCATGAGCTCCTTCCATAGTTTCAAACATATTTTGGATAAGCTCCTTTAGATTAGGATAATCTGGTGTAATATCTTGTCCTTTCTTCCTAAGTACAGGGTCGCCGTAGGCTCTTATTGGTAGTATCATCTTTTCTGTTCTAAAAAGTTTTGTAAAATTATGGTGGCACTTATTTTATCTATAAGCCCTTTTTCTTGTCTTTGTTTTTTATTTTTCCCGCTCTGACTGATAAAAAAAGAAGCCATCTTAGAGGTAAATCTTTCATCTAAACGGTGAACCTCTATCTCTGGAAATTGAACTTTAAACTTTTCTATAAACTCTAAGATAGAAGTTTCTACTTCAGAGACATTACCCTTTAAATCCACAGGATAACCTACAACCACAGCTTCTACAGCATTATTGTGGATATATTCGGATAAGAATGACAAAAGTTCTCCCGTTGGCACTGAGGCAAGCCCACTAGCGATGAGCTTCATATCATCTGTTGCCGCTATACCCGTGCGTGCTTTACCGTAATCTATGGCTAATATCTGTCCCATAAAGAGGTGCAAATTTAATGATTTTTTAAACATATTTAAACATCGACGGTATTTTTAAGCATATAAATCAAAACCCACCTGCCTATTCTCGGTAAAGTAAGACAAAATTTACTAACTTTGCGTTCGGCAACGCTTTAGAAAAACTCTAGAGCGTTATCTTTATTTTTAGCACATCTTTATTATTATAGATTGAGTAATATGATTTTATCCCCAATCCACGAAAGCCTTTTACCTTTCCTCCTAAAACATCAATTCGGAAACTCCGTTTTGGAAGCTTTACCTCATCATCAGCATATTTCTGTAAAGGGAATGGCGGGTTCTAGCCCAAGTTTAATCTGTGCCGAGCTATTCCTCACCCAAAACCAACCTATCCTCCTTATAGTAGATGATAAGGAAGATGCCCACTACACCACTACAGAACTGGAAGAACTACTCGGCGAAGATAAGGTACTCTATTTCCCTGCCACCCACCTAGAGCCTTACCAAACCGAAAAAACACAAAATGCCAATTTGGTATTAAGAACCGAAGTGCTTAATCAGCTCAACGCCAATCCAGAGCCAAAAGTTATTGTAGCCCACTACGCTGCCCTTTGTGAAAAGGTGCTTAAAAAGGAAGATTTTAAAGCCATTTCTCACCATATTAAGGTGGGCTACCAGCTAGATTTTGATTTTACAGGCGAACTATTGGAGCAGTTTAATTTTCACTTAACCGATTTTGTTTCCGAACCAGGAGAGTTTGCCGTAAGAGGCGGTATTGTAGATGTATTCTCCTATGCCAATGATAAGCCTTATCGTATCACTTTTTTTGGCAACGAGGTAGAAAGCATCAAAACTTTTGATATTGAAACTCAACTATCCATAAGTAAGGTAGAAAGTCTGCAATTGGTTTCTAATATGAATTTTGCAGTGCAAGGCACCAAAGTTCCGTTCCTAGACTTACTGCCAAAAGATAGCTTTATTGTTACTAAAAATGCCTATCTAGGACTTAACTACATCAGAGATTTTTACACAAAAGCAGAGGAAAAATATACCCAACTCAACCCCGACATCAAACATCAAAAACCCAACGAACTATTTATATCAGACGAGGTATTTTTTAAAACCTATCAAAAGTTTAGAACGGTAGATTTTACCTCGCAATCGTTACAACTTCCTCAAGCTCCTTTTATTGAACTCAAACAAAACCCACAACCGAGTTTTAACAAGAATTTTGAACTCCTCATAGAAGACCTAGAAGAAAAACAAAAGCAAGGCTTTAATTTATGGATTTCGTTTTCCTCCGAAAAACAGAAAGAACGACTGAAAAGTATTTTTGAAGATTTGGGAAGCGCCATTTCTTTTCAGTTTTTCAAATCGGAGCTGCATCAAGGGTTTATAGACCACCAGCACAAAATCCTTGTCTATACTGACCATCAAATTTTTGATAGATACCAACGCTACCGAGCTAAAAACACTTTTGCCAAGTCTGAACAACTCACACTTAAAGATTTAATGTCTTTAAAAGTAGGCGACTACATTGCCCATATTGACCACGGCATCGGGAAGTTTATGGGGCTGGTAAAGGTAAATAATGGTGGTAAAACTCAAGAATGTTTTAAATTGACTTACAAGAACGGAGATTTGCTCTATGTAAGCATACACGCCCTGCATAAAATTTCTAAATATAATGGTGCCGAAGGTAAAGAAATTACACTTTCCAAAATAGGCTCTCCTTCGTGGAAGAACCTCAAAAATAAAACTAAAGCCAAGGTTAAACAAATTGCATTTGACCTTATAAAACTTTACGCTAAAAGGAAAACCGCCAAAGGCTTCGCCTATACACCAGACACTTACCTCCAAAATGAATTAGAGGCTAGCTTTCTCTACGAAGATACTCCAGACCAAGAAAAGGCAACGCTAGATGTTAAACGAGATATGGAAGCCGATACCATTATGGATAGACTCGTCTGTGGTGATGTGGGATTTGGTAAAACCGAAGTGGCTATAAGAGCCGCCTTTAAAGCCGCTACAGATGGTAAACAAGTTGCTGTTCTTGTACCTACTACCATTTTAGCGTTTCAGCATTACCGAAGTTTTGCAGAAAGGCTTAAAGATTTCCCTGTTAATATTTCATACCTCAATCGTTTTCGTACAGCAAAACAAAAACGAGAAACCCTAGAGAAACTCGCCGAAGGTAAAATTGACATCATCATCGGTACCCATCAACTTGCCTCCGACAAAGTCAAGTTTAAAGATTTAGGGCTTCTCATTATAGACGAAGAACATAAGTTTGGAGTTTCTGTAAAAGACAAACTTAAAACTTTAAAAGCCAATATAGATACTCTCACGCTTACCGCTACGCCTATCCCTAGAACGCTACAATTTTCGCTAATGGCAGCGAGAGATTTATCCGTAATTAAAACACCTCCACCCAACAGGCAACCTGTGGAAACTCAACTCATAGGTTTTGATGAAGAAATTATAAGAGATGCCATTTCCTACGAATTACAAAGAGATGGGCAGGTCTATTTCATCAATAACAGAATTGATAACTTAAAAGACATTGCGGGAATGATACAACGCCTCGTCCCCGATGCTAGAGTGATTACAGGACACGGACAAATGGACGGTAAGCAGCTAGAAGAAAACATATTAGACTTTATGGAAGGAAGGTATGATGTACTGGTTTCTACAACGATTGTAGAAAGTGGTGTAGATGTACCCAATGCTAATACTATCTTTATTAACGATGCCCAAAGGTTTGGTATGGCAGATGTCCACCAGATGCGTGGGCGAGTAGGAAGAAGCAACCGAAAAGCCTTTTGTTACCTTATTACACCACCTTTTGATATGGTAACTTCTGATGCTAGAAAACGACTTGAAGCTATAGAACAATTTTCCGATTTAGGCAGTGGTTTCCAAATCGCAATGAAAGACCTTGAAATTCGTGGTGCTGGTGATTTGCTCGGTGCGGAGCAAAGTGGATTTATCAACGAAATGGGCTTTGAAACTTATCAAAAGATAATGCAAGAAGCCTTAGAAGAACTACAAAACGATGCCGAGTTTGAAAGCCTTTTTGAAAACGAAGCAGACCGCAAAAAACTATTCAAATCCTCTAAAGATGTTAATATTGATACCGATTTGGAGCTGATGCTTCCTGACTCTTATGTAAGTAGTACCGAGGAACGACTAAGCCTCTACCAAAAACTTGCAGAAATAAATAACAAAGAGGAACTAAAGCGCTTTGAGGCAGAACTAGAAGACCGTTTTGGGTCATTGCCAGAAGAAGCCATCAACCTACTAAAATCAGTAGAGTTAAAATGGTTAGCCGCAGCTATTGGTTTTGAAAAAATTGTAATGAAAAATGGTATTTTATTGGGTTATTTCCCTAGCAATCCGCAAGACAAATTTTACCAAACCGAAAAGTTTAAAAAGATTATCCAGTATCTAAGCCAAAATCCTCAAAAGGCAAGTCTTAAAGAAAAACATTCGGCAGAGGGCAACCAGCTTATGATGAGAAAAGACCATATTAACGATGTAGATGAAGTGAATGAACTTCTGCAAGCTATACTCAACTAAATAAAAAAGCCTCAGAATATTCTGAGGCTTTTTTTAATCCCTAAAGGTAAAATTTATTTTAATTGAGAAGCATCTATACTTACATGTACTGTTACTTCGTTTTTAATAACTCCGTTTGCTACAGGCATTTGGAATTTAACTCCAAAATCTTCTCTCTTAATATCGGTAGGTTCAGTTTTAATGCTTACTTTGCCTTCCTCTACCTTTACATTAGCTTTAAATTGCACTGGTTTTGTAATTCCTTTAATGGTAAGATTACCATCTAAAAGAGTGTTATAATCTCCTTCGGTAGTTTCTGTAACCTTAGTGATTTCAAAAGATGATGTTGGGAATTTTTCCACCTCAAAAAAATCTTCATTTTTAAGATGTCCATCTAATTTAGCCGATTTCTCTGCGTCATCTGTAATATCTCTGTTCGCTAAAGTGTTCATATTCGCCACGAATTTCCCACTCTCTAGCTTACCGTCTTTTACGGTAATTTCCCCACTTTCAAATTTAATATCTCCAAAGTGGCTAGTATTATCAGACTTTACTACTTTATAGCCTTTCCACTCTATCTTACTGGTTGCTGTATCTATGGCATATACTTGCCCCTCTTTAGTAGTGGTAACTTCATTAGATTCACTAGTAAGAGGTTTATCTTTTCCGCAAGAACTTAGAGCTAACAGACCAATGCTCGTTGCAAAGAATAAGCTTAAAATGTTTTTCTTCATTGTAGTTTGTATTTATTATGATTAAAGATATAGGGCTAATATAAGGATTTTTATATAAATATGCAAATAAATAATTTCTAAACTAAGCTTTATCTAAAGTAAAAATAAAACTCGCTCCGTTTAAATACACACTTTTGGCTTCAATATTTTGCCCGTGAGCTTCTAAGATGTGTTTTACAATAGCTAAACCTAAACCAGACCCACCTTCCCTTCTGTTTCGGCTGCTTTCTACACGATAAAAGCGTTCAAAAATACGGGGAAGTATCTCTGGTTTTATCCCCATACCATTGTCTTTAACCTCTACCACTACTTTATCTTTATGAACTGAAGTAATAACTTCTACCACCGCTTTCTCTCTATTAGCGTAATGTATTGCGTTAGAAACTAAATTGAGTAAAACTTGTGATATTTTCTGTTTATCGGCTAAAACCCATATAGCTCCATTACTTTTAAGGCTTAGCTGAGTGCCCTTCTTTTGAGCCTCTATATCTAAAAAATCAAAGATTTCCTTTACCAAAACATTGAGGTCAAATTTTACAAATTCAAGAGTGATTTCCCCACTCTCAAAGCGGTTAATCATATCTAAATCTTTAACGATATTCATCAATCTATCTAAAGATTTATCTATACGGTGCAGATATTTATCTCTGATTTCTAAGTCTTCTACACCACCATCTATAAGAGTTCCCACATAGCTCTGTATAGAAAATAATGGAGTTTTGAGCTCGTGTGATATGTTACCTATGTACTCTTTACGGTAGCGTTCCATCTCCTTCATCATATCAATCTCTGAACTTGCCTTTTCGCTAAGTCCAGAAATTCGTTCGCCTAGTTCTTTAAAATTGATATTCTCGTCTTCGGTGGCAATTTCATCTGGTAGAATAGTAGAGATTTGCCTTATCTTTTCTTTACCATAAAATCTAAATAAAAAACTAACAATAGTATAGTTAATAAAGAAAATAACCGACAGAACGAATAAAATAACAATGAAGCCCACATTATTAAACCAGTCTTTAGTTTTTACATATTCAAATGCAAAAACCACCAACCCCATAGCACCTGTAAGACACAGAGACGCTACAATACTAAGCGAACTTGGTTTCATTTTTAACCTAAATAATCAATTTATAACCAATTCCTTTAAGTGTTTGGATACTTTTGGAGCCTAGTTTCTCTCTTAATCTTCGGATATGAACATCTATTGTGCGTTCTCCTACCACTACATCGTTCCCCCATACTTTTTCTAAAATCTCCTCTCTTTTAAATACTTTTTCGGTATTAGACGCCAAAAGATTCAGCAAATCAAATTCCTTTTTAGGTAATATAAAACTTTCATCGCCTTTGGTTACCTTAAAATTATCTCTATCAATAATTAAATGCCCTATTTTTAGAATTTTATTTTTTTCTTCCACTTGTTGCGTAAGATTCATTAGAGCATTTACCTTAGAAATAAGCACTTTAGGTTTAATGAGCTTTACAATATAATCATTAGCACCTGCTTGGTAGCCCGCTAACTGCGAAAACTCCTCTCCTCTTGCAGACAAAAAGACAATAAGACACCCTTCTAATGTTGCTATTTTTCTAATCTCTTGACAAGTCTCTATACCATCCTTATCAGGCATCATAACATCAAGAAGAATAAGATGTGGAAGTATTTCTTTAGCCTTCTCTATACCTTCGTTTCCATTATTGGCAGTGTGTACCTCATACCCTTCTTTCTTCAAGTTATAGGAAATAATTTCCAAAATATCAGGCTCATCATCTATTAGGAGTATTCTTTTGCCTTTCATTTTTAGTTTTTATTAGTTAGGGGCTCAAATTTAATCATTTTTTAACTTAAAATTAACACGCCTCTGTTTCTTAATATAAAGTTAATATTTCCCATCATCCGTTAAACATTATTTAATACAAAGTTAAAATCTCCGAAACCTTAATTTAAGCCATAATATAATTTCTTTGCACCAGTAAAAATGAATATCTAATAAGTTTAAAAATGAAGTATCATAAGCTTAGTCTTGCGGTTTTGTTCTTATGTTCCTCCACTACATTCGTCTTGGGACAGGAAGTGAAAAAAGACAGTATTAAAAATGAAAAGAAAATAGATGGTGTTCAGCTAAAAGCTACTATTAACAAAAAAACTGAAACTGCAGTATTGCAGGCTGTTAAAAAATCTAGCGTTCAGGTACAAGCCATGGGTTCTGAAGAAATCTCTAGGAAGGGTATTTCTAATGTAGAACAGAGTTTAACCAAAATCACCGGAGTGAACACTGTGGAAGGTAAAGGACTGTTTGTAAGAGGATTAGAAGAAAGATACAACACTTTACTTATCAATGGACTAGGCTCACCATCTAACAATCCCTTCCAAAAAATCATTGCTCTGAAACAGTTCCCAACAGATGTGGTAGGGAAACTTAATATTTATAAAACTTTTAATTCTAACCTCTATGCTGATTTTGCAGGAGCTACCTTTGATATAGAAACCCTATCCTACGATAAGCCTTTCACAAAAGTAGAATTTAGTATAGGATTTAACAGTCAAACTACTTTTAGAGATAGATTTAAAATCAGTGAGAATGCCAACACTATAGATGGTTATCTAGGTCTAAATTATAGAAATAGACAACTACCTAGCGAGGTTAAAGGTTTCCGACCGTCTAATTATATTTTCAATGGTCAAGAATCTGTTTCTTCTTTCAAAGATTCTTGGAATGTGGATAATATAAAAGCATTGCCTAACACAGGACTTTCCTTTACGACTGCTCAGCGTTTTAAAGCTGGTTCTGGTAGAATTGGGTTGCTTTTATCCTTAAATCAAGCTAATAAATATCAATATCAAGAAGGACATAATAATCTATTCTTATTCTCAGGCTCTAACATTACCTATAACAATAAACTCTACCAAAAAGAGTATGAATATGAAACCGAATCTTCTGCACTATTGGGCTTAGGCTATAAAAACAAAGGTACAGATGTAATGTTGAATGCCATATTCCTCCAAAACTCTACCAACATCATACAGGATAACATAGGATATGTAGACCAAGGGAACTCTGGAGAAGGGCTGTTCCGTGTGAACCAACAAGACATTTCTAGATTTACAGATATACAACTTATCGCATCTCAAAAGCTGGGTAAAAGACACCTTATAAAAGTTGGTGGTAGCTGGGTGAATAACATTTACCAACAGCCTGATAGAAAGATATTTTCTGGAACTCCTGAAACCCCTCACAACTATGACAGAATAAGGCTAAGCTACGGTGGTAATAACCTTATACGCCAATACCTAGATGTAAATGGTAAAAACTACCTTTCTGCCTTTGCAGAGTATAAATTAAGCCTAGGCGAAAAGAATGATAGAAAATCTTACCCTATAGAGCTGAGTTTAGGATATAATGGCTTTATGGATAGAAGAAGTACTTCATACAGATTTATTTACTCTGTGTTCAACAATAGTGCTTCACCAAATGGAAGAACCGTTATTATAAATCCAGATACACCACAAGACACCTTTAATCAATCAACTCTTAACGGTTTTTTTAATTATAGAGAAGGGTCTAATGTAGTATACAGAAACAACATCTATCAATTCGTAAATGCAGGATATACTAGCCTCAATTATAAGCCAAACGATACTTGGGACATCATTTTGGGCGGTAGAATAGAAAATAATATGAACATCACAAGGTACAAAGAACTTTCTAATTCTATCAATGGAAAATTTTTAAACCTCACTAGAAATCAGTATTATATACTACCTTCCCTATCGGTAAAAAAAGAACTTAACTCTAAAACTAACTTAAGATTTGCTTTCAGTAAAACCGTTACTAGACCTATCTTAATAGAGTATATGCCAATTACCTACATCAATCCTAATAATGAGAATATCCTAGGTAACCCAAGACTTACCAATAGTGAAAACTATAACTTTGACCTTAAGTATGAGCTATTTCCTACGAAAGACGAAATGTTTGCTTTTGGTATCTTCGGAAAGAAAATCGTAAATGCTATAGAAAAATCCTACACTGCATCGGCAAATTCTAATGGACAAACCATTACCTTTTTCAATGCCACCGAAGCCAATCTAGCAGGTATAGAGTTAGAAGGAATCATCAATCTAAAAAGAATTTCAGAAAGCCTTTCTCCTTTCTCACTAGGCACAAACGCTACCTTAATGTACTCTGATGTTAAGCGTAGTAGCCTACAAAAAGAACAAGAATCCAACAGACAAAAAGGATTAAAAAGAGGTTTACAAGGTGCTGCACCGTGGACTCTAAATGCAGATTTGAAATATGAGACAAAGAATGCAAAGAATTTAACTCAAACAGCATCTTTGGTGTATAATGTTTCTGGTTCTAAAATCCATACACTAGGATCAATCGGAGTAGATCATATTTATGAAAGACCTTTCCATAAGTTAGACTTTGTTTACCAAAAAGAACTTTCTAAACAATGGAAGGCCAAGTTTAGTATCATTAACCTACTCAACAGCAAATATAGACTAGAGTATGGAGACAATAGTGATGTAGAAGTAAGAGCAGATAGCTTCGTACATACAGACTATAGAAGAGGAACTAACTTTAATCTTTCAGTAGAATATACTTTTTAATTTGAATCAAAAAAATCAATAATTTAATCTAATAAAAATGAAAAAACATCTTTTATCATTATGCTCTTTAGCACTTGTACTATCTGTAACTTCGTGTACTATTGACATTCGTGAAGACAACGATGCTTCCACAAGTACCAAAATAGAAAATACTACTGGAAGTGTAATGGAAGGTTCTGGAAGCCTTAACGGTACTATTACTAAAGACCTCCTAATCAAAAAAGGTAACTATACTCTAGATGGTGTGGTAAAGGTAGCTAGTGGAGTTACACTTACCATAGAACCAGGAGCTGTATTTACTGCCAATTCTTCTAACGATACCAGTTTAGTAATTCTTCAAGGAGCTAAAATCAATGCACAAGGGACTGCGGACAACCCTATCGTATTTACATCTAACACCAAAATCCCTGGAGATTGGGGCGGAATTTCAATCTACGGTAAAGCCCCTATCATTGCTTTAAATGGAGCAAAAACGGCCATTTCTGAAGATGGAAATAATCTACAATACGGAGGTGATGATGCCAATGATAACTCAGGTGTAATGAAGTTTGTGAGAGTAGAATATGGAGGTAAAAAAATTGGAGATGGAAAATCAGAAAACAACTCTATGACTTTCTATTCTGTGGGAGCAGGTACTGTACTAGAAAACTTAGTAGCTTATAAAGGTACAGACGATGGATTTGAGTTCTTTGGAGGTACAGTAAGTGCCACTAACCTTGTTTCTTACGGAAACTTTGATGACTCTTTTGACTGGCAAGATGGTTGGTCTGGGCAAAATAATTCCAATTGGTTTGCATACCAAACAAAAGTAGGCAATTTCGGTATGGAAATAGAGGCTTCCTCTAACAAGAACAACACGGCTCCTAAAATTAATGGTATTACGCTCATCAGAGAAGCTGGTACTAAACCTGAAGTAGAAGGCTCTACAGAAATCTCTGCCATTCAGTTCAAAAAACAGGGTTCAGGAATATTTAAAAATGTTTATATAGATGGTTACAAAGATACCGATGGAAAGAAAGCCTATGCGGTACTTATCCAAGATAAAGATACCCAAAACGATCAAGTGGCTACCAACAATATTAAAGTAACACCTATCAACTATCTAAACTCATCTAATCCTGCTGTGTGGGGCTATGGTTACGCCAATGATAACCCAGCAAGTTTCACTTCTGATTCTTCGGTTAAGAAGGTAAATCTAGTTTCTGGAGCGTGGGCAAATGTAGATGGAGTGGACTTATTAAAGGCTTTAAAGTAAAATGTATTATAAGCACTAAAATTAAGTTTTTCATTGTAAAAATAAGCTATTTCAAACTGAGGTAGCTTATTTTTTATCTAATAAAAAAACGCAGATTACTAATCTCTTTGGATAATTCTATCTGAGCATAAATAAAATCGTATAATATTTTAGAAAAATAGCTACCATTAAGAATACCCCTTGCCCCTAATCCATTAAAAACATACAAATTAGAATATACCTCGTGAGCCCCCAAAATAGGTCTTCTATCCTTAACCGTAGGTCTAAAACCATAACAAACCTCTTGTATTTCAAAATCAAACGGATAAAATTCTCTAAGCCCATTTTTGAGTTGTTCTACGGCTTTAGTGTCTATTTCTTCATCAGTATTATCCCTATCATAGGTTCCTCCATAGTAAAAAACATCAGCTTCTTCTAAAGGAAATAGAAAATGCTTTTTCTTAATGGTAACATCAGAATATAACTCTTTGGATAATTTTACTTTAAGGTGATGCCCTTTATTGGGATTGACCATAATATCCCTAAAAAAAGGATTATTCTTAACACCTATTCCTTCTGCAAAAACAATCTTTTTGTAACTCCAATCTTTGTATTTATTATTTTCTACATCAAGTTGATTGTAATCAAACTTTTCTTTTATCAATTTATTTTGCTTCTCCAAGTATTGTAAATAACCACTAAAAAATAAAGGTACATTTAACCTTGAAGATTTTAATACTTTACCTGTTTCAAAAGGGTTTTCTACATTTTCTAATGCAGAAAAATCATCACTCAAAAAAGGCTTTAATTCTTCCTTCTCTAGTCTTTTTTTCTTCCACAATTCTCTCTCAGATTCGTCATGAAATATCCTATGTATAGGGGCTTCTATTAAATAATTTGTACCTGTATAAGCTTCTATTTCCTTCATTGTATCTGTAAGAAAGTCTATTTGCTCTTGAGCTTTCCAAAAAGTGGTAAATTTCTTAAGCACCACAGGATTTACAATACCAGCAGACACCTGAGATGCCCCTTTTTCACCATTTGAAAATAGGACAAAAGAGTGATTATTTTTCAATAATTGATGAGCAAAAAATAACCCTGCATAACCATCTCCTACGATAATATATTCTACATTTTTCATAAAATCTTTTTATTTTAAACACAAAACCTGAGCTTATGGACTCAGGTTTTATTATTATACAAAAACATACACAGAACACTGTAAATCTAGTAGTTCCACATATCGTTTTCCATTTCTAATATTTGGTTTTTAATCCTTTCGCTTTCTTCCAACTGAGCCTCTGCATCGTTAGGTATATAATCTTTAATTACACCATTTCCTAAGCCATTTTCAGATTTATAAATAATAGAAGAGAACCTTCTTGCATTAAGAATATCATCAAAACTTATATCGGAAGACAAGTTCTTACTATTGAATACTCTAGCATTAGCTGTAATCTCTCTAGCATCTGGATAGAACACCCAGAAAAGGTCAATCAGTTCTTCTTTATCAGCAAATTGTTGCCCCATAGTTTGTGGATCTGGTCCCATAGCAGCTATTCCAAGAAGACGATATTTCATTTGTCCATCTCTTCTATCAATATACCACATACCTTTTATTTTCAACAACTTAACATGTTCAGACTTCGTTTCATAAACATCTGTACCAGCTTTTTTATCTTCATCAGAAACCTTCTCACCACTGTTAATCTTATCAATGAGCCAGTCCGAAGTTACCACTCTACTCATTCTCTGCTGTATTTCTTCAGGTTTTAGCCTAGTAGTAAACATCTCATCATCATAAACTTCTTTTATTTTACCACTATTGATACCGTCTAATAGTAACTGATACAAAGACTTATTCTGAGATACCAAACCATCAGAATTATGATAGAAAGGCTGATTTATTTTCTCATTCATATCAATAATTTCCCACACCACCATACTTCTAAGAATATCTTTATCCTCTATATAGCCATAGTCTAATGGTTTTACTTCTGTAGATATTATTTCGTCTCCCTTTTGAGCTTGATTATCCTCTCTTAACTTTCGAAACTCCTCAGGAGATTTCGCATTAAGAATATTCTGTGCCCAAGCAAAACCAGAAGCTAATATGAAAGCACTAAAAATGATTTTTTTCATTGGTACTATTATTTTATTTTTCCTCTATTATTAAGGAATCTCAACTTTATAAAAATTACTGAACATTTATCACTACTGGAGAAATATTCTTAAGCATTTGTCCACCCAAACCACTAGCCGTAGCTTGTATATCGTAAACATAAACTACATCGCCAGAACGCAAGTTAGCTGTTTGTGCTGCTACTGAACTCAAACTATTACCACTGATAAAACTTGCTGCCTTACCTGGTATTTTCACTCTAAATCCAGTTACTGTAAAACTTACAGGAAATTCAAAATCTGGAATTGCGGCAGATATAGTTTGATTTTTAATAGAACTTGCAGGCATAGAAACCACATTCTGTCCTCTAATTTCCCCTTGCGGAGCAGGAACACTTTTCACTCTGAACGGGAATGAAGCTGTAGTAGCTTTACCATTAGGCAAAGTACCCGTAACTGTAATATTTACCGAATTACCAGCTCCTGGACGGATAATCCATTTGCCTTTACCTCCAGATACAGAAGCCCCAGCAGCAGATAATTTTACTGACGCATTATCAACACCTAGCATAGAAGCTGAAACAGGATTATCTACCCCTCTATAAAGTACATTCATCTTATCAGCAGAAACCACAGCCCCACTCTGCAATGCTACTTCCTTAGCCCCTGCTATTACACGATAAGCATGAGAAAAAGGTAATCTTATTTGCTTCTGATTAGCATCTAAAAATGTAATTTCTCCATTGAATTTAAAGTCACCTACACTCCCTGTATTAAGACTTTTGAACCCTTGACCATTAGCTGTTCTATCCACACCAGATATAGACATACCAGGAACAGAACTAGCATAAGTCCCAACAATTACCTTAGCTTCAGCTTTATCACCTTGTAAAACAACTGTTGGTGCAGCGACAATAGCTTCAAACGCATTAAACTTAATATCCGCATCTACTTTTTCTTTAAGCATATTAGCCAAAGCATCTGACTGTAAATTTCTAGCTTCAGACTGTAAAACCTCTAGATTAGCTAATGCAGCCACTAACGGCTGATTATAAAATTTAGAAATTAACCAATCTTTTTTAACACTACTTGTACTAACTGCCGTGCTAAAAGAACTGTTAGCTCTTTCTATAATAGCTTCATTCTGTGGCGTTTTAGGAAAAATTTGCAATGTTAAACTTTTAATTTCTCCCATTAGAGTTTTCAATTTCTCAGCATTTTTACTTGGACTAGCCTCATTTGCTTTATCAAAAAAATAAAGTGTAGAAGCATCCGTATTATTTAAAGCATTAAAATTAAACTCCTTAGAAGTCATATCCTGACCTGCAAACTTCTGCATCTCTGTCTTGGAAACCTCTATAAATTTTACTAAAGCATCTATTTTATCCTTTAATAATTTATATTGCTCATAAGGCTGCGAGAAAGACTCTGGAGAGTTTTCTGCCTTTTGGCGAAGAGTCTCCTCAAATATTTTATTCTTAGACTGAGTAAGTAATGTCGTCTGACTTAGTGTATCTCTTGTATCATTGTAAGAGCGTATAATCTCCTGATCTATCTGCATCGCAAGCATTGCAATGAAAACAAGATACATCAAGTTAATCATCTTCTGACGCGGTGATAATTTTTCCTTTGCCATTTTAGTTTTTTAAGGTTAAAAAATAGATTAAAACTTTGAAAAAGAAAATTTTATCCTTTCATCGCGTTCAACATACCTCCATAAACTCTATTAAGATTATTAAGGTTAGCTGTAAGCCCATCTAACTCTTGATTAAACTTCTCTGATTGTGCTACTGATTTTTGTAAATCAGAAACATATTTTTGATGATATTCTGACTGAGCTTTACCATGTTCTAACTGTAATGCATAAAGTGCATTCATACTCTCTAGATGATTAGCAGCCAATGTAAGCTGATCATTATACTTCTGAGTAGACGAAGACACATCTACAGTTTGATTTATCTGATCTACAGATGCAGAAAACTTATCTATTCCTGTTCTAAGTCTCTCAAATAGTTGTACATCTAGATTAGCCTCTTTTAACATTTTATCTAACTTTTCAGAAAGAGAAACCTCTAGTTGTTTTATATCTTGAGTTTGTTCTACTATATTATTTTTTCTAGGCTTAGGCTGTGCATTAGCATCTAATAATTCTGGATACACATTTTCCCAAGCATATTTAGTCTCCTCTAATGGAGGGTTAAACGCATATAGCAAGAATATGAGAGCCTCGGTAATTAGACCTGCTCCTAAAATCCAATTAGGATTGATTAAACCTCCGAAGGTAGTATGAGTCATTTTAAAAAATGCACCTAAAATTACTACAGAAGCACCTACAGAGTAGATGAAATTTAATGTTTTATCATTTAGTCTCATGATGTGAAAATATACTTATTACTTTTAATTTATTATTTTGTTTTTCTCTTAAACTTAGCTGAGCCTTCTGGTATATCCTGTACAGTTCTAAATCCTATATAGCTCCTAGCGGAATCTTTTCTTTCCCAGTCTCTATACCCCGTCATCAATAGATAACCCACGTCTTTCCAAGAACCTCCTCTTACTGATTTTTTAACATCTCTATATGCTTGGTTAGACAAGTGCGGATTTAGTGTTGAAGAAAACTGATAAGTTGCATTACTATACGGAGACTCTGTCCATTCAGATACATTTCCCGCCATATCATAAAGACCAAAATCATTCTTAGGGAAAGATTTTACAGGAGCTGTATAAGTGTAGTTTCCTTTCTTTTCGTCCTCTATATAATTACCTCTTTTAGGCTTAAAGTTTGCCATATAACAACCTCTATCATCCATTAAATAAGGTCCTCCCCAAGGATAAGTCGCATTTTCTCTACCTCCTCTAGCAGCATATTCCCACTCTGCTTCTGTAGGTAAACGGAATGCCATTGGAGATTCTTTTCTTTTCTTTGACTTTTTATTCTCATCTCTCTTAGCCTTAGTCTTGTAATCACAATAAGCTCTAGCTTGATCCCAAGTAATGCCTACTACAGGATAGTTTTTATAGGCTTTGTGCCAAAAGTAACCATCATATAGTGGAGTGTTATAAGCATAATTAAAATCTTTAATCCAAACTGTTGTATCAGGATAAACTGCAATACTTTCTTTTTTAAGATAATCTGAGCTTCTCTTACCATCTTTAACGGCAGACTCTATATCTTCCCACTTGTAGGCGTATTTCAATTTTCTAGTATCAATAATTCTCTCACCATTTATTCTTTCCGCTGGAGGAAGATACATAGATTCTATAACTTCTGCATACTGAACATCCGGATAATCAGATGTATTCCACTTTAAAGGAACTCCCCAATCTAATCTTTTAGACTCATCATAACCATCTCTACCTCCTTTAGAATCTAAATACTCTTGATATGGTGTAGCATTTCCTGCTTTTTTAGCGAGGTAAGCGTAATCTGATATTCCTGTACCATTACCTCCACCTGAAGTTACATCACCTGCTGCTTCTGCAAGTAAAGTTCTAGCAATAGAATCTCTTACATAGTCTATAAACAGTCTGTACTGAGCGTTGGTAACCTCTGTTTCATCCATAAAGAAAGAGGATACTGTAACCGTTTTTAATGGAGCTTTTTCTGGCATATTAGTATAATCTACATCTGCCATACCCATGACAAAGGAGCCTCCAGGAATAGCTACCATACCGTATGGTCTCTCTGCTACAAATGACTGTGATTTGTTTTTGGGTATAAGTTCTCCCTTAGTGGTAGGTTTACCAGAAGACTTACTTCCTCTAGAGCACGAAACAACCAAAGATGCTGATAAGAGTACAAAAAATATTTTTTTCATCTGATGATGTTTAATTTAATTTTCTAATTTTTAGTTTCAAACCAATTAACACAAAACTTATATATATTGATTTTAATGCGTAAATATAACCTTTTTTGAATTATTCATTCAAAAACATATAAGTGTTAACGAATTTTTATTACAATTATTTCATATAAAAGTAAAATATTTTACTCTACTGTAACTGACTTCGCCAAGTTTCTAGGCTGATCTACATTAGCTCCTCTGTAAACAGCAATATAATAAGCTAATAACTGTAATGGTACTGATGCTATAATAGGAGAGAAACATTCTGAAGTTTCAGGGATTTCAATCACATAGTCCGACATAGAAGCCACTTGTTCATCACCTTTAGTTACTACAGCTAGCACTTTACCTTTTCTGGCTTTAATTTCTTGCACATTACTCACCACTTTATCGTAATGTTTATTTTTAGGTGCTATTATTACGATAGGCATATTCTCATCAATAAGTGCAATAGGACCATGCTTCATTTCTGCTGCAGGATATCCTTCTGCGTGGATATAAGAAATTTCCTTCAACTTTAACGCTCCTTCTAAAGCTGCAGGGAAATTATATCCCCTACCAAGATACAAGAAGTTGGTTGATTCTACAAAATCATGTGCTACTTTCTTCACATAATCATGAGTAGAAGCCAATACCTCCTCTACTTTTTTAGGAATGGTATCTAGTTCTGTAATCAGCTTCATAAATTCCTGATTGCTTAAGTTTCCGTTATGCTTACCTAATTTAAGTGCAATCAAGGTTAAAATGGTTAATTGTGCGGTAAACGCCTTAGTAGAAGCTACCCCTATCTCTGGTCCAGCATGAGTATAAGACCCTGCGTCTGAAAAACGAGCAATAGAAGAATCTACTACATTACAAATACCATAAATAAATGCCCCTTTTTCTCTTGCCATTTTAATAGCTGCCATTGTATCAGCTGTTTCTCCCGACTGAGAAATCGCAATAACGACATCCTTATCCGTTATAATTGGGTTTCTATATCTAAACTCAGAAGCATATTCTACCTCTACAGGTACTCTTGCAAATTCTTCAATAAGGTATTCTCCTATCAATCCTGCATGCCAAGAAGTACCACAAGCAATGATAATGATACGATTAGCATTATTCAATTTCTCCAAATGATCCCAAATACCAGCCATCTTAATAATACCTTCATCTACCAAAAGACGACCTCTCATAGTATCGTGAATAGATTTAGGTTGCTCAAAAATTTCTTTAAGCATAAAATGCTCATAGCCCCCCTTCTCTATCTGCTCTAGATTAAGCTTAAGCTCTTGAATGACTGGAGTGATTTTAGAATTATCTTCTATTTTTCTAATATCTACACCATTCTCTAAAGATATAGTTGCTATATGACCTTCCTCTAGATAGATAGCCTCTTTAGCAAATTCTACAAATGGAGAGGCATCTGATGCAATAAAATATTCTTTATCACCTATCCCTATCGCAAGAGGAGAACCCAACCTTGCTACTACTAAAAGGCTAGGATAATCTTTATGCATTACCGTAATTGCATACGCTCCATAAACCTCGTTAAGAGCATAACGGACTGCTTCTGGAAAATCTAATTCTTTATTTTCATCCATAAAATACTGAATAAGATTAACTAAAACTTCAGTATCTGTCTCTGAATGAAAAATATAACCTTTAGACACTAACATAGTTTTAATGGTATCATAGTTTTCTATAATCCCATTATGTACTATAGCCACCTTACCATTATTAGAAACATGAGGGTGTGAGTTTTTATCACTAGGTACACCGTGAGTAGCCCACCTAGTATGCCCCATACCTATGTGTGATGTATTTTTAAGATTCTCTGATATACTTACTAAATCGGAAACTTTACCCTTTGTCTTTTTTATATCATAAGAACTAGATGAGTCTTCCAATACTATCCCAGCACTATCATACCCTCTATATTCTAATCTTTTAAGACCGTTAATAACTACTTCGTAAGCATCTCTATGCCCTGTATATCCTACTATTCCACACATATACCTTATTTTTTAGCGTAAATAATATTTAATTTCACTTTATTCTGATTGGTTGTTTTAGAACCAACTAATACTATTCTTTGAGGAGCATAAGCTCTAGTATTATAGTTTTGTCCTAGCAAAGTTCCCTGTGTACTTTTTAAATAATCTCCCACATTAATTTCTAAATCTTTATTCTCTACCTCCTTTTCTATAATATTTTTAAGAGTTTGAGTAATGGTAATATCATAGTAAGCAGGATTACTTGTTAAATCAGAAGTTTTAACGAGAGAGTAAGACGATGATAAAGACATTGCGGAAACATCAGCTAAAAAGTCATTAAGATTAGCATACTTCACTAAGAAATTTGATGGTTTAGCATAAGATTTATTCCATACACTATCATCTGTATATAATCTTATTTTAGCAGAAAGAATGCCTATATTTTCGTTTTTATAAAGATTTTTAATTTTTTGTATTTCTGTTGCAGGTATTCTTAAAACAGCTCCAGCTCCTCCCATACCTTGTAGGTAGAGCCTTTCGTCTCCATTAGTTGTATCAATATTAGCAAGTGCTGTACTATAAGCCGAAGTTCTGTTATAATCTATTTGATTAAAATGAGTATTACTAGAACCTAAATCAAACTGATACACCGCAGAAGTTTTGGTAGTAGCTCCATTAGATGTTGTATCATAGGTATAATACATCTTAATGCTAGTGTCATTAGGAGTAAATCTAAAAATATAACCATCATTCTCTACTACAGAAAGTCTTATTCCTTTTATATAACGGATAAAACTAGCCGCATCTTTCAGTTCTGTAGCTCCTTGCTTACTTACTATTTTATCTTGAAAATACTGTGCATCAAGAGGAATTCTAACGCCTACGGTTCTAGATAACAATTCTTTACTATCAGCATCGCTTGTAATACTAACCGACGACACCTTACCATTAAGTGGTACCGTTGCCAAATTAACTCCTAGTGCCACTTTTTGGTTAGAGTAATATTTCTTCTCTGTAGAATACAAGAAATCATCTACTTCATCTACTTTAAGCGTTAGTGATTTATTATTACCATACTTCTGTATAGGATACGTTGTTACTACCTTTTTAGCCGCTACATTACCTGTAAAAATATAGTCTTCATCTGTTGATGTAGTTGCAGAGTCTGAAGCGTAAATAGGTTTCAATTCTAAAACAACTGAATCTACCTTCGCATTAGTCCCAAAATCAGGATTATAGCTAGATAATCGTAACTGTGTTATATAAGAAGACTTTTGCATTCCAAAATTATCTTCTGCAAAAGCCCCTAGAGTCGCCTGAGAAATACGAGATGCATCAGACTGTATGGTATCATTATTATTGAGGTTGTAAGCTATCACATCGTAGCTCTGCGTTTCACCTGTTGCTGCCCCACTTGCAAAAAACTGCTCTCCAAGATTATTTGCATCTGACTCGCAACTTTGTATCACTAAACTCCCTAATCCTGCTACAACAAACAGTTTAAGGATTTTTTTTGTTTCTATTATCATTGAATGTATTAAATAAAATCTATTTCTTAATATATCTCACCTACAGACTCAGGAGTAACATACTCTTTCTTATCTGAACTTGCTTGAGAAAAACTTTCATCTAAATTTTGTTCCAAAAATTCATCTCCTTTCACTACCACATCTACAAGATTCATACCTTCTTCTAAAAAACTATAGAAGCTAGGATTATCAAACGCTTTAATTCCTTTTATATTGTCGAATTTAAACTTATTTACCACCGCTTTTTTGTCAAAAACTAAATTTTCTTCATTATATACAGACAAAACAAACTTGGTATCATCAAAATAAGAATCTTTTTTGTAATAATGTTTTAGATATACAGGTATAAATGCTGACATCCAACCATTAAGATGAACCACATCTGGCACCCAATTAAGTTTCTTAATAGTTTCTATAACACCTCGTGCAAAAAACATCGCTCTTTCATCATTATCATCGAAAGGAAGCCCCTCTTCATCTTTGTAAGTAAATTTTCTTTTGAAATAATCTTCATTATCTATAAAGTAAACCTGTAACCTTTCCCCTGGCAAAGAAGCCACTTTAATAATTAAAGGTTGGTCTAAATCATTAATAATAATATTCATTCCTGAAAGCCTAATCACCTCGTGTAACTGAAACTTTCTTTCACTAATATATCCAAAACGAGGCATGAAGACACGCACATCATTTCCATCACCATACATTTTAAGAGCCATTCTGTTTACCGCATCAGACATTGCACTTTCTTCTTGGTAAGGAAACATCTCTGTAGTAACATATAAAATCTTTTTGTCTGGCATAATTGTTATTTTTTATCTTCAACTTAAAAGACAGTTCTCTATGCAAAAATACAACTTTTTAAACTAATAACAGTGTATTAACAATTTTTTATAATTTTGGAGAAATTTTTCAAATGAAAATATTAGACAGTAGGAAAGAATTAGAAAACTATATTAAACATAATAAACTGAACGGCAATACCATAGGTTTTGCTCCTACTATGGGAGCTTTGCATAAGGGACACATTTCTCTCTACGAGGCAGCTAGACCTCACAACGAGATTGTAGTTTCATCTATATTTGTTAATCCTACACAGTTTAACAACCCTGACGACCTAGAGAAGTACCCAAGAACTCTAGAAGCTGATTTAGAAAAACTTAAAAAATCAAAATTAGTAGATGCTGTATATACCCCAAGTATAGAAGATATCTACCCCGAAAAATCCGTGGCGAAAAATTACGATTTTGATGGCTTGGAAAACGAAATGGAAGGCAAGATGAGACCTGGACATTTTGATGGTGTAGGCACAGTGGTAGAAGAGCTTTTCCGACAAGTACAACCAGACAACGCTTACTTCGGTGAGAAAGATTTCCAGCAACTTGCCATTATCAGAAAGTTAGTGGAAAAGAAAAACCTTCCAATCAATATACACGGAGTGCCTATTTACAGAGAAGAAAACGGCTTAGCTATGAGTTCTAGAAATATGCGATTATCCGAAGCTGAAAGAGAAGATGCCAAAATTATTTATGAAACCCTTTTAAAGGTAAATGATTGGTTTAGAGTTGTTAGCATTCCAGAAATAAAAGAGAGAGTAAATTCCATTTTTAAAAAAGAAAAAAACTTTGATTTAGAATACTTTGTAATTGCTGATGAAAACACTTTAAAAGAAACCGATTTCTTCTATAAGGACTGTTCTTACAGAGCTTTTATTGTTGTTCATGTAAATCAAGTAAGACTTATAGATAATATGCATCTAGCCTAATTTCCAAATAGTCATACTATGTATAAAAAGATTTTATTTACCATTTCTATTTTTATCACCGTTATTTCCTATGCACAGGAAACACTTCCGTATTACCAACAATACTTATTAGATGGTAAATATCTCTTTAATCCCGCTCATTTTGGAGAAACAGACGACATTATAATCAATAGTCATTATCAAAAACAATTCTCCAAACTAGAACATTCCCCCAACACACAATCTATAGGTGCACACGCCAATGTTACTGATAGGCTAGGTGTAGGTGCTTACTTTTTCAGAGACCAAAATGGACCTATCTCTGCCAACGGTATCAATATAGGAGCAGCTTACTTTATCCCAATAGATGATAATGAAAGAAAAAATCAATTTTCCTTTGGTACAAGTATCAACCTTTATAACTCCAATATAGATTTAGCCCTCCTTAATCCCAAAGATTCTGGCGATCCTCTAATACAAAGCGGTACTAACAGCGTATTTTTAACCTACGCTAACTTAGGCTTACAAGCTACTTACAATGGCTTTTTTGGTAGTTTTTCAGTAGTGGATATTCCTCTAAGTAAAACCACCTATATAGTGAATGGAATAGAACCTTCTCCCACCAAATTTTTCATCAACACTGGCTACGATTGGGATTTTTCTGAGAACCTTTCATTAGAACCCTCTGTTTTAATCAATCTAAACACCAACTCTTCTAGAATTATTGATGCTAATTTGTTAGCAAAAATTAAAGACGAAGACAATTATTTCGCAGGAGGCATCAGCTACAGAACAGCCAAATCAGCATTTGGAAGCCAACAACTTAGTTTTTCTCCTCTTATCAAACTTAAATTTAACCAATTTAGTTTCGGAGCTGCTTATAACATCAACCTCTCTCCTATTGCAGATTATGGTGGCAACAGCTTTATGATTAACTTAGGCTACGCTTTTGAAAATTTTATCAATACTAGAGGCTTCCGATATTAAACATTAAAAATCATCTATCTTTGATATACTTACACATTCCGTTTTGCAAGCAAAAATGCAGTTATTGTAACTTTCACTTTTCCACTTCGTTGAAATTGAAAGACGATATACTTTTAGCTCTAAAAAAAGAATTATACCTAAGACAACACGAACTAGAAAATAAAAGTCTACCATCATTATATTTTGGTGGCGGCACACCTTCAATCCTTAGCGTAGATGAAATACAAAGACTTATAGACGAGGTATTGAGATATTTTACATTTAATTCTGATATAGAAATTACCTTAGAAGCAAACCCCGATGATTTAAACCAGTCCTTCTTAAAGGCTCTTTCTAACACGCCTATCAACAGGTTAAGCATTGGCACTCAAAGTTTTTTTGAAGAAGATTTAAAACTTATGAACAGAGCCCATAGTGCTTCCGAAGCTGAAAGTTCCATAAAAAGAGCCCAAGACACAGGTTTTGAAAACATTAGTATAGATTTAATCTATGGTTCGCCAACTTCCAACCATTCTCTTTGGAAAGAAAGTTTACAAAAAAGTATAGAACTTCAAGTGCCACACATCTCATCTTATGCCCTTACTGTGGAACCCAAAACTGCTCTACAAAAGTGGATTGAACAGGAAAAAATCAATGCTCCGAAAGAAGAAGAACAGTTTATTGCTTTTCAATACCTTTCAGAAACACTTAAGTCAAACGGATTTGAACATTACGAAATTTCTAATTTCTCCAAACCAAACTATCACTCTAGGCATAATACCGCCTACTGGAAAGGCTTGCCTTATTTAGGCATAGGACCTTCGGCTCACTCCTACGACGGACAAAAACAACGCAGCTGGAATATCGCTAATAATAGTTTATATATCAAAAGTTTAGTAGAAAACTCTCTTCCAAAAGAAACGGAAATTTTATCAGAAAAAGAACAATTTAACGAACTCATTATGATAGGACTTCGCACCAAATGGGGCGTTAAATATAACATCATCAACCAATTTTCGGAAAAGATACTAAAGCCATTCCAAAAAAGCCTAGAAACAAAACTAAGTTTAGGAACATTAAAACTAGAAGAAAATCAGATTTTTATACCAGAAGAACATTGGTTTATGGCAGATGGCATTATTTCTGATTTGTTTGTTGTCTGATTTATCTATTTTTGTTCATATTTAAAAACCCAAACACAATGAAAAGAGTTATTATATTACTACTAACAGGACTTTCTCTTATCTCTTGCCAAACTCAATACGGCATAAACGAAGATAAAGTACAAAGTTACATGGATAAAAATGAGTTTACCGTAATGGCAAAAAGGGCACTCCCTAATAATTACGATGTCATCAATATTGCACAATCGTTCCCTACAGTTGGAAGCCGAATGTTTGAACTAGATTACGGCTATGCTATTACTCTAAAAAAAGACAGTCTATCTATTAATCTTCCCTACTTTGGCAGAATGTTTAACGCTAGTCTAGACCCTTCTAAAAACAGTTTCAATACAGCGACAAAAGATTTCAAATTCTCCAAAAACAAAACTAAAAAAGGATATACCTATCATTTTAGTCTTTCTCACCCTGAAAATGTAAGTGATATATACATTGATATTCTAAAAAACGGAAAAGCCTACATCTCCATCAACAGTAGAGACAGACAACCTATTTCCTACGATGGCTACCTTGTAGAACAACCTTAGAATCTGTATAATTAAGGCATTATATCATCTAATCTTTTGAGTTTAGTAGGAAAACCTTATTTTTGCACCTAAATAGAAAACAAAGAATGTTAGAATACATTGACGCATATCTACAAGAGGTAAAGCAATTTCAGTCTTCAAACAAAGATGAAATAGAGCAATTCAGAATAAAATTTAACGGTAAAAAAGGAATTTTAAATGCCATCTTTGATGAGTTTAAACAAGTTCCGAACGAACAAAAAAAGGCTTTTGGACAAAAAATAAATGTTCTAAAACAAGCTGTTGCCGAAAAACTAGAAGAGCTTAAAAATGCAACCGCCTCTAGTATTGTTGTAGAAAAAGAAGATTTAACTCGTCCTGGGTATCCTTTGGAATTGGGGAGCAGACACCCTATCAACTTAGTTAAGAATAGAATTATCGAGATATTTAAGTCCATAGGGTTTGCCGTGTCAGACGGTCCAGAAATAGAGGACGACTGGCACAACTTTACAGCCCTTAACCTCCCCGAATATCACCCTGCTAGAGATATGCAGGATACGTTTTTCATAGAGCAGAATCCTGACACCCTCCTTAGAACACACACTTCGTCTGTGCAGATAAGACATATGGAACAGAACCAACCTCCAATGCGTATTCTATCACCGGGTAGAGTATTTAGAAATGAGGCTATTTCTTCTCGTTCGCATTGTATTTTCCACCAGATAGAAGGACTTTATATTGATGAAAAGGTAAGTTTTGCGGATTTGAAGCAAACCATACAGTTTTTCACTACGGAGCTTTTTGGAAAGTCTAAAATTAGAATGAGACCGTCTTATTTCCCATTCACCGAGCCAAGTGCGGAGGTTGATGTTTATTGGGGACTTAACTCCGAAACAGACTACCGAATTACTAAAGGTACTGGTTGGCTAGAAATTATGGGCTGTGGTATGGTAGACCCTGCTGTGCTTAAAAATGTAAATATAAACCCTGATAAATACAGCGGCTATGCTTTTGGTATGGGAATAGAGCGAATCGTGATGCTCCTCTACCAAATGAGCGACATTCGTATGTTCTTTGAAAACGATGTAAGAATGTTAGAACAGTTTAAAACGCTATAAGTAACAAAAAAAGGAAACTTAAAATTTTAAGTTTCCTTTTTTATTTTTAATGGGTATATGCTGCAAAGGCTTCTTCTAAGGAAGCATATTTGCCTTTGAACTCCTCTATTGGAGAATCTTGCATAATGTTGCCCTTGTGTATCAGTATCACTCTACTGCACAACGCCTCTACCTCCTGCATAATATGTGTAGATAGAATAACCGTTTTTTTACGCCCTATTTCTTTAATCACTTCTCGTATCTCTAAAATTTGGTTAGGGTCTAGTCCGTTGGTTGGCTCGTCCAAAATCAACAAGTCTGGTTGGTGGATAATAGCTTGGGCTAATCCCACCCTCTGTTTATACCCTTTGGATAATTGTCCTATTTTCTTAGATTTCTCTGGTGTTATCCCTACCAAATCTATCACTTCATCTATCCTCTGTTTAGATATATGATGAATATCTGCCACCAACTCTAAATACTCTCGCACATACATTTCCGTATAAAGCGGATTATTTTCTGGCAAAAAGCCTATCTTTTTCTTAGCATCTAATGTTCCTACTAACAAAGAGCCATTGAAAGAAATTTCCCCTTCTTCTATATCCAAAACACCAGAAATGGTTTTCATTAAAGTAGATTTGCCTGCCCCATTAGGTCCTAACAAACCTATAATTTCATTTTTTTGTATGGTAAGGTTAATTTGGTTTAATGCGACCTGCTCCCCAAACTTTTTAGTAAGATTTACAATATCCAAAATCATATATCAATAATATCAGTAACAAATGTACAAAAATAACTATTCTTTCTTCGTCCCAAGTTGAGATTGGTACAACAAAGCATAATAACCATTGAGAGCCAACAATTCCTGATGTGTCCCTTCTTCTACTATTTTACCTTTATCCATTACTAGAATTTTGTCCGCCTTCTCTATGGTAGAAAGCCTGTGAGCAATGATAATAGAAGTTCTATTTTTAGTAATTTTCTCCGTAGCTTTTTGAATCAATTTTTCACTTTCGTGGTCTATGGAAGAAGTGGCTTCATCAAGAATAAGAATTTTAGGATTAGAAAGATACGCCCTTAAAAAAGAAAGTAGTTGGCGTTGCCCCAAAGAAATAGACGCTCCTCGCTCATTTACCACATAATGATAGCCATTAGGCAAACTTTCTATAAAATCGTCCACCTCTATTTCTTTTGCTATGGTTTTAATCTGCTCCAGAGTAATGGTTTCGTCTCCGAAGGTTAAATTTTCGTAAATGCTTCCGTGAAACAAGAAAACATCTTGCAATACTACTCCTATATGTTGTCTTAAACTATACAAATCATAATCTCTAAGGTCTTTGCCATCTAGTAAAATTTGCCCAGAACTTACATCATAAAAACGAGTAATAAGATTGATGATAGTAGATTTCCCTGCCCCTGTAGCTCCTACAATCGCCACAGTTTCTCCTTGATTTACTTTAAAATCAATCCCTTTAAGCACTTCCTGTTTATCATCATAAGAGAAACGCACCGCCTTAAAATCTATCTCTCCTTTAATATCTGTAATGATTTCTTTCCCTTCATTAGGCATTGCTTCGTCTTGATCCATAATACCCAAAACCCTCTCTGCTCCTACCAACCCTCTTTGGATATTGTTAAAACGGTCGGCAATTTGGCGTAGCGGTCTTATCAGCATATTTACAAACTGTATAAACGCTATCACTTCCCCAGGCGTAGCATTTTGATTATACAAAGCATTATAACCCGCATAGAACAAAATAAGCCCAATGAACAATGAAGTAATAAGTTCTACCACAGGGAAGAACAAGGAAAAATAAAATACTGTCTTTAGTAATGCTTTTTTAAGACTTGCATTGATGGATTCAAACTTTTCAAACTCGGCATCTTGCCTATTAAATACTTGAATAATAGACATACCCGAAAGCCGTTCTTGTACGAATGAATTTTGCGTTGCCGTCCATTGTCTTTCATCACCAAACGATTGTTTGAGTTTCTTTTGAAAAAAGCGAGTGATGAGTACCATAATTGGCAATATCGCTAACGCCACAAAACTCAACTGAACATTCACATTAAACATCGCTACCAGCACCATCACTATTCTTAACACATCTCCAAAGACCATTAGAAAGCCATCTGTATAGACCGTTGCTATGGTTTCTACATCTCCCACTGCACGAGTAACTAATTGCCCAATAGCCGTTTTATCAAAAAATGAAGTCTTGAAATAAATCAGTTTATGGTAGAGTTTTTCTCTTATATCTCTCATCACATTTTGAGAAATATAATTGGATAAAAACACCAACAAAAAATTAAGAATAGTCTCCGCAATCACCAAACCAACTAACCAATAGATACTCTGCATCAAAAGCGTAGTGCTTTTCAGCTGCATAATATCGTGGTCAACAATGTTTTTGGTGAGAATAGGACGATAGGTAGAAACCACCGCCAAGATAATAGATACCAATAACGCCAACAGAAACCATCGCCTAAAATTCATTCCGATGAAAAATAAGCGTTTAATAAGCATTCCTGTAGTTTGTTTCTTCATACCGTTTTAATTTCTAAAAATCTACTCCCAATTATACCCTACATCTACCAAAAATAAACCTTGTGCAGGAGCCGAAGTCCCTGCAGCATTTCTCTCTTTGGCTTCTATTACCTTTCTTAAATCTTGTGGTGCTATTTTGCCACTCCCTATATCCACCATCGTCCCTACGATAGCCCTCACCATATTTCGCAAAAATCTATTGGCAGAAATGGTAAACTTAAGCTCCGTACCCTCTTGCACCCAAAAAGCCTTATAAATTTCGCAGAGGTTAGTTTTGGTATCGGTGTTTAGTTTAGAGAAACTTGTAAAATCGGTATATTCAAAAAGGATTTTGCAAGCCTCGTTCATCGCTTCTAAGTTTAGCGGACGCCTCCAATAGCCCCACGCCGAATTTTGCGTAAACGGATTTTTCTCTAACGAAATATAATATTCGTAAGTTCTGTAAGTAGCATCAAACCTTGCGTGAAAATCACTAGATACTCTAAACAATCGTTTCACCGAAATATCTGGCGGCAAAAAACTATTGAGCCTTTTAGGCAATAGCTCTTCTTCTAAAATTAAATCTGTATCAAAATGAGCAAACATTTTCTTTGCGTGTACGCCCGTATCGGTACGCCCTGCTCCTGTGGTTTTTATTTCCTCTCTTAAAATGGTAGAAAGTGCCTGCTCCAAGGTTTCTTGCACAGAAATCTGCTTAGGTTGTATCTGATAACCAAAATATTTTTCGCCGTTGTAAGAAAATTCTATGCAATATCTTGACACTTGTATCTTATTTTTAGACCACAAAAATCGGAAAATATATTGACTTATAATCCCTATAATTAAAAGAAATCTTATAAATTAGCCCCGTGAAACAGATATTACTTCTTTCGGATACACATTCTTACCTTGACCAGCGTATTTTAGACTATGCTAAAAATGCAGATGAAATTTGGCATTGTGGCGATTTTGGAAATATGGAAGTGGTGGAAACTCTAGAAAAAATAAAACCTCTAAAGGGCGTTTATGGCAACATAGATGGTACCGAAATAAGAAAGATTTTCCCTGAAGTATTAAGATTTAAATGTGAAGAAGTAGAAGTTCTGATGATTCACATTGGTGGTTACCCCAACAAATATAGCCCTCTAGCAAGAAAAGAAATTCTAGAAAAAACACCTCAACTGTTCATTAGTGGGCACTCACATATTCTAAAAGCAATGTACGACCAAAAGCATCAACTCCTACACCTCAACCCTGGAGCAACAGGTACTCAAGGGTGGCACCAAGTGCGAACTATGATGCGTTTTAAGATTGATGGAGCAGAAATCAAAGATTTGGAAGTGATAGAACTCGGTAAAAGATGAAAATAGGAGATAACGTTTCTGTAATTGATGATGACTTGTGGGGCATCGTTACTTCTATACACGGCAATGAAGTGGTTTTCCGAGACGAATACCATTTTACCCACCGCTATCCTAAGCATCTACTCACTTTAAGAGATGCTTCTCTATACGAACAAACACCCATTGTACGAAAACCAGAAGCCAATCAAACCTCTAGACCTCCTAGAAAGAAAAATCAGCACTTGATATTAGACCTTCATTTTGACCAGTTGGTAAATAACCCTGACCATTACGATAGTTTTGAACGGCTATTTATTCAAAAACAAAAACTGGAGGAAACACTTGATTTTTGTAAATTCAATAAAATAAAAAAGCTAGAAATAATCCACGGCATTGGAGATGGCGTTTTGCAAAAGTTGGTCTTTGATACCCTTAAAAGCAAAACTAATATTGAATTTGAAGAAAGCGATTTTTTCTATCATCAATCGGGGGCGGTTATGGTTAATTTCATTTAGAGTTTGTATTTTTACGCTTTAAATCAAAGTAAATGAAAACTATCAACCCAAAAGAACTTCCTCCATTTGAGGTTCAGATGCTACTGCAACACGCCATTGCTCCTAGACCTATTGCTTTAGCTTCTACCATAGACCAAGAAGGCAATATTAACCTCTCACCTTTCAGTTTCTTTAATCTTTTTAGCTGTAATCCGCCCATTGTGATTTTTTCTCCTTCTAGAAGGATGAGAGATAACAGCACTAAAGATACTTTGGAGAATGTGTTACAAGTTCCTGAAGTTAATATCGGTATCGTAAACTACCCCATCGTGCAACAAATGTCTCTTTCTTCTACGGAATACGATAAAAGCATCAATGAATTTGTGAAAGCGGGGTTTACAATGAAAGATGCCGACCTAATTGCCCCCAAACTCATAGAAGAATGCCCCGTAAACCTAGAATGTAAGGTCTTAGAAGTAAAACCTCTAGGCACAGAAGGTGGTGCGGGGAACTTAGTGATTTCGGAAGTAGTTAAAATACATATCCGAGAGGAATATCTGAACGAAAATGGCACACTAGACCAAGCCAAACTAGACCTTGTGGCAAGACTGGGGGGTAACTGGTATTCTAGAAACAATGCGGACAACCTGTTTGAAGTCCCAAAACCCCTAGTAACTAAAGGGATTGGCATAGACCAACTGCCTTGTGAAATAAAAAACAGTAAAGTATTTACAGGGAATGATTTGGGAATGCTCGCTAATGTGGAACGACTGCCCAAAGGCAGCTATACCGATGATGAAGCCACTCATCTAAAGGCTCAACGCCTACTTACCGAAGCAAAAATAGAAGAAGCGTGGCAGTGTTTAGTCTATTAAGGTAAAAAAGCTATAATACTTAATAAAATCATTGTATTTTGAGAAAATAAAAAGCCACTTATCTATTAAAGTGGCTTTTTAATACAATTAAACTGATTACTCAATCCTAATTGTTCTGTTTATTTTTTTAACTTCGTATTACAACATCAGCTAAAATAAGCCTTCAACAGACCAATAACGCTCTCCTGTATCATAATTAAAGGTTAATATTCTACTTTCTTTAGGAACTGACTTAAGTAGTTGTGCAACAGCTGCCAAAGACGCTCCTGTAGATATACCTCCTAATATTCCTTCTAATTTTGCTAACTGCTGGGCATAATGAAATGCTTCTTCTTTAGAAATTTTTAGAACTTCATCTACATATTGCCCTTGATAAGTATCTGGCACAAATCCAGCGCCAATGCCTTGTATAGGGTGCGGTCCTGGCTGCCCTCCACTAAGTACGGGAGATGCTTCGGGTTCTACAGCATATACTTTTAGGCTAGGGAAATGCTCTTTTAATACTTTTGACACACCTGATATATGCCCTCCAGTACCCACTCCCGTAACCAAGAAATCTAGTCCTTCTGGAAAAGATTTTAGTATCTCTTGAGCTGTTGTTTTGGTATGAACTAATGGATTTGCTGGGTTTTGGAATTGCTGTGGTATCCAATAATTGGGATTCTCGTCTGCCAATTCTTTCGCCTTTGCAATAGCTCCAGACATTCCTTTTTCTTTAGGGGTTAGCACTAGCTCTGCCCCGTATGCCGCCATTAGACGACGACGCTCAATACTCATAGATTCAGGCATTACTAATATCAGTTTATAGCCTTTTACTGCAGCTACCAACGCCAGCCCTACCCCTGTATTCCCAGAGGTTGGTTCTACGATAATGGTGTCTTTGGTAATGATACCTTTACTCTCTGCATCTTCAATCATCGCTAGAGCGATACGGTCTTTGATGCTTCCTCCAGGGTTATTTCGCTCCAGTTTGATGTAGACACTTGAGTGTTCCCCGAATAAACGGTTGATTTTGACTTCGGGTGTATTCCCAATCGTCTGAAGAATGTTTGTGTACGCCATAATTGTATTTATTTTAAGGTGATTTATTAGTATTTATATTACATAGTTAATGATAGGGGTTTCTACTACCTCAATGCCTTTTACGATAATTTGGCTTTTATGAAAGACTTTGGTGTAGGGTTCAATACTGTGGGTAAGCCATACGTTGCCTCCCACAATACTATGATGCCCCACAACAGTATCGCCACCGAGTATGGTAGCCCCCGAATAGATGACTACTTCATCTTCAATCGTGGGGTGCCTTTTGGTGTTCGCCTTATCAAGGGAAACGGAAAGCGCCCCCAATGTTACGCCTTGGTATATCTTAACCCTGTTCCCTATGATGGTGGTTTCTCCTATTACGATTCCTGTGCCGTGGTCAATCATAAAATTCTCTCCTATTTGGGCTCCAGGGTGAATGTCTATCCCCGTACGGCTGTGTGCATATTCGGTTAAGATACGAGGTAGTAACGGGACTCCTTGCAGCCACAGCTCACGAGCCAAACGGTATATTGCTATGGCAAAAAAACCAGGATAGGTAACCTGTACTTCTCTAACGGAAGTCGCTGCGGGGTCGTTAGAAGCAAAATAATGGGCATCTTTCATCAATTTTTGGTAAACCTCTGGTAATATTTCTTCAAAAAAATGTTCTACCTCTATATTCCTTTCTTTTTCTCCACAAAAGGCTGTAATAATGGCTTCAAATTCGTTTTTTAATTGCCCATAATGGGCTTCAAGGCTTAGCCTTGAGAAGCATATATCTTCTTCCGTAAGAAATAAAAAGCGAAATATACGCTCTGCAAAATCTTCGATACGTTGTTTGTTTACGTAATGTTTTATCTGCCTACTTTGTGAGTAGAGTATCTCTACCAACCGACTATTGCTAGTATCCATAATTTTTATTTTTCCATTAAAAAAAAAGCCACTACCTATTTTGGCAGTGACTTTCTAATAATTCTATGTTATATCTTACTCAACTATACAACGAAACGCACACACTGCCTATCTAAACTTGCAGTGTAGCACATACTTTTCGCTATTTGGTTTGTTAAAATCATACTTTCTCTAATGATGGGACAAATATAGAATTTTAATTTTGTAAAAAAAATTTTGGAGCGTATTTTTTTAATATTATAGTGAGAAAAAGCTAAAATTGATATAGAATCTTATGCTTTAAAACTTTTTTGGAACAACGATAGCCCTTTTTATTTTCTGTTTTTTCTACTTATACGAGTGGTTTTTATCTTCCTACAAATTATTTTTTTGAATTATTATCAATTTTATAGACAAAAACTGTTCATTCTTCTATTCCTCAAAGCCGTTTTTGTATTCCTACAAGCCATTTTTGTGTTCCTCACTGCCATTCTTCTATTCCTCACCGTCGTTTTTGTATCCCTACAAACCATTTTTGTGTTCCTCACTGCCATTCTTCTATTCCTCAAAGCCGTTTTTGTATTCCTACAGACCATTTTTGTGTTCCTACACGACTTTTTTTTATCCCTACCGATATTTTTTCTATCGCCTAAGGTACTTTTAGGTTAAAAATTGAAGCATTATTTTTTATTAACGCCCAAAGGTTGGCGTTTTGGGATTGAAAAAGGACACTTATAAGACTTTATTATGTTTTTTTAGAAGCGATTGAGGGATTTTCGGGATTTTTTTAATTATTGTAAATGGCTTACTCTCTCAAGACTTTTATTCTGTTGTCTTTCCATATTCTAATGACCGAAGACCCTGCCCATTGGGATACTTTATCCTTTTGTTCTTCTACTACAAAATCTACAGCGTCTATGAGTTTGGGACTAATATCCGAAAATTGCTTGGGACTTTTGTCGCCACTAAAGTTCGCCGATGTGGAAACCAGCGGAGCATTGAGCTTGCCAATAAGTTTTTGACAAAAAGCGTCTTTTACGAGCCTAATTCCTATGCTGCCGTCCTCTGCCAAGAGTTCTTTGGGTAAGCCTTTGGGAGCATCGTAGATTATCGTAACGGGTTTTTCGCTAAGGTCTATAATTTCCCACGCCATTTCTGGTACTTCTACTAAATCTTGCAGCCTTTTTTCGGTATCTACCAAAATAATTAGGGATTTATGTGGCTCTCTTTTTTTGATTTTGTAAATCTTTTGTATGGCTTCTGGGTTTGTGGCATCGCAACCTAGCCCCCAAATGGTATCCGTAGGGTAAAGCACTGTTCCCCCAGACTTTAAAACTTCTACTATCTCTTGCATTGGGTTAATTTTTTAAAACACTACATTTTAATGGCTGATTTTACCGCAAATTCTTCCGCCTTCTCTTCTAGCCATTGGGCAACATCGTCTTCCCCTGTAGCCCTTTGGTAAGTGTGCCCCAAAGAAACTAATATCTGGTGGAAAAAACGTTTCATATGGTCTACAGGCATATCTTTAGTCCAAAGGTCTATCCTAAGTGCTTCCATCGTTTTGTCGTCCCAAACAGAAATCATTGTGGCTTTGGTTTCTTGAGCTTCTATCCCGCCATCTTGAGCGTGCCAAGTCATTTTCTCTGGAATATGGTTCTCGTCTAGCTCTACATTTACTGTTATCTGTGTTTTTCTCATAATCTATCTTTAATTTTTTTTAATTGTATACTACTTACCTTGATATTTGGATTGGTTAAAAATCTCCTCGCCCTTCATACTCAAAAATTGAGGAAGTGGTGTTTCTGGCTTTTCTTTAAAGAACTTCCTGCCAATCTCCCACCCTGTATAAACGCCCACTCTAGGCGAAGACTCGTTATCTACTTCTGTATAAAACTTAGAGAATGGTGCGGGTGCTAAAAATCTCCCCGAAAGCTGCATATCATCACTAAACAATAAATCGTTTTCTACGAAAAAGTTCCAAATGTTACTTTTGTTTTGAGTCGCCCACTCGTATTGTTTAGGCGTGTAGCCTATCTTTAAATAATCGGCTGTGTTGGGTAACAGAGCGTCTTGTAAAAGCATTAGTTTTCCTTCGTACATCATTTTGTCTATGAATTTTTGTTCGCTCCTATCCATCGGCACGATATGTTCAGACAACGCCAAAGCGGCTTTAGGTAATAAGTTTTGAGGGTTCATAGAAACTTGCAAATACTGATTAACCCCTCTATAATAGTGGTTGCCCTCCCCCATAAAGGCGGCAATATCTATAAAGAGCCAATTTTTTTCGGCGTGATAAAAGACGGGAACTTCCACGTCTTGCACAGCAGAAGAATAAAGGTAAACTACAGGCGTTTTGAATTGAGGAAAATAGTACTGCACGCGTGCAAAGAGTTCGCTCAAACCTTTTTCTAACTCCGGCACATTCACTTTTTTTAGGGCTTCTTTGTAGATGTTTATTTCCAAGGTGTCTTTTCTTCTTAGCATAAAATCTTCATCAGAAACCGTCCCTTGAAACCATGGGTATTCCTTCTTAAAATCTTCCAAAGGGTAATTTTCATCGTAAAACTGATGAGAAATGTCTACGATTTTTACCTTAGGTAAAGGTGCTTTGAGGTCTATATTCCAGCCTTTGTCTTCCTTTTGGCAAGAAACTAACACTCCAAGTAATAGGATTAACCAGCTAATGTGCTTCATCATTGTTCTAAAGATTTTTCTAAGTCGCAAAAGTAATCATTTTTAAACGCTTATTTTAGTCCATAATCCAAAAACTTCTGTATTTTTACGCTTCTAATTTTAAATACCACAAAAAGCTATGCAAACAGATAAAGTAATTCAACACATTGTAAATTGGTTAAAAGATTATGCCCAAAAAGCTAATGTAAAAGGTTATGTAGTAGGAGTTTCTGGCGGTGTAGATTCTGGAGTAGTTTCTACACTATGTGCGATGACCGGACTGAAAACCTTACTACTAGAAATGCCCATTAGACAACAGCAAGACCAAGTGAGCCGTGCGTGGGAACATATGGAAGACCTCAAAAAACGCTTTCCTGATAATGTGGAAGCAATGAGTGTAAACCTCACACCTGCCTTTGAAGAGCTTTATAAGACCTTTAATGTCCAAGATGACCTCTACCCTAACGAAAAATTAGCGTTTGCTAACACCAGAAGTAGATTAAGAATGCTTACGCTCTACTATTACGGACAAATTAACGGACTCCTCGTATGTGGCACAGGCAACAAGGTGGAGGATTTTGGGATTGGTTTCTACACCAAATATGGCGATGGCGGCGTAGATGTTTCTCCAATCGCTGACCTTTACAAAACGGAGGTTTACCACCTTTCTAAAGCCTTGAATCTAGTAAAAAGTATCCAAGAGGCAATTCCTACCGATGGGCTTTGGGATACAGACAGAACCGATGAACAACAAATAGGAGCTACCTACCCAGAACTTGAAAAAATACAGAAAGAATATCCTACCAAAACTCTAGAAGATTATACAGGAAGAGACCGTGAAGTCTATACCATCTTTGACCGAATGCACAAAGCAGCTCAACACAAAATGAGCCCAATCCCTATATGTGATATTCCTGAAGAATGGAGATAATATTGTAAAAGTAAAAACACAAAAGGATACTATATTTTCATAAAATGCTTACAATTCATCGATTAAATTTTACGAAGGATAAACTAATCTTTCCATACAGTCCTAGGAAACTGAATTTGCTTATTGCCATTCTGTTTTCTGTATTCTGTTTTGCACAAAATGATAGTTTAAAAATCGTACAGCCTCACAGAAAAAATACCGAATGGGCAATGAAACAGCCTTATGTTATTTTGATTTCTGCCGATGGGTTTCGCCACGACTACCCCGAAAAATATAATGCCGAAAACATCATCACCCTTGGTAAAAGTGGCGTTCGTGCCAAAGCTATGATACCCTCTTATCCTTCTATTACAGGTCCCAACCACTATACTTTAGTTACGGGATTGTATCCTTCGCACCACGGTATGGTGGATAATCATTTCTATGATGAAAAAAGAAAAAAGGCTTTCTATTTCGGAAATCCCAAAAACATTCGTGATGGCTCTTGGTTAGGAGGTTATCCTATTTGGGGCGTAGCGGAACGAAGCGGTATGCTTTCTGCCACAATGATGTGGGTTGCAAGTGATGGCGATGCTGGTGGTGTAAGATCTACCTATGCTTACAAATATAGCGGAAAAGTAACACCCAAAGAAAAAGTAAATCAAATTATAGATTGGCTAAAACTACCTGAAGAAATTCGTCCGCATTTTATCACACTATACTATCCCGAAGTTGACCACGCAGGGCACATCTACGGAACAGAAACTCCTGAAACACGAGATGCCGTACAACTAGTAGATAAAAGCATTGGCGAACTGGTACAACGCGTAAAAGAACTAAATCTACCAAATGTGAATTTCGTGTTTGTGTCGGACCACGGAATGACGAATGTAGATATTAAAAACCCTTTAGAAATACCCTCTTTTTTGAAGGATAAAAATCAATACCGATATGTTAATTCTCAAACATTAGTCAGAATTTCTGTTTTAGACAAACATAATATTAACGCAACTTATAAGAAACTAAAACAAGAGGCTACTCCAGAGTACAAGGTGGTTTTAGCCAAACGACTACCCCAAAAATTGCATTATGCTACTCGTGATGACCGTTTTAACAGAATGGGAGATATTTACCTTCTGCCCAAAGCTCCAAAAATATTTTTAGAACAAGGTCAAAAAACCACTTTAGGAAAACACGGCTACAACCCTTATTGGGTAAAGGATATGAATGCGATGTTCATTGCTAATGGAGTTCAGTTTCAATCAAACAAAGAGATTTCGGAATTTAGAAATGTAGATGTTTACCCTTTTATTTTAGAAATTTTGGGCTTAAAACCTTTAGAGCAAATTGATGGTAAAAAAACTTTGATTAGAAAAGTGCTGAAGTAATTGAGAGCGTGAAGATTGTTATTTTTTAGAAATCTATATACAATTTGATACTAAATTATATTATAAATAAACTCAGATTTTATACTTCTACACTTTTCAACTCACACAGTTAGTTAAATGTTACCCAATACCTTTCTCAAAAATCTATTTTAAATCAGCTTTTTCAATACTAATCTTTTATTTTCATAACTTCAGAACCTGTAATTTTTAACATTATTTCTGCATATTCTTTTTCGGCTTTTTCAAACTTTGGTAATTCAAATAAAGAGTCGTCTATTTTAACTTCCTCTATAGCTAGTAGAGTCATTCTTATTGAAATAAAGTCACTTACTTTTTTTACTATTTCTAATGGATAAGACTTTGAAATATCAACAATTGCATTAAAATATTCGTAGTTATGATTTTTGAAATTTCCCGAATCTAACTTTGCAATCTCTGAATTATAAAAGTAATACTCTTCACCAAGTTTGCCCCAAGTTAACTTAATTAAGTTACAATTATTACCATTGATAACTTTTAAAGAATCAATTTTCTCAATTTTAGGTTCTTTCAAGTTTAGATTCATCCCATGATAATTTTTAGCATCTGTTATGACAACATGATCAAAATCTTTTTGAAAAGTATATATTTTATTTAAATCGGCTTTGTAAACAATTCTTTTTCTATTATTTGAATTATCCTCTTTTATATAGTTTCCATTTTTTATAGTTACTGTAAATAAATCAAAGTAATCATCATCTTTTTTCATTTTTTCAATTACTTGTTCCTTTTTAATTTCAATATTTCCAAATTTTTCCGTTTGAATATCAAATTCAACTTTGTATACTAATCTTCCCTCAAATGATTGTGCAAATGACATTAAACAGATTAGAATCATGCAAATTCCCAATAATATTTTTTTCATTATTAACTAATTTTTATGTTATTTTTATTCTCCAACAATTGAATATTACTAATTTTTCTATCACTTCCTAAAATCCGCCTTTTACAAATAGTATGTTGGTCTTTTTTATTTTCTGAAGATTCTTTTTAGCAAATTAAATTTTGGCTTTTCAATTTCAATATAAGGATCAAATTCTAATTTCTCAATATCTATAGAAATATCTAAAGGTTTTTTATATTGATTTTCAGCAGAGTCAACTTTACCTATTATTTTACCTCTTTTTTGATATTCTAGATAAATTCCGTCCACCATTATATCAGGTTCAATTTCCTTAATTAATCCATTTTTATCTAAAATATAAACACTATAAAAACTCCCAAAGAAATAGTATTCTGATGTTTGTACCAAACTTTGTACAATTGGATATTCATCCGTTTCAAACATTAAGTTTTTATTTTCAAAGTTTAGTAGATAACATTTTCCTCCAGCAATTACACAACAAGTCTTATTATTATCATTGTATAAAACTTTATCTAATCCATTTTCATATTCCCTTGAAAAGCAACCTACCCAATGGTTTTCTCTAGAAATATTAAAATCAACCCATAAAGAATAATTAAAGTTTTCACCAAAATGAACCTCTTCAAATTGACCAGAAGTTGGTATTATCGTAAGGATTTCAATATTCATATTTTGAAGAAATATTTGAAGTATTTGCAAAGCCGTTGAGCCAATATAGCGAAACGGATTTCGCTACTTCCCACAAATATACACAAACTCTAGCAAATCTTAAAGACCAAATCTTATGATTTTTAGAGCTTTACTGCGTGAGGGCGGAGGGCATTGTTGGAGCTCCTTTTTTTTCGGAGGTGGAGAAAAGCTGGGCTTAGCTACTGGAGAGCTTCGGCTAAAAAAGAGCGACTGCCCGAAGACCGACCCATCAGCTTAGGGAATAGCCTCGGCTTGGGGCACGCCCAAATATTTACTTATACGCCTAATGTTATAATAGTTCTTCGTCTAAGGTTTCTAGTATAATTTGACACCCTTTCTGTATTTCCTCTTTTGTTAGCGTAAGCGGTGGCGAAATTCTCAGATATTCGTTTCGGTACAGCTGCCAAAATACAATAAGCCCTTTATCCATACATTTTTTAGCCACTCTGAGGGTATATTCTGGTGAACCTAGATTAACGGCTAACATTAGCCCTTTACCATTGATATTTTTGATTTTTGGGTGTACTAATAGTTGCCTAAAAAGAGCTTCTTTTTCTTCTACTTCTTCCATTAGCTCACTTTCTAGGACTTCTTTTAAAGTTGCATAACTAGCCGCAGCTATCAGAGGGTTACCTCCAAAAGTGGTGATATGCCCCAATTTAGGCGAATGAGAAAGGCTTTGCATAATTTCCCTAGAACTCATAAATGCTCCTACTGGAACGCCTCCGCCCATACCTTTGCCCATCACTAGAATGTCTGGCACGATGCCAAAATGTTCAAATGCGAACAGTTTGCCTGTTCGTCCAAAACCTGGCTGTATTTCGTCTAGTATAAGTAAAGCTCCTACCTCTTCGCATCTTTTTTTCAGTTGGATAAGATAATTAGGACTAGGCACTAGAAAACCTGCCGCTCCTTGTATGGTTTCTACAATAACGCCTGCGGTTTTTTCTGTGATTTGGTCTAAATCTGTCTCATTATTAAACTCTATGAACGAAACCATAGGCAACAATGGACGAAATTCTCTTTTATGCACCTCATTACCAGAAACACTCAATGCTCCATGGGTATTACCGTGATAAGAATTTTTGAAAGCTACGATTTCCTCTCTCCCTGTGTATCTTTTAGCGAGTTTCAATGCTCCGTCTATGGCTTCGGCTCCGCTATTAACCAAATAGGTTACCTCCAATGGTGCAGGAGTAGCCTCTGCTAGTAGTTTACATAATGCCACAGGTTTCTCTTGTGCATACTCTCCATAGACCATTATATGAAGGTATTTATCTGCCTGTTCCTTAATTGCATTGATGATTTTTGGGTGCGAATGTCCCAAAGTATTGGCAGATACTCCTGCTACAAAGTCTAGATAGGCTTTGCCATCTTTTCCGTAAATATAGTTTCCTTCTGCTCTTTCGGCTTCAAAACCTGAGGCAAAAGGTGTGGTTTGAGCTTGATACTTAAAGAAATCTTGTTGCATGATCTAATGAGAGGTTAAAAAGTGAATATTAGTTTCGTTTTTTTCTTTTGGGTTCGTTTTTCCTTTTTGCTTCTTCTTGCTTTTGTTTCAGCTCTTGAGCTTTTTGGTAAAGGCTGTCATCAGAAATATACTCTGTTTCAGGATAGTCAGGCGTGTCTAGGAAAATGTCTTTCCAATGTTTCAGTCGGTCTTTGGTATTCCAATTGAAATCTGGGAAAAATCGTTTTTCTTTGTTTACCATACTCATCGGATACACATCGGTATTCGCACCAATATTACACGAGATGATTTGCACCTTTTTTTCTTCAAACAAAGCTTCTATCGCTCCACAAGTAGAAAACGAGATGCCAATACGGTCAACTTGTTTTGTTTTTTCGTCTTGAGAATCAGCATAGGTAATGGCTTGTGCATTGCCCACCACTTTGGTAAGTTTAAGTTCTCCATCTACAAAAAACGCCGTCATAAAATTACCCTTCACTTGGTTGAACTCATCTTTGTTATTGAGCGAATCGGCTTTGCTAATTGCAAAAGCATTTCCTATTACTTTGATGGAATCTAATTCTTCCTTTTGGGTATTCATATACACCTCTATTTTATCTCCTGAGATTTGTTTTTGTCCTGTCCAAAATATCGGTTTTCCCATGAGGTGTAAAATACCATCAGTTTCATTGAAACTTAGAGAATCGGCTCTACCTTGGAAATTAGATTTAAAAATTCTAGCTTTATGAAAGGCTCTAAGGTAACTCTTTTTTACTCCTGTGCTATCTGGTTTTTGGAAGGCTAATATTTTTTCTGCTCCAAAGTAGATAGAGTCTTCTTTCATTATCTTTACAGCATAAGGTTTTTCTGTTACCATAGCTGAATCTTTGAACTCATAGATTTCGCCATAACCTCCTTTGATAAATCGGTTCTCTTTTGGGTCATCTAAATAGACATTTCCCTTAGCTGTACCGTAGCCTGTATTTTGGTTATAATACATGGTTTCTCCCGTGAGGACTTTCCCATTGTAATGTATTCTAGAGTTTTTATTGAGATACACCTCTTTGGAAGTCATAAGGTAACGCCCCTTTTCTGTATAAACATAATTTCTAGGATTTTGTTTATTGATAACTTTTGTTGCTCCTAAAAATTCTGCTATATTAGTTTTTTGATTTTGAATGATTTTAGAACCTTCTACACGATATTTATCGTTGTCAATACTTACATTACCCGAAACATCTATCGTCTGTGTGTTGATGTTATAGGTGCCCACTTGCGTCCAAATAGTATTTTTACCATTATAAATGGTTCCACCCGAATTAAAATAAGCTGTATTGGGTAAACGGTCGTAATAAAGTGTTTCTGTTTTTATGGTTTGCTGAGGGTCTGTAAGCACCACATTTTTTCTTGCGATACCTCTTTGAGTTTTACTATCGTATTCCATTTCTTGGGAAGTAATGCGGTTGCCTTCGGCAGTGGTAAGCACTACATTACCTATTGCTTTTACAAAGTTGTCATTCTGGTAAAATACAACCTTATCTGCCTTTAAAACTGAGCCTTGATGTTGAAACTCTACATTACCAATAAATACAGGATTACCTTCATATAAATCAGGACGTCTAACCAAAGAGTCTGAGTGAATATGCTTTAACTTTTCTTCATTTCCTGCAACAGTACCTTTGGTATTAGGGTTTGGTTTAAAATACGCATCTTTTACCAATGGTGTTGTAGAGGCTTTCTCTTTCTGCTGAGCCAATGCAGAAAACCCTAAGCACATTAGTACGAGTATAATTAGCCTCATTATGCTTTTTTATGACCGTAGAAATAAAGCGAATGATTTTCTATTTTCACGCCAAATATTTCTTCTATAGAATCTTTAATTCCTTGGATACGAGGGTCGCAAAATTCTATGATTTCTGCAATTTCTTTGCTACCTTCCTTTTTATAGATTACCAAATGGTCGTGCTGTTTATCGAAGAAAGATTTCTCATAAGAAGCTGAAGTCATAGATTTTTCGCCAAACTGGTGCTTACGAATAAGCCCTGCATCTAGAAAAATTTCTATACTATTGTAGATGGTGGCTTTACTCACATGATACTTTTTATTGAGCATAATGAGGTAGAGGTCATCTACATTAAAATGTTCATCAAGTTTATAAATTTCCTCTAATATAGTATAGCGTTCAGGCGTGTTTCTAAATCCGTTTTCTTGTAAATACTGCTTTAGAGCGTCTTTTATTATTTCTATATCTTTCTCTTGATGTTCCATTAGGTACTATTATTTTCTAGATTTATTTAGTTACTTGTTTTAAAATTTTCCATTTGTATACGCTTGTCTCCAGCTGCTGAATACAAAAGTGGAGCAGATTCTACCACCACATTATGAGTGGCAAGCCCAAAGGCTTTAAAATCATTGCTACCTAATTTTTTTACAAAGTTATAAATATTCATCGTAATTTTTTCCTTTATGGTGAAAAGATTGTCATTTATATAGACATTATCTATAATCACATACTTCATATCTGGAGGAATATTATGACTCCTAAGCGATGGATAATTACTCTTATCAGAGATAATTCCAGAGTTCATCATATCTTCCAGCACATCTTGGAAATAATCGTTAATTCTTCTATCTATTTTAAACCCTAATAAGAAATTGATTTTATAAATCGTTCCAGGTAATACTTCATCTATTTCATATTTGAAAGTATAAGGGTTTTCTTGATTGATGATGTTCAGTATAAAATAATGATCAGCTCTCTTAGGTTGAGCCCTAATTATAGAATAAATAATTTTAGACTCTATTTCATCTTCCCTTTTAGCACGGCTAAAGAAGGCTAGGTTAGTAGCATATTTAGGCACACTATCATCTAGTTTTAAATCTCTAATCGTAGAAATATAATTCTCTAGTTTTACAAATTTTATAAATCTGTTTTTTATCATTCTACCATTATACCAAGCATACATACAAATACCTATAAAACCAGCAAGAACTACCGTAATCCAACCGCCCTCGTGAAATTTTATCACATTAGCACTGAAAAAGCCTAGTTCTATTGTACCATAAATGCCTAAAAATAGAAAAATCAATAACTTATTAACTCGTTTTTTGATAAGGAAGAAAGATAGTAGCAAGGTAGTAGTAAGCATAGTTACTGTGATAGAAAGTCCGTAAGCGGCTTCCATTTTTTCGGATTCTTTGAAGTAAAGTACCACTACTATACACATAAGGAGAAGTCCCCAATTAATTTTAGGAATATACATTTGTCCTTTAACACCAGAAGGGTAATCTATTTTATGGATAGGCCAAAAGTTAAGCGACATTGCTTCTGAAAATATCGTAAAAGAACCTGTAATAAGGGCTTGACTAGCAATAATAGCTGCTAAAGTAGCCAGTATTACTGAAGGTAAAACAAACCAATCAGGCATTATTCCAAAGAAAGGGTTAAGACTGCCAAGAGTTTCATGATTATATTTTAATATCCATGCTCCCTGACCTAAATAGTTGAGAATAAGCATTATTTTAACAAATACCCAGCTCACTCTAATATTTTTAGCACCACAATGCCCCAAATCAGAGTAAAGAGCTTCTGCTCCTGTAGTACAAAGGAATACCGCTCCCATGATAATAATGGCACTAGGCGAATGTGCTATAAGTTTATAAGCATAGTAAGGATTAAAGGCTTTTAAAACTTCTAAGTCTTCTGCTAAACGAAAGAAACCAAAACCTCCCAAAGCTAAAAACCAAAGTACCATTACAGGTCCAAAAAATTTACCTATAAACGAAGTTCCAAATTGTTGCACAAAGAAGATTGCTACTAATATCCCTAATGTAATGGGAACTACTGGAGTCTCGGGATTGTAGATTTTCAACCCCTCAATAGCAGACATTACTGTAAGCGATGGTGTTATTACTCCGTCTGCAATCAGTGCAGAAGCACCCAGTATTGCAATTAGGTATAGCCAACTTTTTTTTAGATTTTTGACTAATGAAAATAACGCTAAAATACCACCTTCTCCTTTATTATCCGCTCTTAAAGAAACGAGTACATATTTTATAGTAGTTTGAATAGTAAGCGTCCAAATGATACAAGAAAGAGCTCCTTCTATATATTCATCAAAAGGAATAGAAGCATCTTTTCTAGCATTAACAATGGCTTTCATTACATAGAGAGGAGAAGTACCTATGTCTCCGAAAACAATACCTAAAGAGACTAATACTCCAATGATTGAGAGCTTTTTTGTATCAAAATGAGAATGCTCTCCGTTAAGTGTAGACATTATAATTTTTGAATTAAAAATAAGGGCAAAATTAAGCCAAATTTCAATATGGCTAAAGAAAATTTAAACTTTCTTTATAGTAAACAGAGAAAGGAAGTAGTTTACAAAGTGCAACAAAAATACCCCATATTTTTTCAATACAGGGTTTATTTATATCGTTATAATGAAATACTAACCTTCCTTTTTATAAATATTAGTGTCGTAGTAAGGGAACTTACCTTCCGTAGGAGAATGGTATTCCTTATCCTTGTCTCCTCCTAGAGTAACTACTAATGTATAGCACCAGTAGATGAAGAACCCACAACCTAGTAAGAATAAAACCCAGTTTAAAACATTACCAGCAGCATCATAGAATCCAAAAGACCATTTAAATAAATCGCTTAAAAATAACCAGAAAGAAGTCATTGTTTTTCTTTTTTAAATTAACTTTGCACAAAATTATAAAAAAATGTTCAGATTACTCTCAAATGAAATTAAAATTTTTTCCATTCCTATCTACATAGGTGTTTTGTTTCTTATGGTAATCGGCTTTAACGATTTAAATTTCAATACGGTAGAGGCTTTTTCTGGTTTGTTTAGCTTCACGGGTATTGCTTTAGGGTATTTTTTATTTAATAAGATAGGACTGAACTATAATAGACACGTACCGTTTTTTATTTATACTTTCGTTGTATTTGCTTTTTATGAAGGGAATTTAGATATTGGGATAGCCTTTAATCTTTTCACTAATGCATTTGTATTACTTATTTTAACCACTGGGGAGGAAGTTTTTAAGAAAAATTACTATCTGATTGTGGGAGCATTACTGGCTTTAGGATATTTATTTTTACCTACGGTGTGGGCATTTACCATTTTTGTAATTATCCATCTAATAGCAACTTCAGATAAAATAGGGCTCAATATATTTAGGCTAGTTTTTGGTTTTATGCTAGTATTATTGTCTTACTTTGGAGTAATGTATCTCCTTGGGAACAATTCATTTAATCCAGCTTATCTACCTTTAATTACGCCTCGACTTCAAGAGAATTACTATCCGTTGTATTTTCTGTTACCTGTTCTACTGATGGTGTTTTATGCTGTTGCCAACCATTTTATTCATTTTAATAAGAAAAGCCCTATTAGTAGGTTTAAATACACCTTTATATTGCTATACACACTTACTCAATCTATAACAATATTTTTATATATGGGTACAGTGTATGAGTATCTGCTATTCATTGCCTTACCAGTAAGTATCATCGTGAGTAGAGCACTAAGATTTATGCCTAAATATTGGAAGCAAGAGCTAGGGCTTTGGGTGGTAGTTTTGAGTTTAGTGTTGTTTAAAATAGGAACTTTTTTAGATATTAAAGAAATAATAAACTTATGATTCAGATAGAAGATAAACTAATTTCGGAGGATTTGTTCTCGGAGGAATTTGTATGCAACCTTAGCAAATGTAAAGGTGCTTGTTGTATAGAGGGCGATGCTGGGGCTCCACTAGAACAGTCGGAAATTAAAATATTGGAAGATATTTATCCTAAAATTAAAAGCTACCTTCGCCCAGAAGGAATTAAAGCCATAGAAGAGCAAGGAACTTCTGTAGAAGATTTTGAGGGTGATTTAGTAACACCATTGATTGATAATAGAGATTGTGCTTATGTTATTTTTGATGAAAATGGTATCACCAAATGTGGTATAGAGAAGGCTTATGAAGAAGGAGCTATCGATTGGCCAAAACCAATCTCCTGCCATTTGTACCCTATTAGAATTACAGAATATTCTACTTTTACGGCGTTCAACTATCATGAGTGGAAGATATGCAGTGATGCCTGTGCTTTAGGAAAAGAACTTAAAGTACCTGTATATAAGTTTCTAAAAACGCCTTTAATCAGAAAGTATGGGGAAGGTTTTTACCAAACATTAACGGAAGCTGCGGAAGAATACGAACGTGCTTTTGGTAATCGTGAGTAGTAGAAACTTGGCTTCTTTGAAGAATATGGCTTATCTTTGCAAAAATCTTAACTAAAAAACAACTAAAACAGATGAATAATAAGTATATTAAACTGGTGGTAGCTACCCTTATGATAGCTTTTGGTGTTTATTTGATGTTTAATAGAAATATAGGTTGGGGCATTGTAATGGTGTTATTATCCTCGTTGCCTATTATATTATTCTTCAAAAATGAGTTTATCCTTCTTGCGTTTTGGCAGTTAAGAAAGCAGAACTTCCCTAAAGCCTCACAATGGTTAGCTTCTATAAAGAATTATAAAAGTCAGTTGCACCGTTCGCAATACGGTTATTATCATTACTTACAAGGGCTTACTCTAGCTCAAGACGAGCCTAGAAAGGTAGAACCTCTAATGAAAAAGGCTTTAGAATATGGTCTGAATATGAAACACGATCGTGCAATGGCAACCCTTAATTTAGCAGCAGGAGCAATGCAAAGAGGACGCAAACAAGAAGCTCAAAGACTTCTAGAAGAAGCGAAAAGGCTAGATAGTTCGGGTATGATGACAGAACATATCAAGACAATGAAAGACCAACTTAAAATGCCTACTATGCAGAAACATATGCATAACCCAAATATGAGACAAAGAGGTAAATTCTTTTAAAATATAGGTTAGTAAAACAAAAATCCCTTAGCTTTTTGCTAAGGGATTTTTTTATTGATAAATAATTACTTCTCTTGAAAGGTTTTGTAATGGTCTTTGGTAATCCACACTTTACCGTCTTTTGTGAAGATGAGTCTGTCTGCATTTCTTCTGCCACATTGATAGTTGATGTCTGCTTCGTAGTAACGGTCTCCTCTAGGAAGCTGATTTTCTCTATTTCGGAATTTATCTCCACCAATAGCTTTCCCAGGTAGCACTTCGCAAAGATTACCAGAGGAAGGATTCCACCCTGATTTTTTAGCTTCACTTTTGGTAATGTAGTACGCTGGAAGCTCGTGATGCTCTTTTATATAGGCAATTACGGTGTTTTCTTCTGTAAGAGCCTCAATATCTTGTTGGGTGTTTTCTTGAGAAGACGCACTTGTGCTAACCTCTGAGATAGCATTATTTAGAGCATCAGGGCTAGATTTCTGAAAACATTTAACTCCTATTAAAGTCCCTGCTAATAGTCCTAAAACTAGGAAAATCCATTTATTATTAAGGTATTTCATTGTATTATGATTTGTGTGATTAAATTCCTATTTCTACTTGAAATCTAGCGTACCAATTATTATCCTTTCTTCCATCTATGTAGAGAAAGTTGTTCTTACTTACTTCCACTTGAGCTTTAAAGGCGTGTTCCCAAATATACTTGGTAATACCAAAGGAAAGCTGATTTTGTTTTGGTATTAAGTTCTGTATACTTTTATTAGGCGTCACTTGAGAGAAACGCCCAATAACTTCCCAATTCTTTGGGAAAATATAACTGAGCTGAGTATCGTAGCCGTGTCCTGCCGCTACAGGTATTACTTTAGAAAAATCGGTATTATGTGTGAGAGGGTTGCTAGTGCTTCTGTTCATATAAGCAACGGTAGCTGTCCAGCCATTGTATTTCATCATACCATCTAAAAGAACAGACTGCAAATCTCTACTTTCCAACAACTCTTTGCCCCTTTGCCCTTGTGAAAAATTAGACCTTTGGTTGAAGTGATAAGTACCTCCTAGGTAAATCTTAGGTGTAGGCTCTCGGTATAAATCGCCTTCAAAAAATTCTCCATTGTTCTTAAAAGCTCCTAGAGGATAGAGTTCTACTCTCCCAGTGTAGGCAAGTCCGTCGGTTTTGTCATTAAAGTTTCTGCCTTCACCAGTAGTTATAGCAGCTTTCAAGCTGTATCCAAACTCATTAGCTTTGGTATTGTTATAAATGGCTTGGAAACCAAAATCCCTATCAATGTTAAACATAGCGTTGTTGATAGAGCGGTCGGTAAGGTCTAATGCTCCCGATGAGTTCACCCTTTGTCTGTTCCCTGGGAGTTTTGTTTGTCCGAAACCAAGCATGAGTTTATTGGTAGCCTTATAAAATACAATCGCATCTCTTATGATGTTAAGCGGATTCCCTTCTTTAATCTCACCCACATCATCAGGGGCAAAGGAAAGCTGTATAGCATACAAAAACCTAGGATTACCCACATACCCATCAAACCTCAAACGAAGACGACGAATGGCAGCCTTATATTCTGTGCTTCTGTTATCATTAAAATCGGCTTCTAGTCTGTTCTGCATTCTAAAACGGATATTAAATTGAAACAAACTATCAGGAGAGGTAATCCCCACACCTTTACCGAAGTTATAGTAAGGAAGGGCATCTAAATGCAATTGTTTAGCTGTTTTTTTTGACACAATGGTGTCTTTCTTAAGAACGATAATAGTATCTGGTACTTTAACTTCTTGAGACTTTAACCCTAGAGATAAAATGAAAAAGCATAGGTAAAATAGATGTTTCATTCCAGTATTATTTTCTAGGAAACAAATTTAATTAAATTTAGACTTTGTACCTATAACTCCTTAAAAAAAGACTCTTATTGTATCCAAAGAAAAAGATTACCTCCTTGCCGCTGAAAGGAAGTTGCCACTAACTTATATATACTCTGATATCCAGCAGCAACCAAGTACGATATCAGATTGCAACGTGAGTAAATAGCTTCAAGGTGGCAGATTTTGTTTGGGCTTAAAGTGACATAAAAGTGTTACGAAATACGGGAACAAATTATCAGACTAAGCGGAATAAATAGAGCAAGTAAGAGCGTAAGAGATAGAAGCGACTACCCCACAGACACAAAGCTATGAGACTTCGTATGGCTATAGCGAGGAGTAAAAGCGGGTAAGCCCGATCGAGTGGTTGGTAAGACCATCAGTGAGAGATACGCCCTCTTTTTATAAAAAACATCTTTCTCCACAAAAAGAGAAAGACGCTTAGTTTTCTATTCTGCACAAACCGCAGGGCTACTTAATAACCGATTCAAACTTTTTTTGGAAAGCATCCCACTGTTCCTTATTTTCTATCTTTTTGTACTCGTCTTTGTGGAACAACGAAAGGTAAAGCTCCAATTCTTTTGGCTTAAAAGCACCCACTAGATTGGTAATTGGTTTACCTATCTCATCTAGAAAAACTGTGGTTGGGTAAGCACTCACATTTAGAAATCTAGCTAACTCATGCGGGGCATTTCTACCCGAAATATTAGCTCTATAATTAGGATTTGTGAAAGTTCTATCTTGATAATGGGCAACCTCATCGCCTTCGCCGTTGAATTTAACGGCATAATAGTTTTCGTTAATAATTCTAGCTATTTCAGGGTGACCGTAGGTTTCCTTTTCCATTAGTTTACACGGACCACACCAAGGTGCATATACATCTACTAAGATTTTTTTTGGTTTAATCTTTTGAGCCGCCAAAGCCTCATCAAAAGTAAGCCATTTCACCTCTTGCGCTAACACTAAATTAAACACAAACAATCCGAATACTATAATTGCTTTTTTCATTATCAATTTCCTTTAATTAGGCAACAAATGTACATAATTCTTTTTTAAACCAAAATAAATATAAAATTAAAAACTCTGAACTTTGAAGTTCAGAGTTTTTTTTAATATGTTATTTAACGCCGTGCATCATTTTACTAATAGGTTTACTAAGTAGCAATAGAAGAAGTCCACATGCTATTACAAACCCCGATATATAAGTAAAGACTTGTCCTGCACCCATTTTTTCTACATAAGCCGCAATATAACCGCCTAAGAAGTTAGCCACAGACGATGATAAAAGCCATACCGCCATAAGAACAGAAGCCAATCTTACTGGTGCTAACTTGGTTACTACCGATAACCCCACAGGTGATAAACATAGCTCTCCGACAGTATGAACAAAATAAGTCATTACTAGCCACCATAAACTAGCTTTTATAGTAGGGTCTGCAATATCTCCACCTCTTTCTGACACTGCTCCTAGCATAAACCAAAACCCAATACCTAAAATCACCATACCCAACCCCATTTTAACAGGCGTACTTAACTTTTTACCCAATTTAGAACTCCAAAACATTGCAAACAATGGAGCTAAAGCTACAATAAAGAATGGGTTAACCGACTGGAACCAAGATGCTGGTATTGTATAGTTTCCTATAAAAGGAATATTTACATTTCTGTCTATATAATTATCAGTGTAAAGTGCAATAGAAGAACCCGCTTGTTCGAACCCAGCCCAAAAGAATACAGCAAATAAGAATAGAATGAAAATGACACTTACCCTTTGTTTTTCTACTTTTTTAAGTTCATCTCCATTTTCTATTTCTTCTTTGATTACTTCCACTTCTTTCTCTACTTCTATCTGCTTTTTAGGTTTCTTACCTATATTACCTAAGTACTTTTGAGCTAAAGTATTAAATAACACTTGCCCCAAAAGCATACCTAAACCTGCTGCTAAGAAACCATATTTATATCCATAAGACATAATCTCTCCTGCAGCATCTTTCTTAGCAAAAATATCATCTGTAAGAACTCCAATAACTAAGGGAGCAATAAGAGCCCCTAAGTTAATCCCCATATAGAAGATAGAAAATGCAGAATCTCTCCTTTCATCTCCTTCTTCGTACAAATTACCCACGAGTACAGATATATTTGGCTTAAAGAATCCATTTCCTATAATTAGTAACAACAGACCAATATAAAGTCCAAAATGTGTATTGATAGCAAATAAAGTAAACTGACCCAACATCATTAACACACCGCCAATAGTAATAGATAAGCGCTGCCCTAAAAACTTATCCGCTAACCACCCACCAATAAGCGGTGTAAAGTAAACAAACCCTGTAAAGTAACCATAAATTAAACTCGCCTGTGCAGGGTCTATAGACAAACCTCCTTGTAAATAAGTTTTAGTAAGATAGTAAATGAGAATAGCTCTCGTACCATAATAGCTGAAGCGTTCCCACATCTCGGTGAAGAACAAAAGATACAGCCCCGCTGGGTGACCTTTTTTACTAACTGTTGTATCCATATATTAAAAATTGTTACGTTTTTTCGTTAAAGACCAACAAATATAACCTTTTTTGGAGTTCCACAAAGAAACTAGGCTAAAAAATGTTAATCTACACACAAAAGAAAATGGCCTGTGATAATATTGTAACAAAAAATGCTACTTTATTCTCTATTTTTACTAAAGTAGCATTTCTATAAAGTTTAAAAGTTAAAGCTTAATCTAGAAAACACATATCTTCCGTTGAGCCCAAACTGTGAGGTCGCTCGTGTGTAAACAAACTGTCCATTACTGGTAGAAGCAGGAAGATTTCGGCTAGGATAAACATCAAATAGGTTGTTGGCTCCTAGTGTAAAGGTAATTTTAGGAGAAAAAGCATATCCAATAGATAAATCTGTAACTACTCTATCCGTCATTATTTGGTGCTCGTTAGGCAACGTAATACCATCGCCATTTGCATCTACAACACCAGCTCCTGTTACTTTTCCGAAATAGCTATTTCTTAAATAAACATTCAGTTTTTTGTAACTAAGGGTATGAGAAAGCCCCGCCTTGAATCTAGGAATAGCTTCTTCTACGTAAATTCTAGAACGCTCGGAGAAATAAGTCTCGTCTAAACCTGCTGCTTTAAGCACTGGTGAAGAATGTATCTCTCCTACTCTTCTTGTTTGGCTAAGGTTAAGAGCAAAATCATTAGTTAGTTTAAAATCATTATTTTTAAAATCGTGGCTTATCACCACATCTAGCCCTTTAGTTTCTGTGTCTATGGCATTAGCAAAAAACTGTGCCGCATTTACATTAGCTTGTGCAAATAGATTTTGCAGTTCTGTATTGGCTCCTGCTTTGAAGGTATCCGTAAGCACCACTCTATTGTTGATACGCGTAAAGTAGGCATCTCCTGTAATGCTTAATCTTGCAATAGGAATACGATAAGTAAATCCTGCACTTACAGATTGAGAAGTCTCTTGCTTAAGTTTAGGAATCCCTAACAGATTGGCTATTCTAGAGTGATTGTTAAAAGTCCCTACCTCTTGCAGTTGCCCATTAAGGAAAAGTGTAGAAGTGGTATTGTAATAAATCTGGTGTACAGATGGAGCTCTAAATCCAGTAGAACCTGCTAGACGGAAATTAAGATTATCCGTTGCTTTTATTCTGGAAGCTAACTTGTAGTTTAGTGTAGACCCAAAATCCGAATAATTTTCAAAGCGAGTAGCTGCTGCAACTAGAAACCTTTTGGTAAAGTTAGCTTCTACATCGGCATAGAATGCGTAGGAGCTCCTACCATTACTACCTGCATTCTCTGCACGGAAGCCACCAAATACTTGTGAGCCACCAGGTAGAGTATTCCCAAAGAAATCCGTTGGTTTTTGGCTATTGGGCGTTTGTGCCGTTTGTGGGTTACCAAACACATCATAGGAAAGATAAGAAGCTGGCTCGCCTTCTCTAATTTTAAAGTTTTCGGTTCTCTGCTCTGCTCCAAAAGCCAGATTAAGCCCTGCCCAAACATCATAATTCCTATAAACATCTAAATTAAGCGTGTTTTGAAGGAAACGCAATCCTCCAGCATTAAATTCATTTGGAGAGTTGAACCTCAACGAGGTATTGCCAGAGTTTCTTACATTATAATCAAAACTGTTCTGCCCAAAAGTATTGCTCAAATCTACTTGCCACGCTCCTAAATTCCCTTTGATACCTGCCGCTAGCGAGAGGTCTTCTATATTGGTATTGATATTAGGTAAGAAGCCATCAAGATTAAACCCTGTAAAGGTTCTGGATTGGTTGGGTCTTCGGTAGAAGCCTCCTGAAGTCCCGTTTCTGAAGCCATATCCCCCAAAGGTATAGACCTTCCATTCGTCATTCAATGGGACTTCTATGTTGGCAAAAAACTGGTGAGTGCTTAGTTTAGATTGCCCCACGAGCATATTAAAATCTTTTCGGTTAAGCCCTCGATACGCTAATTCTTGGTTGGTAACGTCTTCCGAGAGTATTTTCTGCAAAGCACTAATGCTGTTGGCAGACTGTATCTTGTTCTGAAAATCTGGTGCAAAGTAGGCTACCTTTTGGGCATAATTATGAATATAATCTACCAACTGCTGCTGGTTGGGCGTGGTATTGATATTCGTGAATAGTGAGGATAGATTAACGCCTCCCTCTGCCGCTCTTCGTTCTATAGCATTATAGGCGTTAAAGATTTTACCTTCTTCCTCATTGGCACGATAGGTAGGATTTCTGAATTGAGATGACCAAGTAAGGTTATAGAAACCACCTTTAGAACCTATCTTATTACCGTAGTTTAAATCTACCTGAAAGGTTTCCCCATCTATCCCTTTGGTGTGGTTATTAGAGGCGTTGCTCGGATTAGCTCCGAAGGAGAGTTGCCCTTCTAGTTTGCCTGTATTTCTTTTAAGATTGAGGTTCATTACCCCTGCAATAGCATCAGAGCCATATTGTGCCGAAGCACCATCTCTAAGCACTTCTATTTTGCTAAGTGCAAAGGCTGGTATGGCGTTGAGGTCGGTACCTACGGTACCTCTCCCTGGTGTCCCATTAACATTGATGAGGGCAGAGGTATGCCTCCTTTTACCATTAACTAATACCAAGACCTGGTCTGGACCTAAGCCTCTAAGCTGTGCAGGGTCTAGGTGGTCTGTACCATCAGCTCCCGTCTGTACGGTGGAAGTAAATGATGGGGCTACCACATTCAGTATTTGGTTGATATTGGTTTGAGGCAATGTAACCCCCATTTTTTGAACATCAAACACATCTACTGGCACGGGGCTATCCGTTTTAGAACGAGCTCCAGAACGGCTCCCTAGTAGTACTACTTCTTCTACTTGTTTGGTCTTTACAGTATCCTTTCTGCTTTGTCCGTAAAGTCCTTCTCCCACAAAAAACAACGCCGAGGCTGTAATGAGGTAAGATTTTGTTCGTAATGACTGTTTCATAATAATTATACTTTTTAAAAATTAAATTCGTGATAATAAAAAAGCCGCTTACTTTTACTAAGTAGCGGCTATATACAAGTGCTTAATTTGTTATTGTTGTCTAAAACACTGGTGTACCATCTATCGCCGCATCTTGTGCAAGACACATCATAAAACACGGCATTATTGAAAGACTGTTGTACATCTAGTGAGTAATTTTAACGGGACAAATGTATCTACAATAATTGACTCTACAAAATTTTTGTTCTATTTTTTTTACTATCGTACTGATGTGGTAGCATTAGTTTCGTTCCGTATTGCTTTAGTCTAGGGCTTATTTGGAGAATATCTTCCCCAAAATTAAATTTATCTATGAAGCAGAACTATCTATTCCGATACCTTATAGATTAAAGAAACTAATGCCTCTTAAAATTGGTTTTATTCTCCTTAAAATTTGGTTGGCGAATGGGCAAACAAGGAGAAGTTTTGTTCTAAAAACGGATTTGTTAAACGGAAACTATTGGTACACAAACTAAAATCAGCTGCTTATTCAATTCTATTGTAGTAAATGTATTTTTGGCTTTACAGAGCTAAACCAATTTGCGAGAAGATTTTTTTTTACAGAATAATATGTCTTAGCTCCCTCTTGAATTACTCTTCTCTCTTTTACAAATTTTAATAGAAAATGAGGCTCTTCGCCTCATTTACCTCTGTTTCTGTATTATTTTCTACTCTTCGCTAAGAATACAAGTGGACCAAATACAGGAAAAAAACATACAAATAAATGCCATAATAGTCTGTTAGGTTCGTTTTTTCCAATATTTACGACTGCCCAAATAAAGTTTGCTATAATTAAAGCAAAAACTAATGTTAAAATTAAAATGTTCATAGTAAGTTAAATTATCAGTTTATTGCCCGTCTAGCGGATAATTTCAGCGAGGCTAATGTATCTATAATAATTGACTCTGCAAAATTTTAAACTACTTTTTTAATACAGAGAGATTAAATTCTATTACTTTCTTTTTTCTAAATTTGCCTTCAATAAAAAAACATCAAAATGTCCCTAGACGATATTAAGCATAAAATAGAGGAACTAAGAGAAGAGCTACATCAACACAATTATAACTATTATGTTTTAGATACTCCTAGTATTTCAGACTATGAATTTGATATGATGCTAGAAGAGTTGAAAGAACTAGAATTAGCCTACCCTGAATTTGCAGATAATAATTCTCCTACGCAAAGAGTAGGTGGTAACATTACCAAAAACTTTCCCACGGTGGAACACCGCCACAGAATGTATTCCCTAGATAATTCTTACAACTTTGAAGACCTCTCCGACTGGCAAAACCGATTGATTAAAAGTTTAGATACAACCGATATAGAATATGTAGCAGAACTAAAGTATGATGGAGCCTCCATTTCTATACTTTACGAAAACGGAGCTTTTAAACAAGCAATCACTAGAGGAGATGGTTTTCAAGGCGATGAAATTACAGCCAATGTAAAAACCATTTCGGATATTCCGCTAAAAATCAAAGGAGAATACCCTAACACCTTCTACATCAGAGGAGAAATATATCTCACAAAAAAACACTTCAATCTCATCAATAAAGCTAGAGAAAAAGAGGGTTTAGACCTTTTTATGAATCCTAGAAACACCGCTAGCGGAAGCCTTAAAATGCAGGACAGCACAGAGGTCAGAAAAAGAAAACTTTCGGCAGTACTCTACCAAGTAGTAGCAGAAGACACTCCTGTAAAAACACACTGGGAGCTACTAGAACAAACTAAAGACTGGGGATTTAAAACATCTCAACAAGCTAAACTCTGTAAAAATCTAGATGAAGTAAAAGATTTTATTGACTATTGGGACAAAGAAAGACAACATCTTGATTTTGAAATAGACGGGATTGTAATTAAAGTCAATAATCTTAATCAACAACAGCTACTAGGCTACACCGCCAAATCTCCAAGATGGGCAATGGCTCATAAATTTAAAGCAGAAAAAGTAGAAACACAATTAGAAAGCATTTCTTATCAGGTGGGACGTACTGGGACCATAACCCCTGTAGCTAATCTAAAACCCGTACTTCTGGCAGGGACAATCGTAAAACGAGCCTCTCTACACAATGAGGATATTATAAGAAAACTCAATCTACACACTCAAGACTTTGTTTATGTAGAAAAAGGTGGAGAAATTATTCCCAAAATAGTGGGCGTTAATAAAGAAAAAAGATTGCCAAATGCAACGTTGGTAGCCTACATCAGCCACTGTCCAGAGTGCCATATGCCACTAGTGAGAAACGAAGGAGAAGCCGCACATTTTTGTCCCAACGAAACCCATTGCCCTCCACAAGTAATAGGAAAAATGATACACTACGTTTCTAGAAAAGCTCTCAATATAGAAAATTTAGGCTCCGAAACTATAGAACAACTTTTCAGAGAGGGACTTATTTCCAACATTGCCGATTTTTATACTCTTACTAAAGAGCAGCTACTCCCCTTAGATAGAATGGCAGAAAAGTCTGCACAAAATATTTTGGACGGCATTGAAAAATCCAAACAAATTCCATTTGAAAAAGTGCTATTTGGTTTAGGCATTAAGCACGTAGGTGAAACTGTAGCCAAAAAATTGGTGAAAAACTTTCATACTATTGACGGACTAAAAAAAGCTACTTTAGAGGAACTCACAGAAGTAGAAGATGTAGGCATAAAGATAGCCGAAAGCCTCGTGAATTACTTTCAGAATGAAGAAAATATTGAAATCTTAGATAGGCTAAAATCTTATGGTATTCAACTAGAACAAGAAGAAAATACCAGCGCAAAAGTAAGTAATGCTTTAGAAGGCAAGACCTTTTTATTTACTGGTAAGCTATCTCTGTTCACTAGAGAGCAAGCCGAAGAAATGGTAGAGAAACACGGCGGCAAAAACATTTCTGCCGTATCCAAAAACCTCAACTATTTAGTGGTAGGTGAAAAAGCAGGAAGCAAACTTAAAAAAGCCCAAACTCTAAGCACAGTAACCATATTGGACGAACAAGAATTTTTAGATTTGATAAATGGCTAAGATATTTTTAGTGTTTTTTCTATATAATCTAGCCTATCCATAATGCTATTTATAGGATTGGTATTTCGATTGGAATAAATACAACCTACGATTAAAAAGCATTCTTCATTAACATTAGGAGTACAGCTTATATAAGACTTTTCTGGAGCGAAAATAAGGTATTGTCCTTTATTTTCACTCTTTTGGTAATTTTTTTTAAGAAGCAAAATATCTCTATTCTGATAAAAATGATTACCCCCTATTTCGAAAGTTACCTCCAAAGAATACTCCACATTTGTGAATAAAGATTGCTCCACTTTAACTGGGTAAAATTCTTTTTTACTTTCAGTAATATTTTCTTTCTTGTAGATTAAATCCTCCACTTCCTCAAAATTAGCTAGTTGATTAACCGTAAGAGGTTTAGATATTAAATCATCTGCTTTCATATCTAAAAACTGTGCAATTCTAAGGAGAGTTTCCACCTTAGGTTCAGCTCTGCCATCTTCATAGGAACTTATAATTCCTCGCGTTAAGTTCAACATATCCGCAAATGCTTGTTGAGAAAGCCCTTTTATTTGCCTTATTTTCTTTATATTGGTACCGAAATAAGTCATAACTGCTAATATTTTATGCAAAACTAAAAAATATTTTTCTTTTAAATGTTAAAAATATTTGCAATTTTAATTTTTATAATTATATTTGCATAAAATATTAGCAAAATTATTAACTATGAAACAGCTTAATTTATTTCAAACCATTAGAGAATGGTTATTAGAATGGGAGTTTCAGCTCATATACGAGAGTGCAGACAATAAAGTATTCATCATTGAAAAAGAAACAGATGGCATTAAAAATATGATGATAGCCATTGCTCCACAAATCCTCATCGTAGAACAGTTTCTATTTTATTGCAAAAATAATAAGCAAAATATATTTAAGGAACTTCTAATTAAGAATAGAGATATTGTTCACGGAGCTTTTGTACTAGATGAAACAGGAGAAAAGGTAATTTTTCGCAACACTTTACAAACAGAGAATTTGGACCAAAACGAGCTTATGTCAACCATAAATTCACTAAGTTTATTATTAAGTGAGTATTCATCGGAAATGATAGAATATAGTAAAGATTAGCACTATGGCATACTTACTCGTTACCTTAATTTACTTTATCTTAGAATTATTATTAACCTAATTAAAAAAATAAAAAATGAACATACTTAAAAGACTTTTCAGAATAGGCAATGCAGAAACTCACGCTGCAATAGATAAATTAGAAGATCCTATTAAAATGACCGAACAGGGCATTAGAGAAATGAAAGACCAGCTAAGCAAAAGCATAGATGCTCTAGCTCAAGTGAAAGCCTTAGCAATAAGAAGAAAAAACGAACAAACAGCCTTAGAAAACCAAGCGGAAGAATATCAAAGTAAAGCCATTATTCTTGTTCAAAAGGGAATGAAAGAAGAAATGCCAACCGAAGAGGCGGATAGATTAGCTAAGGAAGCTCTTAAAAAGAAGGAACTTTCTTTAGCCGATTCTAAAATCGCAGAAGCCGACCGTAAAAAATTAGAAAGTGATGTTGAGAAAATGCAAACAAACATCAACACGCTTAAATCCAACATTGCCAAATGGGAAAGCGAACTAAAAACTTTAAAAGCAAGAGTACAGGTAAGCCAAGCAACTAAAGACATTAACCAAAAGATGTCTCAACTTTCAAACGATAGCACCATCAGTATGTTAGAAAAAATGAAAGAAAAAGTACTTCAGCAAGAAGCAGTTGCAGATGCTTATGGAGAAATAGCCAATGCTAGCAAAAGTATAGATGAGGAAATCAATCAAGCAGCGGACACCTCTAATACAAAAGCAGAAACAGCATTAGCAGCACTGAAAGAACAACTTAAAAATTCTTAATCCACAATGACTATCCGAGAGCTTATAGAAGTATCTTTCAATCCAGCCAATACTGTACTAAGCATATTACTCATTTTAAGCGTATTGTATTGGCTACTCACTATATTTTCTGGCTTAGGAGACTTTGATTTAGACCTAGATTTAGAATCTGATAGTATAGCTGTTAAAAATCCAGACGGAACGCTAGAAGTACCTCATGAACCCTCTGCATTTATTCAGTTTCTAAAGTTTTTAAACTTAGATATTGTTCCTATCACCTTCTTTTTAACCCTAGTATTGCTTTTTACTTGGCTTATCAATGTTAATATCAGTTACTTTATTCCATTACCACAATGGGCATATTTTATAACGATATTTCCTGCTTTTTTTATAAGTTTGTTTATCAGTAAATATATGTCTATGCCTTTAAAACCAATATTTAAAGAAATTAATCATAAAGGAGAAATAGCATACGACTATTTAGGGAGAGTAGGCACACTAAAATCTAGTATAGAACAAGATAAAATAGGTATGATAGAACTAGTTATCAACCAAGACCCAATTAAGCTATTAGTAAAAAGCAAAGACGGAATACCTTTAAAAGAAAACGACATAGTCATCATCATAGATGAACATCTTGATAAAAAATATTATTTCGTAGAGAAATACTATGAGCTTTAATAACCAAAATCATGAAAAACAAACTATCATTAAAAAATAAATTAAACTAATATGACAACATTCTACATTAGCGTTGCTGTAATTGCCATCGCAGCTTTAGGGCTTATCTTTTGGATTTTATCCATGTACAAAAAAACAGTACAGGGCGTAGTATTACTCAGAACAGGATACGGAGGTGCCAAAGTGTTCTTTAATGCAGGAGTGGTAATCCCAATTATCCATAGATTAGAGCAAATGGATATTTCTGTTAAAAAATTAGAAATCTCTAGAGAAGGAAAAGACGGATTGATTTGCAAGGATAATATGCGTGCCGATATTCAAGTAGCCTTCTTTGTAAGAGTAAATAAATCCGTAGATGACATCATCAATGTAGGACAGACCATTGGTTGCCAAAGAGCCTCCGACATATCTACCCTTAGAGAACTTTTTGAAGCAAAATTTTCGGAAGCTCTAAAAACTGTTGGTAAAAAATTTGATTTCATCGAACTTTACGAAGCCAGAAGTGAGTTTAGACAAGAAATATTAAACATCATCGGAACCGACCTTAATGGCTATGTACTAGACGATTGTGCCATAGACTATTTAGAACAAACCAAACTTGAATATCTTAACAAAGATAACATCTTAGATTCCGAAGGTATTAAAAAAATTACAGAACTCACAGCTTCTCAGAATATAAAGGCTAACCTTGTAAGAAGAGAAGAAGAAAAAACCATAAAAAAACAAGATGTAGAAGCTAGAGAGGCTATCTTAGAGTTAGAAAAACAATTAGCCGAAAAAGAAGAAACACAAAAAAGGGAGGTTGAAAACATCAAGGCGAGAGAAAACGCGGAAATACTAAAAGTAGCTGAAGAGGAAAGGTTAAAATACGAATCTGTACGAATTGCAACAGAAGAAGCACTACAAATTGCGGAAGAAAACAAACAAAGACAAGTGGTAATCGCTGCTAAAAACAAGGAAAGAGCCGACTTAGTAGAAACCGAAAGAGTACAGAAGGATAAAATGCTAGAAGCTACAGAAAGAGAAAGAATTGTAGCTTTAGCTGACATAGAAAAAGATAAGGCAGTAGAACTAGAGAAGAAAAACATTCAAGATGTTATCCGAGAAAGACTAGCCAAAGAAAAAACAGTAGTAGAAGAACAACAAAACATCTATGATGTAGAAGCACTTAAATCCGCAGAAAGAGACAAACAAGTACAACTCATTATAGCGGCAAGAGAAGCAGAAGAAAGACTCATCGCAGAAACAAAAGCAGCAGAAGCAAGAAAACTCGCTGCCGAAAAAGACGCTCAAAAATATGTAATTGAAGCACAAGCCAAAAGAGATGCCGCCGAAAAAGAAGCCGAAGCAAGAAAAATAATTGCAGATGCTCTTGCAAAAGAGGAGGCTACTATAGGATTATCCGAAGCTCAAGTAATGCACGCAAAAGCGGAAGCATCAGAAAGACAAGGTATTGTAGATGCCAACATCATAGAGAAAAAAGCTCAAGCTAAGAAGATAGAAGGTCTAGCCGAAGCTGATGTAATCAAAGAAAAAGCACTAGCCGAAGCCGCAGGTATTACTGAAAAAGCTGAAGCTATGAAAAAACTCAACGATGCTGGAAAAGAACACGAAGAGTTCAGATTGAAATTAGCTAAGGAGAAAGAGGTAGAATTAGCTGAAATAAACATTCAGAAAGAGATAGCCCAAGCTCAAGCACAGGTGCTAGGAGAAGCCTTTAAAACAGCGAAAATAGACATTGTAGGAGGCGACCACTCTTTCTTTGATAATGTTGTAAGACAAATTTCGGCTGGTAAAGGAATAGATAAACTTATCCAACACAGCGAAAATGCACAGATTTTAAAAGAATCTCTACTAGATTCTGATAGCGAAAATAATCTGATAGGAAAGGTAATGCAGATGGTAGAAAAGTATAAAATTTCTTCAGAAGATATTAAAAACCTAAGCATTGCTTCTCTCATCTTCAAACTCAAAGGGGTTGCAGAACCACAAGAGCAAGGTCTTCTCGCTAGAGCTTTAGATGTAGCCAAACACTTAGGTATCCAAGATAAACCTATCAGATAGAAAAGAAAACTCCGCTCACTTAAAATGTGGGCGGACTTTTATCCCTTTATTTCAGATTCTAACATTATTATCAACCATAAATCGTAGCTCAAAAAATGTCAAAGGACAATCTACAATCAGGTACTTACGAGATTATTCAGAACCGACTTAACGAACAGAAAAACCATCTTTCTCATAAACTCGCTGCCCTTAATGAAGGCCGAAAGAAAGTATTTGGAGGAATAGACTTCTCACTGATTGCCAACGAACGAATTTCTACAGAGCAGTCGTGTAAGATAAAAGACCTATTTGCCGTTAACCATCTGTGCATCGTAGGTTATAATACCCACTTAGGTCTGAAAACAGAAGTGGAAGTTACTGATGTATTTGCCCTTTATGCCTTTCAAGAAAATCGTTTTGAGCCACAACCCATCACTTTTCTAGATGATGCCAATTTTGTACAAGAGTTCAAAAATCTTTACAAATATTATAGAAATACCCAATTCGTTAGGTTCTATTATACCCAAAATTATCTTTACTTCGTATTTCAGCTCTCTGCAAATGCTTCGGATATTAAGGCTTTTAAATGGCTAGTAAAGGACAACGAACTGCACTTTATAGATTCTAGAAGTGCTTCGGAGGTAAAGTATCCTCCACAGCACGAGTTCCAGTGGGTTAAAGCCACTAGAGATATGCACCGTACAGGTAGGCACCCGCACATTTCTCTGGCAGACAAGGTTTTTGTGGAAGCCATGGGCGGAGATATTACCATTAAAGTGGAAGATAATACCCAAACAGGCAAAGGAATTTACAGCGAACCCGTAGCTCATAAAGACCAAACGCTAGACGATGCCGAAGTACACTTTTTTGATTATGACAACCTCGTATTATTCAAAATAAAACCTTACCAAGAAGACGAACGCTACTTTATATACAACCATAAAGAGAAAAAGGTAAAGCGTGTAGATAGCCTCAAACATTCGGCTATACTTCTTCCCGAGAACCAAGGCGTTATTTACTCCAACGGATTTGCCCTCCAAACAGGCGAAATAAAGGTGATAGAAACCGAAGAGAAAAATATTTTCTTTGACAGAAAGATAACTGCCAGCAACGGAGAAAACTTCCTCTTCGCTTTTTATGACGAAACTTCTAATGATTACGCTCTTATCCCTTATAACATCATCAATCAGACCATAGATACGCCTATCTATTGTAATGGTTTCAGCCTTTTTGACAACGGTATCCTAGCCTACCTTAAAAATACCGAAGAAAGCAAAAACCATCTAGTACAGCTATGGCAAACGCCTTTTACCAAAGAACTTGTCATTAGTGAAACTCTTAGAGAAAACGAGCTTTTTAAGATTAGCAACAAAGATCTCGTAAAGGCTATGGCAGACTGCCAAGAGCTTATAGTGCTACTCAACAAAAAAGACTCTTACGCAGGGCTATATACCGATATTGTAAAAAGAGCCACTTCCATCCTAGACAACTACTATTTTTTGGATAAAGAAAGTGTAAAGCATCTATCGGAACCTATATCAGAAATCCGAAAGATAGCTCACGCCGCCATTAACGAGTATGAAAAGGTGGTAGAAATCCGAAAAAACACACAAGCCGCATTAGATACTTTAGAAGAAAAGTTTAAGCAACTGCTTTCGCAGACCTCGCTGGTAAACTATACCGCTCTGCACCAGTTTATAGAAACCCTGTCGGAAATAAGAACCCTAAGGGGCGAAATGATAAGTGCCAAAGAACTACAATATTCCGACCTGCCCAAAATAGAAGCGTGGGAGCAACAGCTTAATGAAAGGGCTGACGAACTCGCAGCACAATGCGTTCAGTTTTTGTTACAAGACGATGCTTTGGTGGTTTACGAGGACAAGATAAATGCACTTATTAGCGAAACGCAGCAGTTATCCAAATCGGTGGAGGCTAAGAATATAGAGCAAAGCCTAGACGAACTCGCACTACAGCTAGAACTATTGGTAAACATCGTTAACAATTTAAAGATAGACGATGCCTCCCATTCTACCCAAATCATAGAAAAAATTTCGGTGATTTTCTCGCAAATCAACCAGCAGAGAATAGAACTTAACAACAAGAAAAGAGAAATTTCTGGAACAGAGCTTTCCGCAGATTTCAAAGCTCAAATTACATTGTTTGACCAAGCCTCCATCAACTTCCTAGAGTTGGCAAACACCCCAGATAAGGCAGACGAATACCTTACCAAACTCTCCATACAACTAGAAGAATTAGAGACCAAATTCATAGACTTCGAGGAGTTTATACAGATAATCGCCGATAAGAGAGAGGAAGTTTACACCCATTTTCAGAACAAAATGGTGCAGCTTACCGAGGCTCAAAACAGAAGAACACAAAATCTATTTCAGTCTGGAGAGCGAATCTTGAAGAGCATCATCAGCAAAGCCGAATCTTTTGATACAGAAGTGGAAATCAACGGCTATTTCGCTTCCGATTTGATGGTGGACAAGCTAAGAGAGCTCGTTGCCCAGCTTAACGATTTACAGGATAGCAACAAAGCCGAAGAACTACAAACCCACCTAAAAACAGCTCAACAAGACGCTATACGCAAACTTAAAGACAAAAAGGAAATCTATACCGATGGCGAGAATACCATTAACTTCGGTAAGTATCAGTTTGCGGTTAATCAGCAGAAACTAGACCTTAGCTTAGTGCTAAGACAAGGAGCCTACTACTACCATATTACTGGGACGAGCTTCTACGAACCATTGGCTTTTGAGGCGATACAAGATTATCAGGAAGTATGGCATCAAGAATTTGTTTCGGAAAATACAGAGGTAAAAAAGATGGAGTACCTCGCTTGGGAAATCTTCCTTAAAAACCCCGCTATTTCGTCCGAAGAAACCAACCGACTGCTCATAGAGCAATTCCTCAAAAATCACTTTGGAGAGGGCTTAGTAAAAGGCGTACACGATGAAGATGCCCTACTTATTCTCACCAAACTACAACAGCTCAACAACCACTTAGGACTTCTTAGATACAACCCGTCCGAGAGGGCTTTGGCACAGCTATTTTGGTTCTTCCTTGCCCCAGAAGAAAAGGTATTTTACGAAAAACAGTTTTCGGCAGTACACCTACTATCGGACACCTTTGCCAACTCTAAGCAGTTTACCTACCTCAACGCTACCCTATCCCAAAAGATAGACGATTTTAATAAAGACTTCCAAGGCTTCTGCCACACCTCTGCCTATAACGCTGCCGTGTACCTCAAGAAAGAGGACCGAAACCGCTTTGTAATCTCAAAAGAAGCAGCAGAACTCTATCAGAAATTCGTTAACGGATTAAAAGAAAAAGGCAAAGACCTCGTGTTCAGTCAGCAAATAGAAGATTTGCACCACTACCCTTCGGCGTGTTATGATATTGTAGAAAATGCCCTAAAAACCTTCCTCCTTGCCGAGCATACAGAAGCAAGCCAAATGGTTATAGAGGAGGCTTCTGCATTTATCATTACCCAAAACTTCCACGAGAACCAAATCTCCAAAGTAAGCCACACCGAAGCCATTGCAGGGCTAAAGTCTTTGGATACCAATACAGAATATATTTTAGACTTCCACGACTTCAGCCAAAGGCTAAGCTACTACCACCAGAACATCATTCCTAAGTTCACCGAGCTACAAAAGCTAAAGAAAGAATGGATAGAGAAGAAGAAAAAGGAACTAAAGCTCAGCTCGTTCAAGACCTCGGTGCTTAGCTCTTTCGTGAGAAACAAACTCATTAACGAGGTGTACTTCAACCTCATTGGAGCCAACCTCGCAAAGCAAATAGGAGCTTTGGGAGAACAAAAGAGAACCGACCGAATGGGAATGCTGCTCTTGGTATCGCCTCCTGGCTACGGTAAAACTACACTGATAGAGTATGTGGCGGACCGAATGGGCTTGGTGTTTATGAAAATCAACGGACCTGCCATCGGGCACGAAATTACCTCTACCGACCCTAGCGAAGCCAAAAATGCAGGAGCTAGACAGGAGCTAGAAAAGCTCAACCTCGCCCTAGAAATGGCAGATAATGTAATGCTGTACCTAGACGACATACAACACTGCAACCCCGAGTTTTTACAAAAATTCATTTCCTTAGCAGATGGGCAACGAAAAATAGAAGGCATCTACAACGGCATTTCTAAAACCTACGATATGCGCTCCAAAAGGTTCTGCCTAGTAATGGCGGGCAACCCATATACGGAAAGCGGCGACAAGTTCCAAATCCCAGATATGCTGGCCAACCGTGCCGACATCTATAACCTAGGCGACATATCAGGCACACAAACAGACCTATTTGAGCTTAGCCTTATCGAAAACGCCATTACCTCCAACCCTTACCTCACTAGGCTTACCCAACCCGCCTACCAAAACCTATATCAGCTCTACGACGCCATACAAAACCAAACGCCAGACCCTACCATAGAAGGCAACTTTACGGCACAAGAGATAGCCGACTTTAGAGCCGTTTTGGAGAAAATCATACAAATAAGGCAGGTCGTACTGCAAGTCAATTCCCAGTACATACAATCCGCCGCTATGGAAGACGATTACAGAACCGAGCCCGCATTTAAGCTACAAGGCTCCTACCGAGATATGAGCAAGCTAGTTACCAAAGTACAGCCCATACTCTCCGAGGCAGAAGTACAGGCACTTATCCTAGAACACTACCAAAACGAATCCCAAACCCTCACCACAGGTGCAGAAGCCAACCTACTCAAACTAAAAGAAATGATGGCACTCCTTACCGAAACCGAAGCCACCAGATGGCACCACATACAAGAAACCTTCCAGAAGAACAAGCGTCTCAAAGGACTAGGCGAGAACGATAGAATGGCACAAATAGCCGCATTACTTGCCGAATTTTCGGACGGACTAAAGGGGATACAAGAAGTCCTAAAGAGAAGCTAGCTCAACCATCTTATTTACAGGGGCGTATCCCTCGCCAGCGCTTAAGCCCGCTGCTCGGGTCGGGCTATCCGCTATTACTCCTCGCCACAGCTTCCGCACGGTGCCTACCCTCTGTGGCTGTGGGGTAACCGCTCCTATCCCTTACGCACCCCCACCCCTAGCCACAGCGCCAAGCCCCACGCTCCACCACTACCTTGCAACCACCACGCACACCCCCAAAAACAAAAAACCCCCTCCCCGAAGCCCATTTCATTCCATCGAGGAGCAAAATTTTTTCCATCAGCCTCGCGTGATTTTTCCGTCGGCCTCGCGTAAAATTTCCTCCTCGATGGAAATTTTACGCGAGGCCGACGCTGTGAAAATATTTAATATCGTAAAAATTTAGTAGTACTAATCATTGGTTATGCCAACAGCCTAAATACTGAAATAATCACAGACAAAACACATAAAGCTATTCCCATATATGATTTAACAATTTCTGCTTCATCTGTAGGATCATACTCTTTTCCTTTCATATATCTTTTTTTATCCTTTATATAAAGGAGTAATAATATCGCTATAATTACACTAACTAATATTTGCACTAAATTACTATCCATTATAGTAAGCTAATACCAAAAATATATTTTCATTATCGCCATAAACATACAAAGACTCTTACTAAAACAAATCGTTCTCCTATTTAGACGCCTTAGTTTAGTTCTCAAGGTTAGGTTCAATCGTTCTATTTTATTAGTGCCATAGCGGGAAACCTTATGTATATTTTGAGGAATCAAGTAGCGGTAATGATGTAAACCATCTGTATAGATACGCTTTGGACGACTATAAAGCAATGTGGTAATTACTTTTGACAAAGTGGTTTTAGTTCGCCTACCAATGCTAAAACTCACCACATTTCCACTATCACGCTCCATAGCATAAGTAATCCAAATTTTATTTCCTTTATGCCTCACATAACTACAAATCTCATCTACCTCATATTCCTTTCCGTAGGCTATCAAAGGAGAAGACAATGCTTTAGCTATAGCCAAAAGTCTTTTCAGTACAGTGGTAACAGATATACCTAATACCCTCGCTATAGAACGAATCCCCAAACCCTCTTTTGTATAGACCACTATTTTGCGGTTAATCTCTGAATGATAAGCATGATAGGTATAATAATCTATAAAACGACGATAACACTCCTTACAGTAATACTGTTGTTTTAAGGTCTTGGTGCGTCCATTTTTAATAATTTTTTTTGATAAACAATGGGGACACATCTTGGTATCACTAACTTTGATACACAAGGTCTTAATTTCTATCATTTATCTCCTTTTTTATCACTTTTTTGTTACTCTAATATATCTATCATTCATCTTTTAAGGCTCATCTACAATAACATCACCTCTAACAACCAAACACTTAATAACCTAAATCATCATCATCACTAACTCTGATACACGACCTATTTTTGCATCAGATATATAACCCTCTTAAATACATAAAATATCCCCATTGATAAGATTGCTCCAATCAATATAATTAACCACCAATAAGGTAATACCCAAAAAATAAAATATTTTATGGAATTAATAAAACAAATAAATATATTATCTGAATAATAATTTTTCTGAAAAGCACTATCTGTAAGACCTATTAAATAAGCAAAAAAGGATAATATCACAAGACTTATAATAAATATCTTAAACATTGAATTTTTCATAATAAAATTTATTCTGCTGATTTTCCCGATTGAACATTGCCATCTCTTGGATTTAATTTCTCAAATTGTGAGTTCCATTGACTACCTGTATAATCTTTTCCCCTATATCTTACACCCCTAAATGTATCATCTTTATTTAGTAAAACTTTAAATTTAAAACTAGACATAGGTCTATCATTATCTCCAGCTAAAGATGTAAAAGGTGAACCATCCGCTCCAGAAACTCCTAAAAACAAAGAGTTACCTTTTTTATCAGTAATATATGTTTCATTTGATGGAAATTTATCACCATATACATTTCCTGAAATATCAAAACTTTGCCCTTTCTTAATATTAGAAACTTCTAGATTAACATTTGTATCTATATCTGGTGAAACAATCCCCCATAATAATGCTTTATTTTTACCATAAATATGCATATAATAATTTTGGGTTTTTCTACCATTATCCGCATAACTATAATCAACATTTGTCGGAGAAATTGCACTACTAAAGCTAGTTCCTAACCAATCAGAATGAGCTTTACCTCCACGAACATTACTCATAGTAAATTTATCTAAATTAATCGTAGTAGTACCAGCTATTCTATAAGACATATTTTTTGCTGTTGAAAATTTTCTATTATCCCCATCTCCCTCAAAACCTCCTCCAAATCTATCAAAAGGAGCAAAATTTCTAGTATGCAGAAAAAATGTTTGCTTTCCGTTAGGGTCTATATAAAGTATTGGATTTTGATAAGTATAAGAATAGGTAGCAAAGTTCATTGGATTAAATACTCCCCCGTTATGCTGACCATCTATATAATGCTCTGTTTCCATTATTGGATTGTACCCACTCAATGGGTCTGTACCGAGCCACAAACTTACTCTCGCATCATAATATCTCGCACCGTAGTAGTATAACCCTGTTTCAGAATCTAATTCTTTACCGTTAAACAAATACGGCATTCTTCTACTTACCTTGTGTTCGTCAAATAATACCTCGCCAAACGCCATATATTCCGTATGTTGGTTTACATCGCCATTAGCGTCTGTAATGTATGAACTTGAACCCAAATGGTCAGGGTGATAGAAATACAAGTTTTTCTCCTCTATCCCATTATCTACATAACCAAACCCACCTTTCACATTATCGGGTTTCACGGGGTCGCCATACTGTACTGGCGGACCCGGCACATCGCCCGGCTCGTTAAACTTCGGCGGTCTTGGCCAACCCTCTGGTGGCTCTTGGTCTTGGCTAATGTCTGACCAATCTATACTTGGGTACTCTTGTCCTGTAAAGTCAGGTGTGCCGTATATGCCGTGTTGCGTTGGCGGACCTGGCGGAATGTTTAATCCTTTGATGTATTGGTCTATGGCTTCCTGCACTTTTGCGGATTGTTTCACATAATCAATTCCTCCTGCATTTATACCAGACGGTTGATGAAATGTTCCCTCTCCCAATTTTGACACAATACGGCTTGTACCTTCAAAATAATGCTTGGTAAACTTACCCTTATTAACTACAAAATAAGGATTAACATAAGCGGTGTAATTCTCCGCGTGAACGATGACGGCGGAACTTACCCCGTTAATCACCGTTTTTTGGCTCTCTGCACTACTTTTTACGGCTCTTTCGCCTGTGTGGTCGTAAGTATATAAATGCAACTTACCGTTATCATTTAATCCCTGCAAACGGTTTTCTTCGTCCCATACCATCACCCTAAAGTCCTTAAAGCCCTCGTAGCTTATCGGATTACCATTGCCGTCGTACTCGTAAGCCCTTGGCTTCGGTGTCGTAGAATCTTTAAGTTCGCTTAGGGCGTGAGGGTGGGACTTATTGCCATAAACATAATCCAGCACATAGCCTTTATCCTTACCGTTTTGCTTATGGGTTAAGGATTTTTGAACAATACCGTTGAGCTTATTGTACTGCATTTGGAGCTGGTACTCCGCAGAAGTCGCCTCACCTGTGTAAGTTCCTGTGGCACTTATCAGACGGTTAAGCTCGTCGTATTGGTATTGATAGCTACTTGCTCCACCCAAAGCATAATTCACGATTGGAACTTGGTTCTCCACCTGCAAGATGTTCCCCACTAAATCGTAAGTATAGCGGTTGTCTTGGAAGGTTCGTTTGGTATTTTGGGTGTTGAGTGTCGCCAAACGCCTCATTGTAGGGTCATAAGTATAACGGGTTTCGGTGCCGTTGCCGTACTGGCGATACACTTTCTGCTCAAACTCGTCGTACCCTTGTTGTTTAAGGTAGGTGTATTCGTAGTTGCCCTTTTTCCCCGTGAGGGTGGTGAGCTGCCCTGCCCGATTGTAGCCGAAGTCCAAGACTTCGCCATCGGGGTAAGTCATCGTTTGGATACGGTTAAAGCTGTCGTACCCGTATTCGGTGATGTAGGTGTGCACCTCCGTCGGCGTGATGCGTAACGAGCGGATTTCTTTTTCAACCTCGCCCATACTTCCGTAGAAATACTCGGTACCGCCGCTGGCGTCCTCCACCAACCACAAGCGTCCCCGACGGCGAGGGCTCTCGCTCTGCTTACCGTAATGGTAGCGGACATTGTTCTCCGGGTGCTTAGGGTAGCGGATTTCCTGCAAACGGTTGTGGTCGTAGTGGTATTCTATCGCCGCATCGGGCATCTGCTCCCGAATTTGGGCGGTCTGACGGCGTATGAGGTTGCCCGCCGCATCGTACGCCAATGTGGTGATGCCCGCATCGGGGTGCGTAAGTTGGGTGCGACGCCCCAAAAGGTCGTACTCGCTTAGGGTCTGGTGCCCTTCGGCATCGGTTACTTTTAGGAGTTCGCCTTGGGCGTTGTAGTGGTAGGTGGTTTCTATCCCCGTAGGTTGTACTTGTTTCAGCGTTCTGCCCAAAACATCGGTGGCGCTATGGGACACCCTGCCCAACGCATCGGTTACGGTGGTTTTAAGGGTCTTGGTGCCTGCTGTTTCCGACACCTCGTAAGCCGTGGCTACCGTGCTGCCATCGGGCAGGGTCTGCAATACTGGGCGGTCTTTCTCGTCGTAAGCCGTAGTGGTAGGCATTACCGTAGCTACTTGGGTGCTGAACGCCTCGCTTGGCGTTTCGGTGGTAGGGTAATAGCTCTCTACCACCCGACCCAAAGCATCGTACACTTGTTTGCCCGATACAATGAGACGCTCGGCATCGGCTTGGTTTTTCCCTTGGAACAGTGCCGCCGTTTTCTTGACTTGCAGCGTACGCCCTAAGCCGTCGGTATAGGTATAAGTGATGATGTCTTTGCCGTGCTCGGCATCGTAGTTTCTTGTTTTGGCGTAAGGCACTTTGGCTTCCGGATAATAGTCGTAAGCCACCGTATAAGGCACGCCCGCCGCCGCTTCTTTAGGCGCGAGAATGTGTGTGGTACGCCCCTTAGCGTCTATGGTATAGTGCAGTTGCTCCCCGTTGCGGTCGGTAACTTCCAACGGAGCGTTAAAGCGGTAGTCGTACGCCGTGCGGGTTTCGTAGCCAAAATGGTCGGTAATTTTCGTTAGGTGGCTGTGCGTTTCTTCGTCGTATTCATAGCGAAGGCTCGAACGCTCCCCTTTGTGGTTTTCCGCCCCTGTGATTTGGGCAAGGTTGCCGTACGCATCGTAAGACAAGTCGGTACGGGCGTAGCGGTCTGCCGTAAAGTAGTTGCGGATTTGGGTGGTTTCTGCCGTTTGCGGGTTGATGTCCGCCTCGCGTTTCCTTACCAAACCGTTGGCATCGTGCACCGTGATGCTCTTGGCAATGCCCCCAAAGTAGGGCGTTTCGCTCTCATAATAAGTAATTTCCGCTTTGAGTGCCGAGTTGGGATTGCCCGTGCCAAAGTCTTGGTAAGTGGTGATGTTCCCCTTAGCATCGTAGCTTTGGGCGATTTTGTGCTCCAAATACCCCGCCCCCTCGTATTGGCGTTCGGTGGTTTCCGTAGGGGCAATAAAGACCGAAATGGCATCGCTTTCAGGCAGTGCCAAACGCTCCGCCTCCCAATCGGTATTGGTACGGGCGTTTTTAATCTGATACTGCACGGTGCTTTCGGTGAGTTTTCGCCCTTGGGCGTCTAAGGTATAGCTGTTTTTCGCCAACGATTTGCGGAAGTAGTCCCTGTTATAATAGTGCTGCACGGAAGTTCTTAGCACCTTGCCGTCCTTAGGGTCCAGCTGTTCTTGCTTTACTTCGGCAAAACCATAAAACTCTCGCTCTCGGCGGTCGTAGTACGGGTCTTTATAGGTGAAACGGCTGATGGTGTAGTCCTCGCCATCGCCTTGATGTCCGTCAAAAGTGGTTACCCTACTTAGCACCCACTTGCTGTTAGGGTTTTCGTAAGTAGGCGCCACCCACTCGTAATCGACCTCAAAGGTGCTGCCCGTGGCATTTTTAACGCTTTTAAGCCTATTGGTACGGCGTATATTAGAAGTCGCCACACGGAGGTCGTCCTCGCCATCGGACAAGATGTAATCTAAATTGCCATCGCCGTCCACATCCATAAACGCCGCTTCCATTCGGCTGGTACTCTTACCTGCAAAGCCTCCTGCCGTAAAGCCAAATTTGATGAACCCCCATTTGAAATACACGGAATACTTGGCACTGCCCCCGTAGCTAATCGCTCGGTTTACGGCGATAGGATTGCCTGCTACTTAGGAATGACCAAAGGTGTCGTATCCCAAGTGTTACCTAAATTCTGATACATCAGCGTATTATTATCGCCATACACCACACGGTCTGCCAAGCCGTCGCCGTTCATATCTAAAAACTGGGTGCGGCTCTGTGTAACGGAGTTGGTATAATTAAGCCCGCCCGTAAACGAGCCTCCATAAGCGGAATAGCCCAAGCCTGCACTGAAATCTTGCGAGTCGCCCGTGAGCAATCCGCCAAAGCCAACCCATTGCTCTTGCGGTAAAAAGCCGTACCCCGTGTTATAACTGATGTAGCCGTCTTTAGTAACCCTATCCGCCAAGCCGTCGCCGTTGAGGTCGGTATAGGTATATTCGGAATAATCGTTTGATGAAGCTACGCTCCCACTTACCGAAACGCTGTTTTTCGCCTTGTCGGCATCGTCAGTAGAACGGGTAATGGTAAGCCTCTGCTGGTCGTTCCTCGTGATTTTAAAGGTCATAGACGATTTAGGTTCACCGTGCTGAAACGACCCACTGAACGACCCACCATTGGTCTCCACCTTGGAACGGCTGAAACTACCGCCTAAACCTATTGTTCGGGCTTCTAAGCCTCCTCTCGGCTCGGTAAACTGGACATGTCCTCCACGCACAAAGTCTGGGAAACGGTCGCCGTTAAAGTCGCTCATCGTTTGCATTACTTCTGATACCCCTTCGGAATATGAACCGCCCACAATGGCTGCTCCTCCCGAAAAAGCATTGCTTCGGCTTTCACTTACCATAATGAGCGCCCCACCGCTCCCCCCAGAAAGCTGCGGCAACGAAGTGTCTAAGTGTTTCTCCAAATCGTTCTCCCCCAAACGCGATGGCGAAAAGTAACGCTCAGAAACATAAATATCTTCCTCTAACCCTTGATAACGTTTCTTAGGATAGCTGACTAACCCTCTAAAAAAGTAGGCTTTAGAAACTTCCATTCCCGGCTCCTCCTGTTCTGGGCTTCTATTGTCTGGGTTAGTATCTGGTACATGATCTTTGTCGTCCGAATAGTTCCCCGTAAAGTCCACTAACCTCAATTCATCTATCATCTCTCCCGCTAATGTCCCGTTAAGGATAAAACCGCCCCAACCTCTAAAATTCTTGCCAAGCAATATATTCTCGTTTCTCTCGTGGTAAAGGGTATAGACCGTATAAGCATTGTGTAGCTGTGTCGTCGTGATGATTTCATACTTCTCATCGGGTTGCCTTGGGTCGTCCTCCGGAATTTTAATCGAGTCTTTGATTTGAAGCGTTACAGGCATACTCTTGTTTACCAAACTTCTGTACAACCCTTTATTAGACACCTTAATCTCCACAAACAAAGGCTCGTCTTTACTGATGCTATCCAACACCATCGGCTCCGTTACAGGAAGTGCCGAAGTTAAACGAGATACATTAAATCTACTCCTCGCCGCTACCTTACCCGACTGCTTCGCCGTGATTTCAAGCGTTCCTGCTTCTGAAGAACTAAAATTAGCCTCTAACAATAGTCTTAGCTTCCCCTTTTGTTGAGGCATTACGAGTTTAGGAGCATAGTGCACATCTAACTTCTCGCTGATTAGAAAGTCCACATTCAGCGGTTGGGTTTCTTCCTCATTTTGTTCATTGATAAAGCGAACTTCCGGCGTAAAAGTGAGTTGCTTCCAGTTGATTTCCGTTGGCGATTCTACGGTAATGCTGATGCCCTCCTCGGCGTTGAAATTGCCCAAATTGATGGTGCTTAAATCTAAATCCGCCGTCTCTGCCGCTTGGAATGTACGCTCGTACAATAACACCGGACTAATACTAAACCCGTACTTATAAACCTTTACCTTGACTAAATCCGTTGTAACGCCCTTAGTCAACTTCCCTCCAAACTTCGGTTGGGCAGAGATGCTGAAAATATACCCCTGTGCCGAAGGGTGCAAAGCGTCCGCCTCCGAACCGTAATACTTTAAGCTCAAACCGTTATAATCCTTCTCATTATCGCCTATGGTCTTATACTCAATAGTCTGTGTCCAAAGGGTTTGGTCGAAGTTACCGTCGTATTTAGAACTTACCCTAAAGTGAAGCAATTCGCCCTGCTTAACCTCCAACGTATCCTCTCTGTGCTTTAGAGTGTAGTCCTCGGCATCAATGTCTTGTTTCCAATAAAGACTGTCCCTATGCTGAAAGTAAAGCCTCACACCGTCGGCTTTCTCCGTACCGTCGTTTTTCTTATAGTTTAGACGGGCTTCGGAAAGATCTTGCTGCAACTGGTAGGCGTGCTTTACCGATATTTTTCCCGTATGTGGGGCTCGCCAAGTTCTAACGACATCGTGTAATGGATTATGTTTTTCTAATTCCTCCTTGGTGTACTTTGTACTGCCTTCTAAAGTTAATTTATTATTACTCGCCACTATGGGTGCTGGTGTTCCGCTGCTGGTGGCATAGAAGGTAGGCACTCCGTTCACCAATCGGTTGTAATACACCCGCCCACCATCGGCAAAATCAACCAAGCCATCGCCATTAAAATCCATAAAATAAGAGAAAGTCCTGCTGGTTGTACTCTGGCGGTCGTAGCCAATCGTCGCCCGAGAAACTTGCAAATCAACTCCAAAACTAAACGATGAAGACTCACTAATCCCCATATGAGGGAGGTTAATCTCTTTCAGTTCGTCCGAAAACTTAGTTAAGCCTTGAGAGGATAAGTTTTTACGGTAATAAACTTTATCTTTTTTAATATAAACTTTATCCGGAAGATTGTCGCCGTCCAAATCCTGCAAAAAGACCCTGTTTTCCGTTTTACCAGAGCTGTAACCTCCACTTACTCCAACCGTATTGATTTTGTAAGCGTCCGCCGAAGGTCCTACCCCTATACGGAAACTGCCCCCCTTACTATTGGAGCTGGAAGTCCCCGCCAAAGTAGGGTGCCCCGAAAAGCCCTTAATCCCCAAGAAGGTGTAGTCTATCCCGTCTTTAGGAACTTCCCATTTCTTAAACTCGCCAAAAGGAACATACTTGCCCGAACTGTCCCGAACATCGTCGTAATAGTCCAACGTGTTGGTATAAAACAGTTTGCCCTCGGCATCGTACACCTTAATTTCACTCAGTAACGACTTTCTAAACGCCCCCTCTTTATACACCAACTCATAGGAACGAACCATCGCTGTCCCATACTTTACCTCAATTTTTCGGAGCAGTCGGTTGTATTCTTGCTTAAAGCCTAACCTTGCCGAAATCTGGAGGTCTTTGCGTTGAGGTTCGCCCAAGTCTTTATCCGTTATAAAGTGTACCGAATAAGCCCCCTTAGCGCCGTCTTTCCCTGTATAATAAATGGCTTTGGGGTAAAGTACGCCCTGCGCCTTGGTATACTCGTAAGTTACGGTGTTCCCACGCAAATCCTTCTGCTCCCTTAATGCCCAATAGCCCACATTGCCTTGGGCGTCCGACAGTCTACTGTCTTCACTATCTCCATAGTAAAATGCAACGCCTCCTCTGGAACGTACTTCCCAAGTGTACGCGTTAGGTGATGCTCCCTTCCTATGTATTTTTTGGAACGCCCCCTCTCTCCTCGGATAGAAGATTTTATCTGCACTTCGGTTCTCCCATTCGGCTCTGTGGGCATTCGGTAGTAATTCTTCACCCGATAATAGATAGGTTTCGGTTTCTTTTTGGGCATCGTACCTCGGTGCTCCAAATTTGGTGTCCACCGTAAGCGAAGGCAAAGCTAAGTTCCACCCCAGTCCTAACCAAGAATTACCCCCCTCATTAGAGTATTGCAACTGCAACGAGGGCTGCATACCTGCCCTGCCTTTAGGCAATTCTATCCCAAACGAAGTGCTACCACTCCCGTCTGGACTTGGCGTAGGTACACTCAATGGTTGAATGCCCACCATCGGCGAAGCGGCTTTAAGCCCACTAATGCTCGTAGGAGTAAAGCCTGAAGTGTCCGGCGATTCTGGCAATTTTATCACCCCTGCTATAAAATCGGAGAGGTAGAAAGTCTTCGCCTTTACCGCCGAAGCTCCTATCATCAAACTGTCCTTCGGCAATTTCTGCCACGCCGATTTTTTGGCATCAAAGTAAAATAAATCTATATCTTCCTCCGTATAACCCGACGGAAGTTTGGCTTTATCGTAACTTATCTTGATTTCAACGGGTTTCTTTAGTTTGGTCTTCTTCGGCAACAAACGATAGCCTGCCGTCCCCCCCGTTACATTAACCAAATCAGAGCTTAAGCGTGGGAGATGGTTTTCACTCAACCCCAATACGGAAACCTTAACTGCACGAGAAACACTCCCCTCCGAAAAATAAGCCGAAAAACCTTGATAATTCAGCTTTAAAGACTTACTTGGCGATAACCTCGCTTCGGAAGTTGTCTCAGGAGAATGAATAACCGTTTTCTCTTTGGTAATAGGAGGAGAAGAAATTTCAGTTTTTGACACCGAAGTTCCCCAAGGCAAAAGTTTTGGAAACACCTTAACCATTGCTCCCCCCGAAATGCTTAGTAATACGAAATATAAGATGTATTTATAAACTTGCTTCATTACTTAACAATTAATTTATGTGTAGTTTGCCCTAACGATGTTTTAACTTGTATGAGATAAACCCCAGAAGACAGAATACTACCACGGTATTCATACTGGGATAGATTGTAAAAATAATCGGTGCTTACCAACTGCCCCGCCATAGTGTAAATTTCTAAACGACCGCTGGTCTGCTTCGGAAATGAAGCCAATACCTTAAAGGTGCCATCGGTACTCGGATTAGGAAATAGCACCACCTTGGTTTCCAAATCGCCTTGTTTAGAGGTTACTCTGAACTTGGAAGCCGAACGGCACCCCTGCACGTTTTGCAACCTCAACTCGTAATCCCCCGCTTTATTTACCAATAACGACGGGGTGGTAGCTATTAAAGCTCCATCTAAATACCATTCGTAACGGTAATCTCCTTTAGGCAAATCCTTCTCCGGAGACAATACCAAAGGCTCGCCCAACAGATATTCCTCATTAAGTTTAGGCATCGGCATATCCCCGTCCGAGAGGTAAAATTCTTGTTGGTACTGTCGGTTTTGGGCATCGGTTACTAAATATTGGTAAGTCCCCGATGACAAGTGTAATTTTCTACGGGTAGTGGCATCTTGTTCCGTCCATTGCTCCTGCCAAGCATTAGCCTCTTTAGCTTTCAACTGAATGCGGTACGGTGCTTTACCGCCCACCATATTAAATTCCACTCCACCTGAATACGGCTGTCCACACTTACCTAAAGCCAACCCCAAATGAGCAAACATCTCGGGGGCTTCCCAAATCGTGTAAACCACCGACGGCTTTTCGTATTGCTCCCATTGACTGAATACCACTTGCTGCTGCGAATGATTAACCTCCCCCAACTTAACATAAGCCGAATGTTCTGGGTTAAAGTTTCCTTGTCCTTCTTTATCCACCACCAACCAATAGTATTTAGGTTGGGATTGCTCTTTACTTTCTTCCTGCGTTTCCTTCTCCAAATTTTGCAGTGAAAACTGGGTGTGCAACTTAGCTTCTTTGGTCGCCGTGTAATCTAATCGCCATTTTCTACCTATCCCATCAGGTTGTCCTTCTGCCTGTTTTTTAAATTGTAAACCGCCACCATTATCACTCCAAAATACAAAATAATCGTTCGGAATTTCCGACGATTCTAACGGTTGTAATGCCATTGCGACTAACTTCTCGCTATTGGAATTTTGACTTTTCGGCTGTAATAAATTGCCCTTATCGTCTCGCCCCAAAGCAGTGATGTTCTGATTAAAGTTTTTGTGCTCTTTATAATCCCAAATCACCTTGCCTTGGCTGTTATAATAATTCTTATACTCCAACTGATTTAATGAAACGCCGTACTTTACCGCTAAATAAGAAGCTACCTGTTGCATCTCCACCAAAGAAAGCACCCTGTCATAAAAAATAACCTCCGCAATGGCTCCTGAAAATACTCCCGCTGGAAGCCCTGCTACCCCCTTGCCCAAAGCCCAATGGTACGTTTGCCCCTCTTCTTCCAAAGGTTTGTAATGCTGATAATAATGAATTTTTACTTTCGCTTCGGCTTGGGACGAGGGATAGGCTCTGTATTTTTTCAGCCCTAAATCGGCTAAGCGTTGATTGGTCGCAGTAATTTTGGGCGTTTGTTTTTCTGACAAGTGCCAAAGAAATTCCTCCGACTCGTTGCTTTTCTGATGATAAACAATGAATAATGAAACGGCTTCGGCTTGCTCCTTAGTTAAATCAACCCCCGATTGAACGAAACCCGAATAGGCACTCGACAAGTTCCAATTGATGTTCTCAGCTTGATGCTTAGATTGTTTCGCCCAAACTTTGCCTGTCTTCACCTCTTCCAACAAGAGTTCGTCTTGGGTCGTTTTAGTCTTTAGCCATAATAAAGGTTGCTCCACCCCAGCAGGGTAAACCTCCTGTCCAAAACTTAGACTAAAGCAACCTAACCCCAAAGCCAGTAAAATAGATTTCATTAAATCTGAGTTTTAAAAGTTGTTAAAACTATCAAAGTTAAATCGATAACTGATTTGCAAGGAAATGGCGTTCACCCGGTTGTTGGTATTTTTAAAACGATGTCCATTTTCTTGGGTTTCCAAAGCATCGGACAAACCTAACTGATACCTCGCTCCTATGCCTAAACCATTTTCAAATTCGTAGCCCAACGCAAAAGCGGTATGGAAATAGTCTTTCCCTTCAAACGATTGTTTCAATGTGGATTGTACCACCGCATCAGGTTCAAAGTAAACACCTGTTTTAGTGGACATCTCACTGCCGTTAGAGGTATAAACCAAAGCGTCTTTATCCAAATTTAAGGTAAGGTAAGGTCCTGCTCCTATATACAGCTTATCCGTAAGGTAATACTTAAACAAAAAACCTGCATTAAGGTTATTATAACCAAAAGCAATAGTGTAATTCAGCCCCTTAACATCGGTATAAGTAAAGTCAGTTTTTTGTCTCGTGTAAAAGAGTTCTGGCTGAATACTGATGCGTTCCGTAGGGTATTTCCAATTTAAAAACAACCCAGCCATTACGCTCGTCTCTGCCTTTTCCTGCGTTTGATACCCTTGATAAATCCCCTCTGGAATAATGGCAGGTTCTATATTCCCCATTTTAGAATAAATGCCTCCTACAAAAGCCCCATAAGTAATTTCTCTCGCTAAGTTTTGTGCGTTTGCAAATGTCAACCCCAAAAATAAAGCTGCTAATCCTATTTTTTTCATCTTTTTTCTTGATTAAATTTAGTGCTACCAATTACTGAAGTTATACCCCAAAGAAAGCGTCATCACAGAATTTCGGTTCGTGTTCTCCAAAAACTGGAAAGAGGTGCTTCGGTTGGAAATCATATCGCCAACGCCTAAATAATACCTCGCTTCAAAATGAAAGGCTTGGCTCAGCTCATACCCCACAGAAAAACTCAAATTAAAATCGTCTTTCCCTACAATGCCGTCTCTGTAAAATTGCCTGTAATTGGTATCGTATCGCCCTCCGTTTTCATTAGAGGTATATTCTAAAGCTGATGGCGTTAGGCTTTTGGAATAAAACCCACCTACTCCAAAATTTACCCCTTCATAAGGATATACTTTTAGCGAAGCACCAAATACCAAATAAGAATAATTGAAATCCAAAGTGTACTCTTGCCCCGTCGTCTGGTTATGATACACCACTCTATCGCCCGCCTTTCGATATAAAAATTCCGGCTGTATGGCTACCCTGGAATGGGGTAATTTATAATTCAAAAACAAACCTCCTTCAGCCCCGTAGGCTCCCTTGCTATCAATACTGAATAATGTTTTATTATGGTCTCGCCCTACAATCATCTCCGGAAGATTGGTAATGGTAGAATGTAATCCGCCTACTTTGACACCGTAGGTAAGGTTATCCATATACTGGGACTGAAACAATACGGGTATCAATCCTAAACCTAATAAACATTTCTTCATAAAAAGTTGACATTAAGAATCTAAAGCTCACAAAGATAAACATTTTAAACAACAAATAAAAAACACACCTATAACCACTTCTACAAAAGATAAAAACAGCCAAAAGCACAATATATTTACCTCCAAAATTTATCACTTTTTAACATATACAAATACAATTATTAAGACTAAAGCTCGTTAAATTTGCAACCTTAATTTTCCACTAATGAAAAATATCAATAATAAATATATTATATTAGGAGGGCTATTTTTAGTAATGCTACTCCAGTCGCTTTTTATAGTTAAACTCTATTCCGAAAAAGACGACAAAGCCTACGAAGTTAATCTCGTTAAAATCAACACCCAAAAGGATAGTGTAGACTACTCCAAAATGAAGCAAGATTTAGGACTTATACACAAGACTGTAAAGGATTTGCATCGTTTCTTAGCTTCTAAGCAAGTGGTTAATTCTAACCTAGAAAACCTCGCTCAAGACAGCCTCAACAATAGTGTTTACCTCGCCAAAACGGCTAACAGATACAGCCAATACTTGGTAGATTTACAAGAGAAACTCCAGACTGTACCACTGGGCATACCTACGGAGGGCTATATATCGTCTCATTTTGGGAAAAGAAAAAATCCTATCCCACCCCAAACCGCTTTGGCTTCTGTAAAGCCTTCTGCTAAAGCGAATACAGACTCTACCACTACCAAAACCAGCACCACCCCAAAAGAGCCAGAGCAAATGCAATTTCATAAAGGGATAGACATTGCGGTAGGCATTGGTAAAGACATCAAAAGTGCCGCTGCGGGAACTATCCTTTTTGCAGGAGAGAAAAGTGGATACGGCAAATGCGTGATTATCTCTCACGGCAACGGACTAGCCACTCTCTACGGACACCTCTCGCAAGTCTTGGTAAAGGCTAACGATAAGATAAAAGCAGGAGAAACCATTGCCAAATCAGGAAATACAGGACGCTCCACAGGACCGCACTTGCATTACGAAGTCCACAAGAACGGTACTCCCGTTAATCCGAAGTTATTTTTAACCCTTTAGAGGCTATCGGTAGTGCCTGAAAATACCGAAATCTGTAGGTGTCCACAGTGCTGCCTTTTGCCCCGCTGCCTTTAGACCATTATTTGCCCAAGTGTTGCAGGTATGCATAAAACTATAACTGCCTTTAGCCTCGTAGAAGGCGTCGTTAGCGCCATACACCGCATCGGTTTCTATGAGTATCGTCTTGCCGCTTTCATCGGTATCGAAACTTTCCTTTACAAAGCGAACAAGGTTAGCGTATTGCGTTTCTGTAAGCATTATTTTCTTGCAGTCTTCGCCTTCTTTCATTTTAGCGTAGTAAGTACAGTGCATTGCCGACTCGCCCAGCCCAAATGCCGCATTAAACGCCGTAGAAAACTTTAAGTCTGCCCATTCTGGCGTATCTAGGTAGAAGCCTTTATCTCCCCAGCCTACTGCTAGATAGGGTAAGTTTTCGTTTTGCGAACGCGTATTTTTGTAAGGCACCACCTCGCTCCAATTAACGAGTGGCGTCTGGGTAGGCATCACCAAATCGGTATGGACGCCATTGGTATAGATGTAAATAGGAATGGTCTTCGCCTCACTCACCCGCTCCTCCGAAACAGGTATCAGCGGCAATAGCAGCGCTAGCAATACATACACCACCACAAAGCCTACCACAACACCCAGTGTCTTTAGTAGGAAGAACAATAGTTTTTTCATTTTTCATCAGAATTATAGACCACGAAGATAGCTTTTTATTTTATTCACAGGCACCTCTCTCCAAAAACTTTCATTTCCCCAAAAATTTAAAGGTCATTCTCCTAACTCCAATCATTCCACCGAAACCTACTTTCCATACCTCCATACCCTACCATTACCACAAAGCCCAAACAAAACACATCACCCCGAAGCATTTTCTATTCCATAACAAAACCATCTCGGTGGCTAGTCTTTAGTCTGGTAGTTCTTGGTCTAAAAAAGAGATATTCCGCTGTAACCCTGCAAACTTAGTCCTTTTAACAGGTGATTTTCTAAATATCTCGGAAAACAACTCTTGAGTGAGCTCTCTCCATTCCCTTTTAGTAAAGTTTTTAAGGGCAGGATTAGGATTAAACAAAGGTTGGTTGTGAGGTTTAGAAAATCGGTTCCACGGGCAAACCTCTTGGCAAATATCACACCCAAACATCCAGTCTTGCATATTATCCCTAAACGCTACAGGGATTTCCTCCTTGAGTTCTATGGTGGCATACGAAATGCAACGGCTGCCGTCTATAATTTTTTCATTAATGATAGCATTGGTAGGACAGGCATCTATGCAACGCGTACAACGCCCGCAATGGTCGGTTGTAGGAGCGTCTGGCTCTAGCTCCAAATCGCAAATAATTTCGGCTAGAAAGAAGAAAGACCCGCTTTTCTTAGAAATTAAGTTGGCATTCTTCCCCACCCAGCCAATTCCAGATTTTTTTGCCCACGCCCGTTCCAATACAGGTGCAGAGTCCACAAACACTCTAAAGCCAAAAGCTCCTATCTCTTCCTGAAGTTCTGCAACCATATCCCTCAAAATATCTTTAATAACCTCGTGGTAATCTCTACCATACGCATACTTTGATATTTTAAAGTTATCTATGGTGGGCAACTCCTCTTGCGGAAAATAATTATACGACAACGAAATAACGGAGCGAGAGCCTTCCACCAGTAGCCTTGGGTCTAAACGCTTGTCAAAATGGTTTTCCATATAAGACATCTTACCGTGATAACCCTTTTTTAGCCACGCTTCTAGCCTAGGAGCTTCCTCCTCCAAAAATGCAGCCTGCGAAATACCACAAGACTGAAAGCCAAAAGCTTTGGCTTTATTTTTTATCAGCTGGGTATAGTGGGCTTTTTTGTTCACAGATGCAAAAGTATAAATTTAATGCCTAAAATTTGGGTATTGTGCTAATCTCTTCTATCTTTACGCTTCTAAACCTTATAATTTAACAATATTATGATTGAAGAAGTATTAAAATCAGGAAATTACCACCTTATAGATGTAAGAGAACCTATGGAGCTAGAAATGGACGGAAACATAGAAGCCGCTAAAAACATTCCATTAGGAGAATTAGAAGACCGAAAAGAGGAAGTTACCAGCCTAGACGGCAATGTAATCTTGTTTTGTAGAAGTGGTAACAGAAGTGGCAAAGCCGTAGAATATTTTAAATCCCTTGGGCTTACCAATGTCTATAATGGTGGCGGCTATGTCGATTTAAAGGAAGTTTTAGATAATCTCTAAACCTTTACCAACTCATAACAAAGGTGGCAATAAGCCACCTTTGTTTATTTTAGAACTTTCTCAAAGGCTTTCCTAGAGCTTCCCCTAAAGTAAACCTCCCCACAATACTGATAGCCTAAATGCTGTAAAATATGGAGCATAGGTTGGTTATCGTAATTGGTATCTACTTTTACACTGTAAATATTTTGTTGTTTCGCCCAACCTTCTATCCACAGGAACATCTGCTTAGCAATCCCTTTGCCTAAGCACCTATCGTGTACTACCACACGATGCACCACTAGGTAATCTCCATTGGATAACCATTCGCCTTCTATATTATCATAGGCTGGTTCGTTATTGAGCATTAGAACGGCATAGCCCAAGACCTCATCACCTTGAACCCAGACATAGCCCACCCCATCACGAATATCTTTTTCTACCACACTTCTATTAGGGTAACCATCTTGCCATTGGTTACTGCCGTCTTCTTTTCTTCTTCTAATGCCCTGCTGAAGCATCTCCCAAATAATATCTGTATTTTCTATTCTCGCTGGTTGAAACATCTATTCCCGTTTTTCAATATGATACTTTGCTACTTCTAAATCTTAACACTCTGCTATGCGTAAGGGAGAGAGGCGATATCCTTTATCTTTTGACTGCCAAAGCCTTCGCTAGGAACAAAAGGTAAAGATAAAGCCGAAAGCCCGACCCCTAGCGGTGGGATTTTCGGCTGATGGAAAGGGGGTACGCCCTATTAGTTTAGTTTAGCCGTAAGCTTTTTGAACTGTTTTTCTACATTTTTGCCTTCGTAGAGAACATTATATACCGTGCTGATGATAGGCAGTTTAAGCCCCTTTTCTTTAGCAGTATTGTAGATAGATGCCGCAGCGTAGTAGCCTTCTGCCACCATATTCATAGATTGTATCGCCGATTTTACCGTGTAACCTTTGCCCACCAAATTTCCCAAAGACCTGTTTCTGGAAAACAGCGAGTACGCCGTTACCAATAAGTCCCCTAGATAGGCACTTTCGTTAACATCTCTTGGAGCTTCGTAAATGGCTTCTAGGAAGATTTCCATCTCACGAATAGCGTTGGACACATACACCGCTTGGAAATTGTCGCCGTAACCCAAACCGCTTGCCATACCTGCCCCTATGGCGTAAATGTTCTTTAGTATTGCACTATACTCGTTGCCAAGTATATCGCTACTGGTACTCACCTTAATATAACTAGACGAGAATAAATCTTTCAGTTTTTGAGCATTTTCTTCTTCTACGGTAGCGACGGTAAGGTACGAAAGGCGTTCCATAGCTACTTCCTCCGCGTGGCAAGGTCCTGCAATTACTGCCTGATTTCTAAATCCTATCTGAAATTGGTCTCTAAGGTAGTGTGCTACTATATCGTTGTGTTTAGGGACAATCCCTTTTATAGCAGATACAAACAACTTGTTGGAATAATCGCAATTCATTTTCTCTAAACTATCCGACAAATAGATAGATGGCGTTGCCAAAATGATAACATCGCAAGCCGATACGAGCTGATTAATATCGGTAGTAATATTAAGATAACGCGTGTTAAACATCACCGATTGCAAGTAAGTAGGGTTGTGTTTTCTAAGTTCTATAGCTCCTTTTACAAACTCATTACGAACGCACCAATGTACCATTTTTGAGTTCTCTTGAAGCATCTTTACTATAGCTGTAGCAAAACTTCCGCTACCTAAAACACCTACGCTAACTGCTGATTTTTTATCTTTTTTAGCCATTATAGACTTTATTTTGAGTTACAAATATAGCGTTTAGTTCTTTTCTAAAAGTAGACTTACCCACTCTTCTCTTTGCACTTTTTTGTTGAGTGTAAGGTTCTGTGCCGTACAAACTTCCATAATGTCTTCTACATCAAAAAAACATAAGCCTGAGAGTAGCAACTGACCGCCTTTTTCTAACACCGAAACATAAGTTGGAATATCAGAAATGAGAATATTTCTATTGATATTTGCCAATATAATGTCAAATTTTTCCTGTCCTAAATTCTCGGCAGTGCCTTCTTCTATCCTTAAACTGACTTGGTTTCGTTCTGCGTTTTCTTTAGAATTTTCTACCGACCAAGGGTCTATATCTATGGCTAAAGTATCTCCTGCTCCTTTCAGTTTAGCGAAGATTGCCAATACTGAAGTCCCGCAGCCCATATCCAAGACTTTTTTACCTTTAAAATCCATTTCCAACATTTGCTGAATCATCAGGTAAGTAGTGGCGTGATGCCCCGTACCAAAAGACATTTTAGGCTGTATGATAATTTCATAATCCAACGGTTGAGGCTCGTGGAACTCCGCTCTAATGTAAACTTTATCTTCTACATTGATGGGCGAAAAGTTCTTTTCCCATTCTTCGTTCCAATTGATGTTAGGCATTTCGGTATAGGTATAATCTATCTCTACGCCCTCTTGTTCAAAAATATAGAGTGACTTTATAGCGTCTTCGTTCAAATCGTTCTTCGGAATGTAGGCTAAAATACCGTTAGTTTCCTCTGTAAAGCTATCAAAACCAATATGTATGAGTTCTGCCATTAAAATCTCACTCCAAGGTTGCGGTGGCGTAATGGTAAATTTGAATTCTAAATAAGATTGCATTCTAATGTATTATTTCCACAAAAGTACAGAAAAATCACCGATGTACCTTAATTGTATTTAATCGCTTTAACTGGTGATATTTTACTAATTAAATAACTAGGAAAAATAAGTGACACCGCAGACACCAACAAAATCCCTAAAGAAATTGCCACAATGTAAATAGGATTCAAATCTATAGGCACGGTACTGATGTAATAGTTATCAGGATTGAGTTGAACAATACCCGTCCATTTTTGTAAAAGTAGTAGTCCCAATCCTATAAAATTACCCACCAACAATCCAGGAACCATGATAAGTAAGGTATAATTGATGAAAATGGCTCGTATTTGAGCATTATTTGCTCCCAAAGTTTTCAATACCCCTATGGAATTGGTGCGTTCTATAATTAAAATAAGCAACACCATTACGATATTGATGACTACAACTACCAACATAATTGTGATGATTAAAGCGATATTGGTGTCAAAAATGTTAATCCAATTTACAATTTCTGGATACTTATCTGTTATCTTTTCAGCATAGTTTTTATATCCTATTTTCTCTTCAATCTTTGGAAACACCTCATCTATTTCTCCCATATCTTTAAGGAAAATATCTACACCACCTATGGCGGTTTTATCCATATTTTGTATCCTCCTCACATGGTTGATATCTCCTATGATAAACAGGTCGTCTATCATTTTGATATCCGTTTTGTAAATCCCTTTAACTTTAAATTTTCGGTAGATTGGTTTTTGGTCTTCTTTAGAGAAAATAGCCACTATTTCATCGTTTAGTTTAAGTCTTAAATCATTGGCTATTTTTTCTGGCAATATTACCTCATTATTATATCCCTTTTCTGTAAAGTTCGGAACGCTACCTTCCACCAAAAACTTTTCAAATCTTTTGGCATCAAAGTCTTTCCCAACACCTTTTAATAAAATCCCAGAGAAATTTTCTTCTGTTCTAAGAATACCACTTACAGATGCATAAGACTGCATACCTTCTACTTCTTGTAAGGTCTTAATTTGATTTATATTGATTTCTTTTAAGTCTAGAACTGAAGAGTTGTAAGACGAATTAGACCTAGTAGATTTCACAGAAATATGCCCCGAAAAATCTCCCATCTTATTTTTGATAGCTTTTTTAGCTCCCAAACCTGTGGCTACCGTAATTAAAGAAACAATGACACCCAACGCGACAGACAATCTGCCAATAAATACAATCACCTTAGAAAGATTATTTTTATTATCTTTGGAGAATGCTATTTTTTTAGAAAAATATAATGGAAATTTCAAAACCTATGTATTTAAGCCTCAAAATTAAAAATTTACTGTTGATTTGCCTAATTTATTTAGGGTTATCTGGTAGAAACTATGCTCAAAATGGTAACAACTGTCCTGATTTTAAAACAGGAGCCGACCAACCAGAGCTTTATCTTCCTCTATTAAAAAATAAAAAAGTGGGGGTGGTAACCAACCAAACAGGACTGGTACTGAAACCACAAAAACATCATCCTACTACCATAGACACACTTAGCATTGTGGATTTCCTAAGAGAAAACACTATAGACATCAGAAGAGTTTTCGCTCCAGAACACGGTTTTAGAGGCGAAGCCGATGCAGGGGAATATGTAAAAAATGGTGTAGATACCAAAACAGGTATTCCCATTATTTCTCTTTATGGTAAAAACAAAAAACCAACTGCAGAACAAATACAAGATTTAGATATTATTCTTTTTGATATTCAAGATGTTGGCGTGAGATTTTACACTTATATTTCAACCCTTGCCTATGTGATGGAGGCTGCCGCAGAGCATAATGTAGAAGTGATTGTACTAGATAGACCTAACCCTCACGATGGCTACATAGATGGACCCGTATTAAAGGAAAAATGGACAAGTTTTGTGGGTATGCACCCAGTCCCTATAGTCTATGGATTAACCATTGGCGAGTATGGTAATATGGTAAACGGCGAAGGTTGGCTTAAAAATAAAATAAAAGCCAAATACACCTTAATCCCAATGAAAAATTACCATAAAAAGCAACGCTACCCTATACTTAGACGCCCTTCTCCTAACTTACCAAATGACAAGTCTATCAACCTATATCCTTCCCTATGTTTTTTTGAAGGAGCCGAGGTTTCGGTAGGACGCGGCACTGATTATCCTTTCCAAATTTATGGTTCACCATGGACTAAAAAATTAAGTTATAAATTCACTCCAAAGCCTAATTTTGGAGCTAAAAATCCGCCTTTTAACGGGCAAGTATGCTATGGCGAAAACCTCTCCGAATATCCTAAAGATTTGAGAGAACTTAATCTAGAATGGATAATTACAGCTTATAAAAACTATAAAAATCCTAATAAACCGTTTTTTATCAAAAATCTTTGGTTTGATACTTTGGCAGGGACCGACCAACTAAGGCTTCAAATTATACAAGGAAAAAGCGAAACAGAAATCAAAAAATCTTGGCAAAAAGACTTACAAGAGTTTGAGAAAATTCGTCAGAAGTATATTATTTATAAAGATTAGCATCTATATTTACTACTATTTCTCACAAAAGAAATTTATTTTAATGCTATTTGACAAAAAAGAGACTTTCAAATAAGAAGTCTCTTTTTTATAATTTTAAAAATATTTAATCTTCATCATAAAAGTCATCACTAAAATCATCACTAAAATCATCATCTCCATCAAAGTCATTTTCAAAGCTGTCAAAGTCATCAAAATCATCACTCATCATAGTAGGCGTAGGTTTTGATGATGTGTTTTTACTAGGAGCCTTCAATGGCATATTACCATATCTAAACACCGTGATTGGATAATTTACCGCTGGTTTTTCTTTTATCACTTCCAAAAGCTCACAATAGAATTCCCACAAGTCTATAAAACCATATTTGAATAACATCTTGCTCCCTTTTTCAGGAAAGGCTTCCGTGATGTACACATCAGACATAATTTCTCCATCTCCATCATCAGACATATCTTCTAATGGTATTGCATTAAGCTCCGTCCACTCATTATCCGAAAAATAGAATGACGACAATTCATCTCCTTGAAGACTAAATGCACTTTTGATACCGTTATGCAAATTCCATAAAGTTTGCTTGCCTCTAACTTCAATGTCCCTAAAAACATTATCCTTCGTGTCTAAAATAACTCTGATTTTATAAACCATAACTCTTAAATTCTACTTAAATTCGTTTGTTTAGAAATTTGTCGCAAATATAAAACAAATGATATTTGAAGGAAATTTTTTTATTAGTTTTTTTTCACTATAAAACACTTTTTTGTGGGCTATTTTTAAGTGCTAAAAATTAGTCCTGAACATAAAATTTAGGCATCTGCCAATGGTATTTAACCGCTAAAGTCCTTATGGTTACAATAAGCAGAATAGTAAAAATCTGAACCACAGGATAAGACAAACGAGTGTAGGTTGCTAGCAGTATAAAGGTAGCTCCACCTAATATACAAGCTGTGGCATAGATTTCTTTTCTAAATATCAACGGAATTCTATTCAATAGAATATCTCTAATAATTCCTCCAAAACAGCCTGTAATAGTACCTAGAGTAATGCATATAATAGGATGAAGTTCGGAACTCATACCTTTCTGTATTCCTATAATTGTGAACAGTCCTAATCCGAAACTATCAAATATAAAAAGTGTTACCCTAAAATTTTGCTCAATAGATTTAAAAATCATTGAAATAACACAGGTAGCAAAGATAACACCACATATCCACAAATCATGCATCCAAAATACAGGTTTAGCCAAAAGTAAATCCCTCACTGTACCACCTCCTACAGAAGTTACAAAAGCGATAATAAGAATCCCAAAAGGATCTAATCTTCTTTGCATTGCAGCAAAACTACCAGACATAGCAAAAGACATAGTTCCTAGAAATTCTATTAAAAAATTGATATTTTCGTGCATTATTTTATCAAAAATAAAACTAAATATTTTATACCCTTACGGCATCTGGCACTAAGAGTTCGTACTCACCGCCATGGCTTATAATTTCTCTTACAATACTACTGCTAATAAACGATTTACCCGAAGATGTTAAAAGGAAAACCGTTTCCAACTTTTTGTGTGCCAAAGTTCTATTTGTATGTGCGATGGCTTTTTCAAACTCAAAATCGGCAGGATTTCTTAATCCTCTTAGAATAAACTGAGCGTCTTTCTCCATACAGTAATCCACCGTAAGCCCTTCAAACGAATCCACCTCTACATTCCCAAAATGAGACACCGATTTTTCTATAAACTCTATCCTTTTTTCTAGTGGAAACATATAATGTTTTTGAGAGTTTTGCCCAATAGCAATAATGAGACGGTCAAAAAGTTTAGACGCTCGTTCTATAATATCATAATGACCTAGAGTAATAGGGTCAAAAGACCCTGGAAATACAGCTACTTTCATATTTTATTATTTTGCTAGCGCTTTTTCTACCTCGTTTCCGCACAAATCTTTAATGGAGATACCGTAAATTCTCGCTTGTTGAGGAAGGATACTCGCAGGTGAAAACCCAGGGTTAGTATTCATTTCTAGCATATAAGGCACACCGTTCATAATAATATATTCACTTCTAGAAAACCCTTTCATTCCTAAAGAGTTATAAGCTCTTTTTGCAACTTCCTCTACTCTTAATCTAGTAGCCTCATCTAGCCTTGCTGGTGTAATCTCTTGAGACGCTCCTTGATACTTTGCTTCGTAATCAAAAAATTCTGTTTCTGGGATAATTTCTGTAATGCCTAAAACAATAGTCTCACCTTTATAATCTAGCACACCCACAGATACCTCCATACCGTCTAAGAAACTTTCTACTAAAACCTCATCGTCTTCCAAAAATGCTTTTTCTAAAGCTGCTTCAAACTCCGAAACCTCTTTTACCTTAGAAATTCCTAAAGAAGAACCACTTTGATTAGGCTTTACAAATAGAGGCAGTTTTAACTCGTTGATAATTTTATCTTTATCATAAGCCTCTCCTTTTTTTATGTAGAAACTTTTAGCAGACGGAATACCATACTTTGCTAATACAGCCAAAGTATCTTTTTTATTAAAGGTAAGTGCACTTTGGTAAAAATCACACCCTGTATATTTTTGACCAATAGCGTCCCAATATGCCTGTAACACACCATTTTCACCTGGTGTCCCGTGAATGGTATTAAAACAAACATCAAAACGCAGTACTTCTCCACTAGGTAGATTTACAGAAAAATCTCCTTTTTGTATTGGTAGTTTAGCCTCATTTTCGTCTAAATAAAACCAACCTTCCTTAAGAACTACCACTTTATAGACATTATATAAATCACGGTCTAAAGAGTCGTAAATTAGTTGTCCACTTTTTAGGGAAACTTTGTACTCATCGGAGTATCCGCCCATAACTACGGCTATATTTTTTTTGCTCATCAGAATCTATAAATAAAAGTTGGATGCAAAGTTAGTTAATTTTAAACGCAAGGTTTTATTTTTTCGTTGAAAATATTGTTTAAAACAAAAAATAGTCTATCTTTGCTCTGTATTAGTTCATTGAAAAACTAGGAAATGTTATCAAGAAAGGTGGAGGGAATAGACCCTGTGAAACCTTGGCAACCCTTCCTTAACGGAAGAAGGTGCTAAATTCTACCAAAGTTTTTTGGATAGATAACATCAAGAAAAGACCTCTTATTTCTTGGCAACATTTCAGTTATTTAAAACTTATAATAAAAGAATGTTGCATCACCTCAAAATTAAAGACTATTTAACAACTACTAGATATAGTACGGATATCTCGCTTAGCTATGAGCTATTTGGGTTGCCTTTACATACAGCTCCTATTGTACTCATCAATCATGCTCTAACGGGAAACTCTAATGTGGCAGGAACAAAAGGTTGGTGGCAAGATTTGGTGGGAGCAGGAAAAACCATTGATACCAACAAACTCACAGTCATCTGTTTTAATATCCCTGGTAATGGTTATAATGATTTCTTTATTGATAATCCACAAGCCTTCACTACTCAAGATGTGGCTCAGCTATTCCTTTTAGGGTTAGAACAACTTAAAATTAAACAATTAGACTATCTTATAGGTGGCTCCATCGGTGGTGCTATAGGTTGGGAAATGCTCAATCTTAATAAAAACTTATCCAAAGTATTTGTGCCTGTAGCCTCGGATTTTAAAACGACCGATTGGCTGAATGCCCAATGCTTAGTTCAGAAATACCTCCTAGAGAACGGCGAAAAACCTCTACAAAAAGCGAGAACTCACGCAATGCTTTGTTATAGAACTCCCTTTTCACTCAATAAAAGATTCAAAAGACAAAAAGGAGACGATACTGACCTACTGCAATCTCACGAATGGCTCAATTTCCACGGAGAAAGCCTTAATGCAAGGTTTACTCTAAAGGCTTATTTACTAATGAACCATCTGCTAACCACCATTGCGGTTGATGAGTCTTCGTTAACTGAAATAAAAACAGAATTCCATTTGGTAGCGGTGGATAGCGATTTATTTTTCCCTGCCTTTGAGATTGAAGAAACCTATCAACTTTTAAGAAACAATAATGCTAATGCCTACTACCACGAAATAAAATCGGTACACGGGCACGATGCCTTCCTTATGGAATACGAACAAATGAAACATATATTCAAATCAATTATTAAATATTAAATCAACTTAAAAAATTATATTATGCCTAATCAAGAAAACCTTAACATATATCCAAACAAAGCCATCATCAATTTTGAAGGCAAGGACTTTCTAGGTCAAATAGGGATAGACTCTCGTATATTTAACGCTCTTAATAGAGCCAACATTAGCGTTGGTGTTATCTCTCAACAGGCTATAGAAAACGGCATCTCTGTACTCGTAGATGAAAGCAATGCCGAAGATGCAGTACAATGCCTAAAAGAAGAGTTTAAAAATGAAATTAACCAAGGGATTGTAAGCCAAATTTATAGTGTAGATGGTATTACTGTCATTGGTCTGGTAACGTCTGATTTCAACAAAATACTTACCGAACTCCAGCGTAACAAAATTTTCCCGTTACTTCTTAACCAAGTGGCTTCGGCGGGGCGTGTAAACATTGTAGTAGCGACCAACCAAGCCGAAAAAACCAAAAACATTATAGAAACCGAACTTTATGGCAAACCTAAAGCGGTACATTTAGTATTGTTTGGGCATGGTAATGTGGGCGGTACTTTGATAGAGCAAATCTTAGATTCTGCTTACGATATTTTGCAACGAAAGCGGATAGACCTTAAAATCGTAGCGATAGCCAACTCTAAAAATATTGTTTTTAACAAAGGGGGCTTCGGAAGCGATTGGCGACAAAAAGTGAGATTTGCTAGTACCCAAAATACTTTGGAAGATTTATTTCAATTTGTGAAAGAGCATCAATTTGAAAATCTAATTGCTGTGGACAATACCGCTAGTAAAGACTTTGTAAAAAACTATCTAGAACTAGCGGAACAAGGTTTTGATTTGGTTTCTTCCAACAAAATTTACAATACTCTTCCGATTGGAGAATACAAAAAACTAAGACGTGCCCTAGAAAAAAACAAAAAGAAATACCTCTACGAAACCAATGTAGGAGCAGGGTTACCATTGATAGATACCATTAAGCTCCTTCATCTTTCTGGCGAAGACATTACACGTATTAAAGGGGTATTTTCGGGGTCGCTTAGCTATATATTTAATAATTTTTCAGTAAGAGGAGATGCCTTTTCTACTATTATTAAAGAAGCCATGGAAAAAGGCTTTACCGAGCCTGACCCAAGGGAAGACCTTTCAGGAAATGATGTGGCTAGAAAACTGCTAATCTTAGCACGAGAACTAGACTTAGTAAATGAATTTGAGGACATCAATATCCAAAACCTCATTCCTGAAAACCTTTCTGATATTAGTAAAGAAGATTTCATTTCAAGACTAAATGAGCTAGATGATGCCTATCAAAAGATTAAAGACAACCAAGAAACAGGCTATGTTCTGCGTTATGTAGGTGATTTGCACGGCAACCTAAGAGAAGACAAAGGTGTACTTGATGTAAAACTTGTTTCAGTACCTGCCCATTCTGCGTTAGGACAGCTTAAAGGCTCTGATTCTATCTTTGAAATCTATACCGAAAGCTACGGCGAAAACCCTATCGTTATTATGGGTGCTGGTGCTGGTGCTAAGGTAACTGCCAGAGGTGTCTTTGGTGATATTTTAAGACTAAGTGAAACCAAATAAAGACTTTATAATATGAAAAACTTTGAAACCCAAGCCATCAGAAATCAAATCGCTAGGACTGATTTTCAGGAGCATTCAGTGCCATTGTATCTTACCTCTAGCTTTGTTTTTGAAGATGCCGAACAGATGCGTGCCGCCTTTGCAGAAGAGGTAGAACATAATATATATAGCCGTTACAGTAACCCTAACACCAATGAGTTTACTGAAAAGATAGTACAAATGGAAGGTGCCGAGGCAGGATATGCCTTTGCTTCGGGTATGGCTGCTGTTTTTGCTTCGTTTAACGCTTTGCTAAAACCTAACGACCATATTTTGAGTTGCCAGTCGGTGTTTGGTTCTACACACTATTTATTTAAGATCCATTTCCCAAAATGGAATGTAGAAACCACTTACTTTAAAGCCGATGAAGTAGAGCTAGAAAAGTATCTAAAACCTAACACCCGCTTTCTCTATTTAGAAACACCTACCAACCCTGCGATTGAGATTTTAGACTTAGAGTTTTTTGGCAATTTTGCTAAAAAGCACGATCTTATTTTTGTAGTAGATAACTGTTTTGCCACCCCTTATTTACAGCAACCTATCACTTACGGAGCCGACTTAGTCATACACTCTGCTACCAAAATGATAGACGGACAAGGGCGTGTGTTAGGGGGCATTGTAGTTGGAAAAAAAGAACTGATTAGAGAAATCTATCTCTTCTCTAGGAATACAGGACCGTCTTTATCTCCGTTTAATGCGTGGGTACTTAGTAAGAGTTTAGAAACTTTAGCTGTTCGTTTAGAGAAACATTGCGAAAACGCTCTAGCAGTAGCAGAATTCCTAGAACAACACCCTAAAGTTTCCTTAGTAAAATATCCTTTTCTACCCTCACACCCAAGCTACGAAATCGCTAAAAAACAAATGAAACACGGTGGTAATATTGTAGCATTTGAAGTTAAGGGTGGTATTGAAGGAGGTAGAAACTTCCTCAACAAGATAAAGTTATGCTCACTATCGCCTAATTTGGGAGATACTAGAACTATTGTAACCCACCCTGCCTCTACCACCCATTCTAAACTCACCGAAGAAGACCGTTTAGAAGTAGGCATTACACCAGGATTGGTGCGTTGTAGTGTAGGTTTAGAAAATGTAGAAGACATCATTTCTGATTTAAAACAAGCCTTAAATTAAATATTTAAAGTATTATCACATTCAATAGGTCATTCCAATATTTATGGAGTGACCTCTTCTTTTTGCCAAAAAAAGTATAACTTTGCCTCCATAATGAATATAGCAAATTGTATTTTAGAGGCTCTTAAAACTCAAGGCAGTGTAGCTGTGCCTCACTTTGGTGTTTTTTCTTTAAAGTACTCTGGTGCAATTATCAGCAACGAAGACGGTCATATACTGCCTCCTGCTAAGCAGATTGTACTAGAAAAGAACTACCTTTTAAAAGAGAATAGTTTCGTCAATTTTGTGGCTCAGATTAAAGGCATCAGTTCCCAAACGGCTGACTTTGAAATAAAAACACAAACAGACTATTGGAAGAAAAAAATAGAAGCAAGAGAATCTTTTGAGGTAGAAGCTCTAGGGGCATTTAATTCAGATGCTCAAGGGTTTTCTTTTGTAGGACAACGGATTTATTTAGATTCGCCTGATGTCTATGGGCTAGAAGCAATCAATCTTTCTGAAATGAGTTCCCAAAAAGAAACCCAACCTTCTCAACCCAAGAAATCTAATGCTTGGAAAGTGGTGCTTTGGCTACTCATTTTGATTATTCCAGCGGGGATATTGGGATATTTGAATTTCTATCACCCTGACATTTTATTCGGTGTGAAAAGTTTTGAAAAAGATAAAACTCAAAAGACCACTCCATCTCAGCCTGTAAAAACAACTAAGACTAATGATACTTTGGTAATAGATAGTTTAAAGCAAGACTCTTTACCAGCTAACAATTTAAAATAATATGACGAAAAAAACGCCTAAAGATAGCCTTACGGTAATGACTAATATTGTACTCCCAAACGAAACCAATCATTTGGGAAATTTATTTGGAGGAGAGCTCCTCTCTAAAATGGATAGATGTGCTTCTATATCAGCCTCTAGACATTGCGGAAGGAGGGTAGTAACGGCTTCGGTAAACCACGTTTCTTTTAATCACCCTATTCCAGAAGGAGGTGTGGTGGTTTTGGAGTCCAAAGTAACGCGTGCATTTTCTACTTCTATGGAGGTTTATGTAGATGTATGGATGGACGACCCTATTACACAGAAAAAAGTGCATACCAACGAAGGAATATACACCTTTGTAGCGGTAGATGCGTTCAATAAGCCTGTGCCTATCCCAGAGTTAGAACCAGAAACGGATATAGAGAAAGAGCGTTATATGGCGGCTCTTAGAAGAAAAGAACTTTCCCTTATCCTGTCTGGAAGAATGAAGGCTCAAGATTCTGTAGAGCTAAAAAAACTATTCATTTAATCATTTATGAAGGTTTTACAACTAGATAAAAATCACCCTCTTATCACGGAGCAGCTCACGGCTAATGGGTTTATAATAGATGAGGATATTACTTCTTCTTACGAAGAAATTTTAGATAAAATAGAACCTTACGAGGGTGTGATTATTAGGAGTAGAATTCCGCTAGACGCTCGTTTTTTAACTCAAGCTAAAAATCTAAAATGGATTGCTAGAGTAGGGGCAGGAATGGAAAATATAGATGCCGAAAAGGCAGAAGAATTGGGTGTTTGTCTTTTCAATTCTCCAGAAGGTAACCGAGATGCGGTAGCAGAACACAGTTTAGGCTGTCTTTTGGTACTGATGAATCGTTTGTTTATTTCATCGGAAGAGATCAAAAAAGGTATTTGGAAGCGAGAGGAAAACCGAGGGGAAGAAATTAAAGATAAGACGGTAGGTATTATAGGATATGGTAATATGGGAAAAGCCTTAGCTCAAAGGCTATCAGGTTTTGGGTGCGAGGTGATATTTCACGATATTAAACCTAACTTGTCAGACCAATACGCCCAACAAGTTCCGTTAGAAGTATTACAAGAAAAAGCGGATATTCTAAGTCTTCATTTACCTCTAGCAGAGGATACCATAGGCTGGCTTAATGCTGATTCTATTCAAAAAATGAAGAAGAATTTTTATCTCATCAATACAGCTAGAGGGAAGAATGTGGTAACTGCAGATGTAGTTTCGGCACTTAAAAGCGGTAAGATAAAAGGAGCTTGTCTAGATGTTTTAGAATATGAAAAAAGCTCTTTTGAAAACTTAGAAATTCAGAATGAAGATTTAGCTTTTCTTTTAAACTCGGATAAAGTGATTGTTACGCCTCATATTGCAGGTTGGACGCACGAAAGTAAGATAAAATTAGCCCAAGTGATTGTAGATAAGATTTTAGCAAAGTTTAAAAAATAATAGATTAAAATATGAAATGGTGGTGGATTATTGCGTGTGGATTGCTAACATTCTCTTGTTCTAAAAAACAAGAAAGTAATGAGGAGGTTAAAACCAATTTACCTCATTTTTCTAAGGTAGATGCGGAGGATATTTTTACAAAAGAGGATAATTCGGTAGCTAATGAAGATTCTCTAAAAAACCTTTTGCAAGAATATTACCAAAACACTTGGGTGGGAGGTGATTTAAGTGGAGGAATTTTAATCGCTAAAGGCGATAATATAATTTTTGAAAAATACAGGGGCTATGGCAGAGAGAACCAACAGATGCCCATCAATCAGAATACACCTTTACACATTGCTTCTATTTCTAAGACGATGACAGCAATGGCGATTATGAAGCTGATAGAAGCAAAAAAAATAAAACTAGACCAAGATATTACTACTTTTTTTCCAAAGTTTCCATATGTTAATATCAGAGTTATAGATTTACTTAGCCATAGAAGTGGACTCCCAAAGTATGAGCATTTTATTGAAACTTTAGAACCTAAACCTAAAGAGTTATCACAGTCTTTTTTAACTAATCAAGATGTTCTAAATCTACTTATTAGATATAAACCAGAACTAGCTAGATCTACTGGTACAGGGTTTATGTACTGTAACACCAACTACGCTCTACTAGCTCTTATTATAGAGAAGGTTACTCAAAAAGATTATCCTACCGCAATGAAGGAAATGCTGTTTGCACCTCTTGAAATGAAGCATACCTTTGTATTTCAGCAAAAGGATATTGCCACGGCGGCACAATCGTTCTATTATAAAAATAACAAGTTGTATCCTCTTAACAATTTAGACCTTATCTACGGAGATAAAAACATTTATACCACTCCTAGAGATTTGTTAAAGTTTTCGCAAGCGATGTTCTCTGAAGAGTTTTTACCTTCGGATTTAAAAGAAAAGATCTTCACACCTTATAGTAATGAGAAAAAAGGGATTAACAATTACGGCTTAGGGTTTAGAATGAAAAACTTTGATAATAATAAAAAACTGACTTACCACAATGGTTGGTGGCACGGCTCTAACTCTGTGTTTGTACATCTTTTAGATTCTAAGGTAAGTATTATTGCGATAGGTAATAAATTTTCTAGAAGAGTCTATTCAGCGGTTGCGTTATCTGGTTTGTTTGATGATTTCCCGTTGGAAACAGAAATTCTAAAAAAGGAGATGATGCCAAATGCACCTAATGCTCCTCTTTCATCTTCAAGCGATTCATTACAATAATAAATAGTGATTTAATATTTAATAATAATAAACCAAAAAGACCAGTTCATTTAGAACTGGTCTTTTTTATATTTTAAAAGTATTTTCTTTTTTAATTAAGCTAATACCTCTTTTACTTTGTTTGCTGCTTCTTCTAGAGTAATTGCAGAATGTACTGGTAGTCCAGATTCGTCGATTAATCTCTTAGCTTCTTCAGCATTAGTTCCTTGTAATCTTACGATAAGAGGTACTGGAAGTTCTCCGAAGCTCTTGTAAGCATCTACTACACCTTGTGCCACTCTATCACATCTTACAATACCACCAAAGATGTTGATAAGAATTGCTTTTACATTAGGGTCTTTAAGGATAATACCAAATGCCTTTTCTACTCTTTCAGCATCTGCAGTACCACCTACATCTAGGAAGTTAGCAGGGTTACCTCCAGAAAGTTTAATGATATCCATAGTAGCCATTGCTAAACCAGCTCCATTTACCATACAACCTACGTTACCGTCTAGCTTAACGAAGTTTAATCCAGCTTCACCAGCTTCAACTTCTGTAGGGTCTTCCTCTCTTTTGTCTCTTAATTCAGCTAAATCTTTATGACGGAAAAGTGCATTATTATCTAAAGTTACTTTAGCATCTACTGCAGCGATTTTGTTATCTGAAGTTTTAAGAACAGGGTTGATTTCAAATAAAGAAGCATCAATACCTACATAAGCATTATAAAGAGCTGTAATGAATTTTACAAAATCCTTGAAAGCTTCTCCTTCTAGACCTAGATTAAATGCAATCTTTCTAGCTTGGAAAGGTTGTAATCCTAAAGCAGGATCTACCTCTTCGTTATGGATAAGGTGTGGAGTTTCTTCTGCCACTTGCTCTATATCCATACCACCTTCTGTAGAATATACAATCATATTCTTTCCTTTAGCTCTATCTAAAAGTACAGAAACATAGTATTCTTTTGGTTCAGAATCTCCAGGATAATACATATCTTCTGCAATAAGTACAGAGTGTACTTTTTTACCTTCAGCAGAAGTTTGAGGCGTTACTAACTGCATTCCGATGATGTTTCTTGCGTTTTCTTCTAACTTTTCCATGTTAGGAGAAAACTTAACACCTCCACCTTTACCTCTACCACCTGCGTGTACCTGAGCTTTTACTACCCACGCTTTAGTTCCTGTTTCTGCAGAAAGCTGTTCTGCTGCTTTTTTTGCTTCCTCTACGGTGCTAGCTACTATACCTCTTTGTACTCTAACGCCGTATTTCGCTAAAATCTCTTTTGATTGATACTCGTGAAGATTCATAAATATATTTTTGTATTAAATTTTACGATTTTATAAACAGTTACAAATTTAAAGAAAATCTTTGGAAGATAGAAATCTTTTTTGTTTACCCTACTTTAGCCCTTGCTACTAACATAATGAGCATTGCCCAACTGATAATCATACACAACCCTCCTAATGGTGTAACAGGACCTAAAAATCTCAAACTAACGCCCCAAACTTCTTGAAAAGCCAAGAAATAAATACTCACAGAGAATAAAAAAGTCCCTATTATCATTAGCAATGATGTCCACTTTTCTAATCCATTATCGAATTTTAGAAAAAAACCAATTACTAAAAGAAATAGAGCAGAGTACATTTGATACTTTACTCCTGTTTCAAAACTTGCCAATTTTTCTACGCTTAAAATCTTTTTGAAAGCATGAGCCCCAAAAGCTCCTAAAATCACAGACGTTAGTCCATAGATACCTCCTACAATGAGTGTAAATGTTTTCATACTTTTCTTATTTTCCTCTTAGCTTGTTGAGTTCTGTGATGACTTCGTGGTGGCTTACCGTTTTATCTTTAAAATAGTTTACAAAATAAGATTTTTCTTCCTCAGTTGCTCCAAACTGATTAAGAATATTAAACAAATGCATTTTCATATGTCCTTTTTGGATTCCTGTTGTTACCAACGAACGAAGAGCGGCAAAGTTTTGAGCTAATCCAGATACAGCTAAAATACTCATGAGTTCTTGAGCAGAAGGTTTACCTAATAACGCTAGTGAGAATTTAACCAATGGGTGCAGGTTAGTAAGCCCTCCTACAACACCTACTGAAATAGGCAAATCTATCCAAAATCTGAATATTCCGTTATCGGTAGTACAGTGTGTGAGTGAACTATATTTTCCGCTACGGGCAGCGTAGGCGTGAGCACAAGCTTCCGTAGCTCTGAAATCGTTTCCTGTAGCTATAACTACCGCATCTACACCATTCATAATCCCTTTATTATGAGTGGTCGCTCTGTATGGCTCTATTTCAGCGATAGCAACGGCTTGTTTAAACTTCCATGCAAATTCTTCGGGAGAAATACCGCTATCATCTTTCAAATCTTCTATCTTGCAAGAAACCTCCGCTCTAACAATACAATCAGGCGTAAAGTTAGATAGAATATTCATTACCACTTGAAGAGATTGTTTTTCGTCCTCTGTGAAATCAGCAGAAAGGTTAATTTCCTCTTTAAGTGTTTTACCAAATTGCTCTAAACAAGAGTTGATAAAGTTAGCTCCCATAGAGTCTTTAGTATCAAAACTAGCTTTAAGTTGATAATAATCATTCATTTCAGAAGTCTTATCCACCAACTCTATATCCAAAATACCACCTCCTCTATTTCTCATATTTTTGGTGATGTCTTGAGTTGCCTCAAATAGTTTTTGTCTAAGATTAAAATTGAAAAAATGTCTAATCTTGTGAGGTTCTGCTTTTAGTATAAAATGAGTGTGTCCTAGTTTCTTAGTATCAATAATGGTAGTTTTAAAACCACCTTTGTTAAGCCAAAACTTAGCCGCTTTGGAAGCTGCTGCTACCACCGAACTCTCCTCTACCGCCATAGGGAGTGCCAATAATTTCCCGTCTATTAAAAAATTCGGAGCAATACCGTAAGGCATATAAAAGTTGGAAATAGTGTTTTCTGAGAACTCGTCGTGAAGTTTTTGCAGATCTTGATTGTCGTTCCAATATTGTTGAAGTATTTTGATGTATTCTCCGTTACCTGCCAAATACTCATTAACAATCCATTCTATTTTATTTTGCTTATTTAATTTAGAAAATCCTTCTATTGGCTGATGATTCATAGCTCTTAATTTTGAGGTATCAAAGATACAACTTGATATTATAAACACCAAAGAAGAAAATAATAATAAAAAAATAAAACTGAAAACCAATATTTTAAATATGTAATGATGATTTTTTATATATTTTTTTTGCACGAAATAAAAAAAGTTGTAAATTTGCACCACTAAAAAACAACACACCTAGACCCATGGTGTAATTGGCAACACAGCAGATTTTGGTTCTGTTATTCGGGGTTCGAGTCCCTGTGGGTCTACATTAAAAAAGCAACCAATTGAGGAAATTGGTTGCTTTTTTGTTCACAAAGTGAATCTACCAAGATACAATTTCCATAAACACTAAATAAACAAAAAAGCCGAAAGGCAAATGCTCTTTCAGCTTTTAATTAACCATTAAAATCTTATTATGAAAACTTTGTTACAATAATCTAAAGCTGTACCATTTCGGTAACTTCTACATCATAGCCTGAAATAACAGGCTTCTGATTCGGGTTTTGAGTAATTACTCTAAATTTAGTTACCCCCAAATGTTTTAAAATTTGTGTACCTACCCCATACTCCATATAGTTAGCAGAGAGTGTAGGACGCTGTACTTGCCCATCTTGATAATCTAAAAACTGCTGGAGTTTTCTCATCGTATTTTCTGCGTTAGAGACATTATTGATAAATATAATAGCTCCCTTACCTTCCTCATTTATCATTTTGGTAACTTTTTCCAAAAGATTTTGCTCTCCAGAAATAAACCTGCTCAATACATCAAAATATGAACTAGAGCTCTGTACTCTTACTAAAATTGGTTCATCTTCTGTCCACTCTCCTTTCGTAAATGCAAAGTGAATTTGCTCGGTATGTTTTTCTTGAAATGCATGAAACTTAAACTCTCCGTAAAGTGTCTTTACCGTTCTCTCTTCTATTTTATTTACTAAATCTCCTTTTCTAAGACGATATTCTATCAAATCCTCTATGGAAACTATTTTAAGATCATGTTTTTTTGCCAACTCTACCAACTGTGGTAGTCTTGCCATAGTTCCATCATCATTCATAATTTCGCAGATAACACCACCTTCTTTCAGTCCTGCTAGTTTGGTAAGATCTATTGCAGCTTCGGTGTGCCCTGCTCTTTTTAGAACTCCTCCTTTTTTAGCTCTAAGTGGAAATATGTGACCTGGACGCATAAAATCAGTCGGTTTAGTAGAGCTATCCATAAGCGCTTGAATAGTTTTGGCTCTATCACTCGCCGAAATACCTGTAGAGACACCCTCCCCCAACAAATCTATAGATACGGTAAAAGCCGTTTCTTTAGGGTCGCTGGTGCGGGATACCATAATATCTAGCCCTAGCTCATCACACCTTTCCTCTGGAAGTGGTGTACATATAAGCCCACGACCATAGATAGTCATAAAATTGATGATTTCTGGTGTTGTAAGCTCCGCTGCAGAAAGAAAATCACCCTCGTTTTCTCTGTTTTCGTCATCTACAACAATGATGATTTTTCCGTTTCTAAGATCCTCCAATGCTTCTGGAATGGTATTGAGTTTTATATCTGACATCTCGTAATTTTATATTGGAAACAAAGATAATAGGATTAAAGGGTTCTGGCAAATTTTTGGAACAGATACTGAATGTATACAATATTTACTATATTTCCAAGGCATTGCGTGAGGACGAAGGGCATTGTTGGAGCTCATAATAAAACCCCAAGAAGCTTTTCTCTTGGGGTTTTATTATAGCGACTGCCCGAAGACCGACCCTAGCAGAGGGACTAAGCCTAGGCAAGGGGCACGCCCACATAAAAACTATAATTGGTCTATTTTTTCAGAATTGTGTAATTCTACTGGTTTACCTTTTTTACGAAGTTTCATATTGATGAATTCTACCGCTAACGAGAAGAAAATTGCAAAATACAAATACCCTTTAGGAATTACGCCCACCTCTTGGTCAAACAAGGAGAAATGCCCTAAATGAGAAGCCTCAGCAAGTAACATTACCCCTATCAAAATAAGGAACGAAAGCCCCAAAATCTGAATGGTTGGGTGCTGATTAACAAAATTACTTACTGGTCCAGCAAACGCCATCATAATCACTACGGAAATCACTACTGCCAAAATCATTATCGTTAATGCTCCAGCCTCCCCATACTGATTGAAACTTACCAAACCTACCGCTGTAAGGATACTATCAAAAGAAAACACCAAGTTAAGTGCAGCTATTTGTGCGATAGCAGAACCTAAAGAGGTTTTACCTGTTGAAACTTTAAGCTCTTCCTCCCCCTCTAGTTTATGGTGAATTTCGGAAACGGATTTGTAAAGCAAAAACAACCCTCCAATAAATATAATTAAACTCTGCCCCGTAACGCTACCGTGAAACCAAGACAAATGCACTCCAAATAACTCATTATTAAGACTTACTACCCACTTAATCCCAAATAACAATACTACCCTAAACACCATAGCCAAAAGCAACCCTATATTTCTTGCTTTTTTCTGGTCTTTGGGCTCTATTTTATTGGATACTATAGAGATAAAAACAATGTTATCTATCCCCAATACTATTTCTAAAAAAGTCAGCGTTAAGAGTGCTATCCAAGCATCGGCTGATGAAAATACTTCTAAAAATTCCATTATTTATTTCATTTGAATTAAGGGCGTAAAATTAGAAAAGTTTTTGAGACCAAAGAAAAAAATTTCATTATATGAAAATTATTGTTTAAATTGCGATTCATACAAGAAATACAATATACAAGTATATGCATTCATACAACGCTATAAGTGCTTCGGCAGGTTCGGGAAAAACCTACACCCTAGTTATCAGAATACTCTCTCTGTGCCTTAGAACGCCAGACGAAAAAGCCATACGCTACATTCTTGCTCTTACCTTTACCAACAAAGCTGCTAACGAAATGAAAGAGCGTATCTTACAATGGCTAGAAGCATTTACTAGAGAAGATTATCTGCAAAATAACGAGCTAAAAGCCATACAATCCTACCTAGAGACCCAAGGGATAAAACTCACCATAGAAGACCTACACTACCGTTCTAAAAAAGTTTTGGACTACATCCTGCATCACTATTCTATTTTAAACATTGGGACGATAGACAAATTTAATGCAAAACTGGTAAGGAGTTTTTCCTACGAATTGGGATTGGCACAGAATTTCAACCTAGAAATCAATAACGAGCCCTACCTCATAGAAGCAGTTGACCAACTATTAGATAAAATAGGAGAAGACCCAAAAGTTTCGGAAGCGTTTATGGATTTCGTTAATTACAACCTAGAAAATGAGGAACGAATCAATGTAAATAAAACACTGTACGACCGAGCCAAAACCTTCGTAAACGATGTCCACTACGAAGAACTACGAAAAAATGAAGCCTTTGATTGGGAAACGTACGACCATCTGAAACTAAAACTTAGAACACAGCTCACGCAACACCACAACGAGGCCTTGCAATATGCCAAAAAGGCTTTAGCACTCATTAGCGAAAATAATCTAGAAATTAAGGATTTCCAAGGCGGAGCAAGTTCTGGACTAGGAAAGTTTTTTGAAGAAGCTCTAAAGTTTTATACTGGACAGAGAGATAAATTCCCCTTTCCGTCTGATGAAGAAAAAGCTTTAGAACGCTTCCGAAAAGGTACAGCATCTAAGGACAACACCATTATAAATGCTATATTTTCCATTTTGGATACCCTTATAGAATGGAGAACACTCATCATCACAAACTATGTAACTTCGGAAAAGAAAGCCAAAATTCTTAAAGAATTGCTACCACTCAAAATCAATAAAGAAATCCGTGAGCAGCTAGAAATCATAGAAGATGAAGACGATTTGGTACTTCTTTCCAAGTTCAATATTCTAATCAAAGAAAATTTACGAGAGGAGCCATCGGCTTTTATTTATGAGAAAATAGGCACGAGATATCAGCATTATTTTTTTGATGAATTCCAAGACACTTCCAAACTACAATGGGAAAATATTATCCCACTTAGAGACCACACCATCAGCTCCGAAGACCACAGCTTTACCCTCGTAGGCGACCCTAAACAAAGTATCTACAGATTTAGAGGGGGCGATGCAGAGCAGATGCTAGACATCATCAATGGTAAAGAAGCGACAGGTGTAAACATCAACCTTGAAAATCTTGAAAACAACTGGAGAAGTGCACAAAATATAGTTCGTTTTAATAATGAACTTTATGCCTTTATGGCAAAAGATTTGGAACAGGAAGAGCACAGACACCTTTTTGCAGAACAGGGGCAACAAATAGCTAAAAGAGAAGACCTGCTAGGGCGAGTAAGAGTAAATCTAGTAGAATACGACCGAAAAGATGAAGTTTTCTTCGACGAGGTAGCCAACCAAATGTTTGAAGATATTAAAACTTGCCTAAACAACGGCTTCCAATTTTCAGACATCTGCATTATGTGCCGAACAAAAGGAGAAATAAAACAGCTATCTCAAAGATTAGGACTACTTAAAGTCAATTATAAAAATACCGAAACCTACATCAAAACCATTTCTGAAAAAGGCTTAAGTTTAGATTTATCCAAAACCCTTTTGGCAACCATAGAATACCTGAAATGGGAAAACGATACTGCTAACTATGACAGCCTTATGAGGGCATTGTATCACCTCAATAGTTTAGGACGAATTAACATAAATTTGTTCTCCGAAGAAATCACAAGCCTTCTAGAACTTAAAACTTCCGATGCAATTTTGGAAGAATTAAACAACCGATACGGCATTGGACTTAATCATCAGCATTACCTACATCTCAATCTTTATAATAGGATAGAATATTTGGTAAAACAATTTGCCGTGCCTCAGCAAGAGACCGATTTCATACTAAATTTCTTAGAAGAAGTCTATGCCTTTACCCAAAATCCAGGGAAAACTTTAAAAGATTTTATCAAATATTGGGACGAAGAAGCATCGGAAAAATCCATACAATCCTCCGAAAATATAGATGCCATCAAAATGATGACCATACACGCTACCAAAGGCTTAGAGTATCCTGTGGTATTCCTCCCAATGAAAAACAGCCATAAAGATAGTTCTTTTAATGATTGGCTATCGGTAGATTTAGAAAATTTAAAATCGGTTAATCTTAGTCAGTTCAAAAAGGAACTTTTGGTGTATGACGATACTTTGAAATCATTTTCAGAAGAAAACACCTATAAAAATAAAATCGACCGCTATTGTGTACAATATGTTGCCACTACTCGACCTGTGGAGCAACTTTTCCTATATCTCCAAAAGCCTAGTCAGTCAGGAGAAAATAAGCTAGAAATATTAGATTTTGTACAGCAATTTAACGCTACCGAACAGCAATTTGACCTTTATCCGGAGGAAAACAATTCTTATCAAAAACAAAATCGTAAGAAAAAACTAACCGAAATCAATAAACAAAGTGTAGAAATCACACCTAACACTTGTATTTCTAGCAGTATCCAAATCGCAACACCTTCTAAAAACTATCAAGAGCGAAACGAAAAAGTGCGTACAGGGATTTTCACTCACGAAATTCTATCCAAAATCAAGACTAAAAACGACATTATGCCTGTTCTATCTAGCTATCTGATAGACGGTATTATAACCAAACAAGAAAAAGCAGAGATAGAAAAAACCATTCTTTCAGTAGTGGAGCATCACTCCTATTCCTTTTATTTTGAAGAGATTGAAGAAGTTTACAACGAAAGAGATTTTATGCTAAATGGAGAGATTTTTCGCCCAGATAGAGTGGTAAAGAAAAACGGTGGCTATTACATTTTAGATTTTAAAACAGGAGCTCCTAACGATAAACATCAAAACCAAATATTAGCATACAAAATAGCTTTGGAACAATTAGACTTTAATGTATTAGGAACTGAGATTGTTTACATCTAACCTCTAAACCTAAATATAAGCATAACTCAACCACGAAAATAACCTTGTTTTTTAGCCGTTGTTGATGAGAAAATATTATCTTTGCTCAAAAGTTTTAATTATAGAATTATGTTTAAATCACTTTTCCATTGGAAAGTAGGTCTTAATGCTGTTGCAGCAATAGGCGTGTTGGTAGGGTTAGTATGGCTTACCTTCCGTTGGCTAGAACTACACACCAATCACGGTAAAGAAATCCCTGTACCCAATGTCGTAAATATGAGTATGCACGAAGCCATAAAAGCACTAGATGATGCAGGACTTGAATACGAAATAGACAGCGGAAAATACGACCCAAAATACAAATCTTTTCAGGTATTACAAATCTACCCTTCCCCAGGTTCTAGAGTGAAGGAAAGTAGAGCCATTCGTCTAAGAGTAAACCCTAGAACTTGGGCTAAAGTAACTGTACCTGATGTTCTTAACCGATACAAAAACACCGTATTCACTCAATTAGAAAGAATCGGACTAAAAGTAGGAGATACCATCTACGAGCCTAGCATTCAGCCAGATGCCGTGATAGGAATGAGATACAACGGTACTACCCTAGCTCCAGGTACTTTATTACCTAGATTTTCTACGATTGATTTAATCATTGGTAGTGGTCCTAGGAGAAACATCGCTGTACCTAATGTAGTAGGAATGACGGTAAAACAAGCTAAAATGATTATAGAGCAAAATTATTTTACTCTAGGATTAGCAGAATATGAAGACGGAAAAAGCGACGACAGCGATATTGTCTATTACCAAGACCCTGCACCGGGAAGCCTTAGAGACCAAGGTATGCAAATAGACATTTGGGCAAGTAAGAAAACTTTAGCCGAAATGCAAAGTAAAATCAACGCTTTAGACCAAATGTATAGAGTAAGGATAGCTCCTGTAACCACACCTGATTTTGGGGAAGATATTACCTACGAGCCTGAGCCTGTAAGACCAGAGCCCACTCCTCAGCCCAAACCAAAACCCGAGGTAAAAACAGAAGTAAAACCTACTCCAAAACCTGAAACGGCTAAACCAAAACCAACGGAACAAAAAAAGCCAGAGCCTAAACCTACTCCCAAACCAGTAGAGGAGAAACCAAAGGTTAAAAAAGTAGTGATAGAATAACTTTACAATAAAAACACAAAAGGCTTTGGCAATATGCTAAAGCCTTCGTTTATGATATGATAATGGAAGACTATACAGATTTTGAAGAAGAACATCTACAAAAGCCTCAACAAGATATAGATGAGACCGAAGAACTCTATGAGCATCTCAATTTAGTAGTAGATAAAAATCAAGAACCTTTAAGGATTGATAAATATTTACTCATATTTAGACAAAACTCATCAAGAAACAAAATTTCTCAAACTTGTAGAGCAGGAAATGTGGTTGTAAACGGCACTCCTGTAAAGCAAAATTATAGAGTAAAACCTGGAGATAAAGTTTCGGTACTCCTTACCCACCCTCCTAGAGAAAATGTGATTGTACCTCAAGATATTCCTATCAACATTGTTTATGAAGATGATGATTTGTTAGTTGTAGATAAAGAGGCAGGAATGGTAGTACACCCTGGTTTCGGAAATTGGGACGGCACATTGGTAAATGCCTTAGCCTATCACTTTGAGAAAAACGGACTCAAAACCGATTTAGACCGTGTAGGTTTAGTTCATCGTATTGATAAAGACACTTCTGGACTTTTAGTAATTGCTAAAAATGAGTATGCGATGAGTTTTCTCGCCAAACAATTCTTTGAGAGGACTACCAAAAGGCTTTACTGGGCGTTTGTATGGGGCAATTTAGCGGAAGACACTGGCACTATTAAGGGACACATCGGTCGTGATTTAAAGAACAGAATGCAAATGGCTGTTTATGAAGACGGCAGTCTAGGAAAACACGCCGTTACCCACTACAAAGTTTTAGAACGCTTTAGATATATGACTTGGGTGGAATGCAAACTAGAAACAGGCAGAACCCACCAAATAAGGGCTCATTTCAGGCATATTGGGCATACTTTGTTTAATGATGAACGCTACGAGGGACATCAAATTTTGAGAGGGATTAACCTACCAAAATACAAACAGTTTGTAAAAAATGTGTTTGAAGTTTTGCCTAGACACGCTTTACACGCTCATACCCTAGGTTTTACTCACCCCACCACAAAAAAAGAAATGTATTTTGAAAGCCCAATGCCACAAGATATGCAACAGGCGGTAGAGAAATGGAGAAATTACTTAAGTGCTAATTAAATTACTAAAAACAACATCACTATTTGATTTAAAAGTGTATGGAAATAGAACTCCAACCATAAAAAGTACGATTGTAATAGGAGAAGATAGAAATGTAATAGAGGAAAACAGAAATGCAACTAGGAAAAATACGATTGTAAAAGGAGAAAATAGAAATGTAACAGAGGAAAACAGAAATGCAACTAGGAAAAACACGATTGCAAAAGGAGAAAATAGAAATGTAACAGAGGAAAACAAAAATGCAACTAGGAAAAATACGATTGCAAAAGGAGAAAATAGAGCAACCTTGTAAAAAGCATTACTAAAGTAAAAAAAACAGGTCATCTTTTCGGACGACCTGTTTTATTTTTGACTTTTATACTATGATATTACAATTCTGGGTTCTTCAGCCTTGCTTCCTTAGGGAAAGGAACGGTATATCTCGCATCGCCTTGCTCTAGTTTAAAGGTTTCGCTACCAAAAATATGTGTAATTTCAGGTTGATTGGTTCGTCTTAAATCTTGCCAACGCAAACCTTCAAACGAAAGCTCTCTCGCTCTTTCTTTAAGTAATTCCGTGTAATAATCGGTATCAGACAAACCGTTTATTTTGTTTTTAAAATTAGCCAACCCCACAGCGTTGTATCTTTTTTCAGCTAATGAAATAAGCGTTGCTTTAGACTCGGGTACTTTATCTAGCATCGCCTGTGCTTCTGCCTTTATCAAAAGAACTTCTGCCACACGGAATGTGCATTTATACGCACTAGAACCTGCATTATATTTTAAAGTTTGCCAATTGCTTCCGTTTTGTTTAAAATACTTAGAAAAACGAAGGTCATTAGTTTTATCAAATAAAGCAATATGCTCATCACTCGCTCTAGAGAAAGAGTAGGTACTCGGCACTACTGGCAAATCAAGGTTCATAATAGATTCCGTAGAAGTATAACTGCTAGGTAAAACGCTGAAGTTATTAAAATCCTCCAAGTTAGAATTCAAAGCCAGTGCTTGGTTTGCTTCCTTTAAAGCATTAGCCCAATCTTTTCTGTACTGATACACTCTAGCTTTAAATGCGTGTAAAGCCGTAGTTGTAAATCTATAATTAAGCCCAGCAGAAAACTTATCTTGATTTAGTAGCTGTTCCGCAGTGGCTATATCCGAAAATATTTGATTATAAACCGCATCTAAAGTAGCTTTAGGAAAACTGCCTTCCAAATTAACTTCCGTTACCAAAGGAACGGCTAATGTAGAACCATTGCTTCCGTTATAAGCTGGAGCATAAATCCCAATGAGTTCAAAGTAAACATAAGCTCTTAAAGCATAAGCCTCTCCTAATATTTGGTTGGTATTTTCATTTTTACCAACATATTTATAAGCATTTTCTATAATATAATTGGTGTAGAAAATAGTTTCGTATAAAGATGCGTAAGGCACTTCGGTAGAACCTGGCGTCGCATTCGCTTCTCCCCAAGTGAATATCGCTTTTAAATATTCGGAAGAGTTGGCTGCCTTTACCTCATCAGATTTAAGATTGAGTAATGCCTTGTGTTGAGGGTAAATTTGATACGCTCTCGTAAGCAAAGCTCTAAAATCTTCCTCCGTCTGTGGTACTACTTTCCCCGTAGGTACTATATCTAAATATCTTTCGCAAGAAACTACACCCAAAGATAGTGAGGTTGCGATGAATAAAGTTTTTATTGTTGATTTCATTTTTTATTAAATTATTAAGTTAAATTAAAACCCTACATTAAGACCAAACACGAGGGCTTTCTGTATAGGCTGTGCATAGATATTACCGTAGGTTTCTGGGTCAAAGAAATTTTTGTGCCCATTACTGAAGACCAATAAATTTCTTCCTTCCAAAGATAATCTCATAGATTTTATCCCTGCACTTTTCAATAAGTCCGCTGGTAGGTTGTACCCTAATCTTATATTATTGATTCTGATGAAGCTCATCTCTTTAGCCCATAAATCAAAATAGTTGTAAGAATTTGTTGGGTCCCAATTAGCAAACCAGCCATAAACCACCTCTTGCCCAGGTACGGTATCTGCCCCTATAATTCTTGGCAAAGTAGATGAAGTGTTGTTAGGTGTCCAAGCATTTAGAATATCCGCAGAAGCATTAAGTCCTCTATCTATAGCCGTAAAGTTGTACGGAGCTCTACCCAATACCGTTTGTTTGATGTTGAAAGATGCCGCAATATTCAAATCCCAATTGCCTATATTGAAAGTATTGGTAATCCCTCCAAAGTATTTAGGGTCTCTATCTCCTAGATAACTAAACCAATTTTTCATTTGGTCTTGAGAATATTCGCTCGTCACATAGCCTATTCCCCAAGGGTCTGATATTTTGTAGAAGTCCACAGCAGACACTACATTTCCGCTCTTATCATAGAATAACGGAAGTCCATTAGCATCAAGACCTGCCGTTTTAATACCGAAAACTGCATTTACAGGATAGCCTTTCCCCGAAGGTAAGAAAGTATATCTACCATCATTTACCTCATCAATATTACTTCTATTCGCAGAAATATTGAAGGTGGTCGTCCATTTGAATTTATCGGTATTGATGTTATTAGTTATGAGTGAAAATTCAAAACCTCTATTCGTTAGACTTGCCCAATTGACATTAGACAAAGAGAAACCTGTTTCTAACGGAAGTTCTTTAACTCCCATAATATCAGTCCCCTTTCTCTCATATAAATCTAAAGTGAAATTAACTCGGTTGTTCCATAATCCAAAGTCTAATCCCACATCTTTAGTGGCTGTTCTTTCCCATCTTAAAAGTGGGTTTGGAGCTCCATCGTGTACTATGGTAGTTTCCGCAGTATTTAAAATTCTAGTGTTACCATAAGTACCTCTGAAATAAGGCGAAGTACCTCTATCAATATTTCCTTGAAGACCATACGACCCTCTTAGTTTAAACATACTAATCGTAGCGTTGTCTTTTAGGAAGTTTTCATTCTTAACATTCCACGCCACCGAAGCTGCCCAGATAGGGTTCCATCTCTTGTTGGTTTCTGCACCAAAGAAGTTAGTCCCGTCATATCTCACACTACCAAAGAAAGTATATTTTTTAGCATAAGTGTATGATAAAGTCCCAAAGAAAGAGGCAAAAGAGTTTTCTACTTCGGTATCTCTATTAGGAATATAGATTGGCGAAGTAGCTTGGCTATCTGGTAAATTTACAGGAACCGATGTTTTAGTCCTTGGATTGTAGCCATACATTTGGCTCATCATATCGTAGTATCTGGTTCTTCTGATTTCAGACCCTGCCAATACATTCAAATCGTGATTGCCAAATCTAGGGCTGTATTCTAGTATATTTCTGAAATTATATTCAAAATCATTAGAGTTGGTTCTTTGGAAATAATCTCCATTCGGTAAAAACGAAGTATTGGTAGACGACTGGATACTTTCTGCTATTCGTCTTCTCATAAGGTAAGTTTCTGCTGAAGCATAGCGTTCAGTTTCGCCTGTACCTATCAATAATCCAAATTGAGAGCGGTATTCTAAACCTTTAATGATTTTATAATTAACATCTAAAATAGTTCTTAACGATTTATTCGCTAATGAATATCTGGTATTCTCTCTTTCCTCTATATAGTTGTACGGAATTCTGGTATCATTACCCGAAAAGCTTTCCACATAGTTTATATCTCGGTCGTAGATGTAATTTCCGTTAGCATCTCTAGGTGCTAAGTAAGGATTAGCCGTTCTAGAGTAATAAGTAGGCGTAGTGTAGCTCCCCGAATCCGACAAAAACGAAGTCTGTTTAGTGGAAGTTCCGAATATAGATAAGCCTAAATTAAGTTTATCGCTTACCTTATAATTATTTTTTAGGGTAAGGTTAAATCTATTAAATCCTGAACCTATCACGGTAGATTTTTCGTCGTAATATCCAAAAGAAGCATAGTAGCTGTAATTATCTAAACCACCTGTGATACTCACGGCTTGTTGCTGATTAACCACATTTCTATAAAGCAAATTGCCCCAGTTGGTATTGGTATTTCTAAGCTCATTGATTTGCTTTTGCGAAAGAGGACTAAGTGCCGAGAAGCCTCCATTTCTAAAGGACACCCAGTCGTTATTAGCAGTTAAAATTCTAGACACCGCTCCATTATCTTTTCTATAATTGTCTAGGTCGGCTCTTTCTGCCATCATCAATTCCATATCTACTTTTTGGGAAGCATTCATCAGATTAAGTCTAGAGAAATCTGGTCTTAAGCTCACAAAAGTATTTGATGAAAAATTGATGCTCATTCTTCCTTTTTTACCACTCTTAGTAGTTACCAAAATAACCCCATTGGCTGCCCTAGCACCATAAATAGCGGTTGCTGACGCATCTTTAAGCACTGTGATATCTTCTATATCTTCTGGGTTGAACCCTGCGATAGAATAGTTTTTAAGCTCATTGATGTCTTGTCCCACATTGTAGGCAGGAGCTTGGTTTCCTTCTAAAGGCATTCCGTCCACCACCCAAAGTGGGTCTGTAGAACCCGAAAGTGATGCCGTACCTCTCACACGCACAGGAGCTATCTGCCCAGGTGTTCCAGAAGCTGGTGTAATCATTACCCCTGCTACTTTACCTTGTAGCATTTGATCCACAGAAGCAGTGGCTTTTTGTTCAATAGCCTTCATTTTTACCACACCTACAGAAGAAGTCAGTTTACTTTTTTCAATCTTCTGAAAACCCGTTAAAACCACTTCTTCTATTTTTCTCTCTTTGTTTTGAACCGTATCGGTTATGGTATTCTGTGCGAAGAATACCCCTGGCAAAAGAGTTAATAGTAATTTTGTTTTCATATATCTTGTTTTTATCAATTTCAGTTATTACCCAATGCTTTATTTAATCTTACCATCATATCTTGATAATGACTTTGTGTATCGTTATCGGCTTTGTTCACTGCTTTTGAGATGATTGCTCGTACCTTTATCAACTCCGCTCTTTTGGCAGAACCTACTTCCGACAATCGTTTCATTCCATCAAAATAAAATTCTAAGTTCCGTTCGTCCGCTTTATCCAAATGAGTGTGGCTACAAGCATAGTCGCACATCATTGGCATTGGGCTAAAGATGCCCTTTTCCGTTTTCTCGTACATTCTCTGCGTATCTATAATGAGAGCATCTATGTAGTTTTTTTGCGTCATTCTCTCAGCGATATTCAAAGGCTGTTTTTTAATTGATTTACTAAAAATAAATTCTCTTAAATCGTTGAACAATTCAGCTACCGTCATCACTTTTTGATGATTAAGAAACTCAAATTCTAATATTCTTAGGAGCTTATTATCATTCATAAGCCCGTACAAAATAGCGGCTTGTTTCTCTCTAAATACATTGTATGGCGACTGCTCCACCAACCCTTTAGGTGTGTTTTTAGCTGGACGGATTTTTTGGTTCAATGGAGATAAAAATAACCACTCTGGCAAAGTCAGTATATGTTTTTTTATAAACGCCAAAGCCTCTTTTTGTGTTTCGTATGGTACAGGTATATAAGAACTCTGCTGGTCGCCCTTAACGGTAGGATTAAGGTAAATCCCCCCAATATTAGCCAACACGTGATTGTTATAAACATACCATTGGTTAATCACTTGATTGTAAAAAGACTTCGCTTCGTTGTAGTTTTCTCCATTTTTGGTACTCCATTCTATGAGGTTTGGTAGCGTTTTCTTTAGATTGATGATGCCATACTCCCCTGCTTTCATCGCATTATCGCCCAAATCTTCTGCTTGCGAGCGAGGGTCTACCGTCTCCTCTTGCTGTGCTCCATAGAAGTAGAGTGGGTCTCCTTGATGTTTCTCTATCCATTTTTGCGTGATTGGCAATTCTTCTTGAGGCGTCTTTTTACCCGTCCAACGGTAACCCCAGTTAATGGCAAACTCATCATAAACTCCTATTTTCGGAGTGATTTGTTTCACGCCATCACCTTCTTGTGCCACATAGTTAAATCTAGCATAGTCCATAATAGAAGGAGCTGTACCTCCCATTTTCTCCGTAAATTCAGGCGAACGCAAAGACTCTACTGGGAATGCAAACGAAGACCCCATATTATGTTTAAGCCCAAAAGTATGCCCTACCTCGTGCGAGGACACGAACCGAATGGCATTCGCCATCTTATCGTCTGGGAATTTATTTCCTCTTACCTGTGGGTCTATAATTCCTGTTTGAACTCTCATCCAAGATTGGAGTAAAGTCATCACATTGTGCCACCATATAATATCAGACTCCAAGATTTCCCCCGTTCTAGGGTCCACTACCGATGGGCCCATAGCATTCGCCATAGAGGAGGCTGCATAAGTAATTACAGAATAGCGGACATCATCTACATCAAACTCTGTATCGTTAGGGTCTGGCAATTTCGCTGAAATTACATTTTTGAACCCAGCCTTTTCAAATGCTTTATTCCAATCGTGCACTCCATCTATAATGGCTTGTTGCCATTGTTTCGGTGTAGCTGGGTCTATGTAATAAACAATCGGTTTTTTAGGTTCTACCAGCTCGCCTCTAAGGTATTTTGCTTCGTCTTCCGCTTTAGGTTCTAGTCGCCATCTGGTAATGAGTTCTCTCTGTTCTACCTTCTGCTGACTATCCGTAAAGTACATCTTGGGGGTCGTAAAATACCCTACTCTATCGTCCGAAAAACGCCCTACCATAGGCTCTGGCAATAGCACAATATTAGTGGTAGTCCCCACCGTTAAATCGGCTTTTTCGGCAGAAGTTTTCCCCTCTGAAATTTGGGTACTGAAATAAGACTTTACTACCACATTATTAGGAAAAGCCTTTACCTCGTCTATGTAAGAATCTTTGGTTCTTACACTGCCACCCATACCGATATTATCAAACAGATTGTTAAAACTTTTGGCGTTTCCGTCAAAGACATTATTTACCTGAATTACCGCTGTGGAGTCTTTCCCTAGAGTTTTAATTTCAAAACCTTCCACTATAGACTCTCCGTAATTATCCTTTACCGAAGCCGAAATATTATCTTGCGAATTAACGGTAATTTGTGGGTCGAAAGTTTTTACCCATACCTTTTTATTGGTAGTGTCTTTATAAAATCTGATGATTTTATTCTCATAGTTCATCCCCTTGTTAATTCCAGCATTATTGATGGGAGCGGGTACAGACGATATTTTATTTACGATGAGTAGGTCTTTCCCTAGCACCTCGTTAGGAATTTCAAAATAAATCTTATCCTTTATTCTATGTATTTTGAGTAGCCCTTGTTTGGTTTCTGCTCCTTTCAATAACTTTTCGTAAGACTCAAAGCTCTCATTTTTTTTAGAATCTTCTTTCTCTGTTTTCACAGAATCTTTTGACGAAACTTTGCTTTGAGGAAAAGCCATATTTGGATACAAAAACAACCACGCAGAACAACCTAAAATCTTTAAATTCATAAACCAATATCTATTTTTCATTAAAAAAGGGGGACAAAGTTAGCCTTTTATACCCTATTTAGGGTAAACTTTAAAGTATAGATATTGAAAAATGGATAAAAATCATAAAAAATCACCCTCTCGTGCTGGAGAAGGTGATTGTATTTTTTAGTTTGAGAAACTCGCTAACTCTTGTTTTTGGCTATTGTAAACCCTATATTCTAAATATTTGAAAGAGTCTCTCGGGATAATAGTTACCCACTTTTTGTACTTTAAGTACCATTTGGTCTGTATACTCATAAGACCTTTGGTAAGATAAGCCTCCACAAACGGATGGGCATGTAGATAAAGCCTTCCTTTTTCTTTTTGCATAAGCCCTTTTAGGACTTCCGTCATTTTCTCTACAATGACTACCGGTGCTAAAATTTCACCGTCCTTATTTGGGTTTTCTTCCTTGGTTTCTATCACCGTTTCAGAACGAACCCTTTGCCTTGTAATTTGTATCAACCCAAATTTACTAGGTGGCAAAATTTTATGTTTTGCCTTATCTCGTTTCATTTCATTTTTAAGATGCTCGTAAAGCTCTCTACGATGCTCGGCATCTCTCATATCTATGAAATCTACTACTATAATGCCTCCCATATCTCTAAGCCTTAGCTGTCTTGCAATCTCTGTAGCTGCCATTCTGTTCACATTAAAGGCGTGCTCTTTATTGGCTTGGCTTCCTGCGGTTATATTGTTACCAGAATTTACATCTATTACATGCAATGCTTCTGTATGTTCTATAACCAAATAGGCTCCTTTGGAGCTAGGGATATTAACGTGCTTACCAAAGCTCTGCTTAAGCTGTTTTTCTACATTATAGTATTCTAATAGTGGGATATGATGCTCATAAAACTCCACTATATTTTTCCTCTCTGGTGCAATTACCTCTAGGTAATTTTTCATTTCTTGCACCATATCTTCATCATCACAGATGATGCTTACAAAATCTGCATTAAAATTATCCCTTAGGATAGCAGACGCTTTTTCTTCCTCACTTAGGATTTTAGAAGGTACTTTGCCTCGTTGTATGTTCTTAAAACAAGTCTCCCACTTCTGAATCAACTGGTTCATACCGTTATGGAGCTCGGCTACTTTTTTACCTTCTGCTACGGTTCTTATAATTACACCGAAACCTTCTGGCTTGATGCTTTCTATAAGCGTTCTTAGGCGTTCTCTCTCTGCCGAGTCTTTAATTTTCTTTGATACCGAAACTTTTTGGTCAAATGGTATCAATACTAAAAAACGCCCCGTAAGAGAAACTTGGGTAGAAATTCTAGCTCCTTTGGTAGAGATAGGCTCTTTGGTAACTTGTAGCAAAACTACATCGTCCTTAGCCAAAACGCTATCTACCATACCGTTTTTATCCAACGCTTTTTCTATAGGAAAGTTCTTTAAACCTGAATCGTTTTTCCGTTTAGATAAAGTTTCGTTGAGAAATTTACGATAGGTAAGATACTGCGGTCCTAAATCCTGATAATGCAAAAAGGCATCTTTATCGTAGCCTATATTTACAAAAGCGGCATTAAGGTTAGGGGCTAGCTTTTTAATCTTCCCGAGGAAAATATCTCCTACAACAAAATCGCTCTCTTGTTCTTGTTCGTGTAGCTCAAATAAGCGTCCGTCTTCTATCAATGCAATCTTAGAAGCACCGCCTTCGTTAGATATTAGCAGTTCTTTTTTCATTCTAAAATTATATTAGATAGTTAAACAAAAATATAGTTGATGTATTTTACCTTGATAAAACATCAACTATATTATATTTAATAAGAGATTATGACTTATTTCTTCTTCTTGTGTCTGTTTTGTCTTCTTCTCTTCTTTCTCTTGTGAGTTGCTACCTTGTGTCTTTTTCTTTTCTTTCCGCTAGGCATAGTTTATATTTTTTATGTTAATAAATAAATTGAATTTAATCCTTTACTGGAACTTTAGTTTTTACTCTTTCTGCAAAAGATTTAGATGGTTTAAACGCTGGAATATTATGTGCAGGAATTTCTATCGCTGTATTTTTAGAGATATTTCTTCCTGTTTTAGCAGCACGAGTCTTAATAATGAAAGAGCCAAAACCTCTTAAGTAAACATTGTTACCTTCATAAAGAGAACCTCTTATCTCTTGCATAAAAGCCTCTATTACTTTCTGCGTGTCATTCTTCTCAATACCCAACTTGTTAGATATGGTATTTACCAATTCTGCTTTTGTCATTTCCTTTTTTGTTTTTATTTTTGGTGTGCAAATATATAACTTATTTTTGAAAACAAACAAACAAAACCCTGATTTTCTAAACATTGGCTTTAGAATACTCCAATGGTACAAGCAAAACGCTAGAGACCTACCTTGGAGAGCTACTAAAAATCCTTATAATATTTGGATTTGTGAGATTATTTTACAACAAACCCAAGTACAGCAAGGGCTTCAGCATTACCTTAATTTTATAGCCAGATTTCCTGATGTAAAATCTTTAGCAGAAGCAGATACAGACGAGGTACTCCTCTACTGGAAAGGTTTAGGCTACTACTCTAGAGCCATCAATCTACAATATGCTGCTAGACAAATTATGCAAGATTTTGGAGGAACATTCCCTACCAATCACAAAGACATTCTAAAACTAAAAGGTATAGGAAAATATACCGCCGCTGCTATTTGCAGTATATCATATCAGTTGCCCTACCCTGCCATAGATGGTAATTTTTACCGTGTTTTTTCTAGATTTTTTGCCGATGATTTTGACATTTCAAAATCTAATGCGTTTGATTATTTTTCGGAACTTACCAAAGACTTCATCCCTAAAGATAACCCTGGGGATTTCAACCAAGCAATTATGGACTTAGGCTCTGGCATTTGCAAACCTAAACAACCCTCGTGCGGATTTTGTCCTTTAAATAAAGATTGTATCGCTTTTAATACAGGGACAATAGATAAATTCCCTGTTAAAATAAAAAAGGTAAAAACCGAAGACCTAAAACTAAAATACTACTTTATCCATCACAATGATTTTTTTGTCGTAAAGAAACGAGACCGTTCTTCTATCTGGAAAAACCTTTATGATTTTCCAGAATTTTTACCTGAACATTTAAAAGAGTACATCTCCAACCATAATACAGTTAAACACAAACTCACACACAAAAATTTAGAAATAGAGCTTGTTACTGTTACCTTACCTAGTGTTAAGCTATTAGAACAATTTGCTCACGACCATAATAACTTCAATTTTGTGGATTATGAAAGTTCGCAGCAAAAATCGTTTCCGAAACCTTTAGAAAACTACATTGATAAAACTTTCAACAAATAGCATTTTTACCACCTTAATTGGTAAGTATTTTTTATTTTTGCACAATGTTTAAAGTTATCACACTTTCCATTATCTTGGTCTTTACTCTCATCGGATGTAAAGGAGAAACCTTACCCAAACCTAAAGGAGAGCTCCGCTTAGAGTATCCCAAAGCACATTATCAACCCTTTAACAATACTTGTAATTATACTTTTGAGTTCTCAGATTTTGCTAAAGTAACACCAGCTAAACAGAGAGAATGTTGGTTTAACCTCAGCTATCCTAAAATGAAAGCTAATGTGTTTTTAACCTACTTCCCTATAAAAAACGACTTTCAGTTACATGTAAAAGAGGCTGAAAAAATGGTTTACGAACACACTATAAAGGCCAGTGCCATAGAAACCAAATCTTTTAGCTATCCTGAAAAAAGAGTTTTTGGCAACTTTTACGAACTAAAGGGCGAGTCTGCATCTAACATTCAGTTTTTTATCACAGATAGCACTCACCATTTTATAACAGGGAATTTATATTTTAACTCTCGCCCCAAACCAGATTCTCTTGCCCCTGCGGTAGAATACATAAAAACAGATATACTCCACTTAATAGAAACCTTCCAGTGGAAGAAATAATTATAAAAATTCAAACAGAAAAACAATGAAACTTTTAGCTGTAGGAACTGTTGCTTTTGATGCCATAGAAACCCCTTTTGGAAAAACCGACAAAACACTAGGTGGTGCTGCCACTTATATAGGATTAGCCGCTTCTGTAATGGAGGCTAGTGTAGGGCTGGTTTCTGTGGTAGGAGGAGATTTCCCTCAAGAAGAATTAGATATGATGCTGCGTAAAAACATCAATATTGATGGAATAGAAATTATCCCTAACGGAAAAACCTTCTTTTGGTCAGGGAAATATCATAGCGACTTAAATGTTAGAGATACCGTATCTACAGAACTGAATGTTCTTGAAAACTTTGACCCTAAAATCCCAGAAAAAGCTCAAGAGGCAGAGGTTTTACTATTAGGAAACCTGCACCCTGCGGTACAAATGTCGGTTCTTAACAAAATGAAAAACCGCCCCAAGCTCGTTATCCTAGACACTATGAACTTTTGGATGAAGCATACTTGGGATTTATTATTAGACATTATTTCTAAAATAGACATCATTTGCATTAACGACGAAGAGGCTAGACAACTTTCTGGAGAATATTCTTTAGTAAAAGCCGCTCAGAAAATCCGAAAGATGGGACCTAATTTCGTTATCATTAAAAAAGGAGAACACGGAGCTTTACTCTTTGATAAAAATCAAATCTTTGCAATTCCTGCTTTACCTTTAGAAGATGTGTTTGACCCTACAGGTGCGGGAGACTCTTTTGCTGGAGGATTTGCCGCATATCTTGCTAAAACCCAAGATTATAGCTTTGAAAATATGAAAACCGCTCTAATGATGGGTTCTGCTATTGCTTCTTTTACGGTAGAAAAATTCGGTACAGAAAGACTTGCCAATATATCAGAAACTATGCTTAAAGAAAGAATACAAGAATTTAAAAAGTTAACTGCCTTTGAAGTAAAACTTTAAACAGCTACAAATTTTAAGAAATAATTATAATAAAATATTAAGAGTTATTGTTTAATAATTCTATTTTTGCAACTTAGGTTTTAAATTTAATTAAATATGAACTATAAACATAAAATTACCTTCCTACTGAGTTTTTTTATCACATTACTTTCGTTTAACGCTCATGCACAGCTTAAACCTGGGGACTTAGTGGACGGGATAGCCGCAGTAGTAGGCAACGAAATAGTTTTAGAATCAGATATAGAACAGCAAGAGAATTATGCTCGTCAGCAAGGGGCACAAACGGCTAATAGATGTGAGTTCTTGGAAAAAGTATTAAGCAATAAGTTACTCATCTACGAAGCAAAGAAAGACACCTTAATAGAAAATCACTCTGAAGCTATTAAGCAACAGGCAGAAGCCAAGTATAACGAACTTTTAGCACAATTCCCGTCAGAAAAGGAGCTTCTAGCAGCTTACAAATTCAGAAATTCATTTGAGATGAAGTCTGCAATAGAGCAAATTGATACTGACCAATATTACGGACAAGCTAAATATCAAAGAATTACTAGCGGTGTTAACATCACACCAAACGAAGTTACCGACTTCTACAACATCTATAAAGGGCAACTTCCTATGGTGAAAGACGAAATTTCGTTAGCAAAGATTACACTTTATCCTAAATTAACAAAGGAGCATCAGCAAAAATTAATTGATAAACTTAACCAAATCAAGAAAGATATAGAAGGCGGTGAAAGTTTTGAAAAAATGGCAAGGATATATTCCGAAGACCCAGGGTCTGCTGCTACTGGAGGTCTATACAAAAACATCGCAAAGGGAGCTATGGTAAAAGCTTTTGAAGCCGCTGCTCTCAATTTACAAGAAGGCGAACTTTCTAAACCTATAGAGTCTGAGTTTGGGTATCACCTTATACAGCTTATTAAGAAAAGTGGTAAATTCTATGATGCTAGACATATACTACTAAAAGCAGAACCTAACACGGAAGAAATAGCTGCAGCTAAGAAAGAACTAAATGAAATAAGAAAGCAAATAGAAGACGGTAAAATTACCTTTAAAGAAGCGGCTTACAAATACTCTGATGACAAAGCTACCAAATTTAACGCTGGAGTTATTTCTACACCTGGAGGTTCTGACAGACTAGAAAAACTGCACCTTCCTGCAAATTACAGCTACCAGATTGTGGGATTAAAGGTAGGAGATATTACAGAGGCGTTTGAAGATGTAGCAGATAGAGATAAAAAAGTGGTAAGCATCGTTAAAGTTTTAGAGGAAATCCCTGCACACTCACTTGACTTAACTTCTGACTACGAGAGAATTAAAAACTACGCCTTAGAACAAAAAAAGGGTAAAGTTATGGAGAAATGGATTGTTGAAAAACTACCAGATACTTTCATATCTATTGATGGGCGTTACAAATCTTGCCAATTTGATGTAGATTGGAACAAACAAGCTCTTACCAAATAAGATAAAACACAAAAAAACAGCTAAAACTAATTAGCTGTTTTTTTATACCTATAATTAAAAAAGGATTGTTCTTAGAGAACAATCCTTTTTGTTTTTTATAAACTTTGAGCTTTTTCGTAGGCCTTTGGTAAACCTTCTAGGTTTTTACCACCTGCTGTGGCAAATCCTGGGTTACCACCGCCACCACCTTGTATCTCTTTAGCCAACTCTTTCACTATAACTCCTGCATTATAGCTATCACCTAAATCGTCAGAAACACCCACGCTTATCATCGGCTTATCGTTAGCATCAGAAAGGATAACTATTACTGAAGTAGGCACCTCTTTTTTAAGCTGAAATACAATATCTTTAACTGATGCTGCATCTAGAGAAGTCATTTTCACTAATAGATTCTTACCCTCTTTAGAAACAAACTGATTTTTCCAATCTGCCGTTTCATTTTTAGCTAACTCTTTTTTGATAGCTTCTAATTCTGATTTCAACTTCTGATTTTCCTCCAACAACTTTTCTACTGATTTCTGAACATCTTTAGTTTTTAATGCAAGAGACAGTTGAGTCATTTGCTCCTCCAACTCTTTAAAATAGGCATTTGCTTTTTCGGAAGAGATAGCCTCTATCCTACGAATACCTGCCGCAGTAGAACTTTCGGAAACAATTTTGAACAAACCTATCTCACTTGTAGATTTAGCGTGAGTACCACCACACAATTCTTTAGAACTTCCAAACTGAATCATTCTGACATTATCTCCATATTTCTCTCCAAAAAGAGCCATTGCTCCTTTGTCTAGAGCTTCCTGTATTGGGATATTTCTGTACTCTTGTAAGCTAATATTCTCTTTAATTTTAGCGTTTACTTTTTCTTCCACTAAAGCAATCTCCTCATCGGACATTTTACTGAAGTGAGAAAAATCAAATCTCAAATAATCTGCTCCCACAAAAGAACCTTTCTGCTCCACATGAGTTCCTAGAACTTCTCTAAGAGCCTCGTGTAAAAGGTGTGTAGCAGAGTGGTTAGCTTGTGTATTTCTACGCAATCTGCTATCCACAACCGCTGTAAACTCTTTCTCTGGTGCTTGTGGCAAATCTTTAATAAGGGAAATATTAAGGTTATTCTCCTTTTTGGTGTCTAATACTTCAAACTGACCTTCCTCACTTTCTATATAACCTTTATCTCCTACTTGTCCCCCACCTTCTGCATAGAACGGTGTTTGGTTAAACACCACTTGGTAGAATACACCGTCTTTATTTTCCAGTTTTCGGTACCTCGTGATGAACACCTTATGTTCTAACTGGTCATAACCTACAAAAGACTCCGTTTCATCTTTTAAAGTAACCCAATCGTACACTTTCTGAGCCGAAGACTTTTTAGAACGCTGCTTTTGTTTCTCCATTTCCTCATCAAAGCCCTTTTCATCTACGGTAAGTCCTTTTTCCTCTGCTATAATTCTAGACAAATCCGCAGGGAAACCATAAGTATCATACAGCTCAAAAACTTCTGCTCCAGGTAAAGTCTTTTCACCCTTTTTAAGCGTTTCTTGAATAATATTTTCTAACCTTACTAAGCCGTGTTCTATGGTTTTAAGGAATGAGTTTTCCTCCTCCTTAATCACTTCTGTAACCAGTTTCTCTTGCTTTTCTATCTCTGGGAAAAATGCTCCCATTTGATTTTTAAGCACTGCCACAAGTTCGTACAAGAACACCTCTTTCATATCTAAGAAACGGTACGAGTAAGAAATGGCACGGCGTAAAATTCTTCTGATAACATAGCCTGCCCCCGTATTAGACGGCAACTGACCGTCAGCAATAGCAAAAGATACCGCACGGATATGGTCCACTACCACTCTTATTGCAATATCTTTCTCATTGTCTAATAAGCCTTCGTACTTTTTTTGAGAAAGTTGCTCTACTTTAGCAATTAAAGGCGTGAAGACATCAGTATCATAATTAGAAGTTTTACCTTGTAGTGCCATACATAACCTTTCGAAGCCCATACCTGTATCTACATGTTGAGCAGGAAGTTTCTCTAAGCTACCATCAGCTTTGCGGTTAAACTCCATAAATACGAGGTTCCATACTTCTACAACCTGCGGATGGTCTTGGTTCACCAAATCTTTACCTGAAACTTTGGACTTTTCTTCCTCGCTTCTTAAATCAATATGAATTTCCGAGCAAGGTCCACAAGGTCCAGATTCGCCCATTTCCCAAAAGTTATCCTTTTTATTTCCGTTAAGAATTCTATCTTCAGCAATGTAAGACTTCCAGCAGTTGTACGCCTCTTGGTCTCTCTCTAGATTTTCGGTAGCATCACCTTCAAAAATGGTAACATATAAGTTTTCCTTTGGGATTTTATAAACCTCCGTAAGTAGCTCCCACGCAAAAACAATTGCCTCTTTTTTAAAGTAGTTTCCAAAAGACCAGTTGCCTAGCATTTCAAACATTGTGTGGTGGTAGGTATCTCTCCCCACATCGTCTAAGTCGTTATGCTTCCCAGACACACGCAAACATTTTTGTGTATCTGCAATTCTAGGAGCTTTAGGTGTTTTGTAGCCTAAAAAATAATCCTTAAACTGCGTCATTCCAGAATTAGAAAACATCAGTGTAGGGTCGTCTTTCAATACTATTGGTGCGGAAGGCACTATAAGGTGTTCTTTACTTTTAAAAAAATCTAAAAAAGCCTGTCTTATCTGCTGTGAAGTCATTATATATACTATCTAAATTACAATCGTTGGCAAATTTACACAAAAATCATATAAAACAGTGCTATTAGCACCAACTTACAATACTGAAAATTAGTCCTCTTACTTTTATTTTCATAAAACAAAATATTCTGTTATATTTGAAACCTCACTTAAAACATATTAGATATGCCTTTTCAAAATAAATTCCCGCTCCATTTACCTGGAGAAAAATCAACTGAAAACCAAAACATAAGCCTCGTTGCGACCGATGTAAAACAGAAGGACACTACCTTAGGCTACTATGTTTCTGAGAACGGAAAATTAGAATTAAAAGCTAAAAAAGAGTACAATACCCAAGATTTTGGGCTTTTTAGTGATATTCTAAACCTTTTCTTAGAAGAGTATGGTTTAAGCAAACCCTCTAGAATTTCTATAGCAGTACCAGGTCCTGTTTTAAATGGCAAATGCACTACCGAAAACCTTCCTTTTGATTTAGATATAGAACTCATTAGAAGTAGAACCGAAGTAGAACACATTACGCTTATCAACGACTTAGAAGCAATGGCCTACGGACTTAAAGGTACGGAAGATAAAGACTTCTGCACCCTACACAAGAACAGCAGCACTACTAAAGGTAATGTAGCTATTTTAGCTCCTGGGAGAGGTTTAGGCGAAGCAGGTATGTTCTGGGACGGAGAATGTTTACGCCCTTTTGCAACCGAAGGTGGGCACTCCGAATTTTCTCCTAGAGCAGAAGACGAACTAGAGCTTTATCGTTTTTTAAAGGCGATACACGGCATCGTAAGTTGGGAGTCAGTGTTATCTCATGAGGGATTATTCAATGTGTATCGTTTTGTAAGAGATATGAGACGACAAGAAGAACCAGAATGGCTTACACAAAAACTAGAGAAAGGGGACTGCCACGAAGTCATCATAGATGCGGCACTCAATGGCGAAAACAGAGCTTGTGCTTTAACCGTAGAGGCGTATGTTGATTTCATTGCTAGAGAAGCGAGTAACCTCGTTCTAAAACTAAAAGCAACAGGAGGGCTTATTTTAGCAGGAAGCCTTGCGGTAAAGATAGAAGCACTACTCAAAATGCCAAGTTTCTACCAAACTTTTGTGATTAGCGACAAAATGGAAAACATCTTAAAAAGTACCCCTATCTATCTTCTAAAGAATGAGAACGCCATTCTTACAGGAGCGGCTTACTACGGTGCTTTTGGAAAACACTAGAATAAATAACATCAAGTAATATAAAAGCACAGAACTTTCGTTTTGTGCTTTTATGTTTTGGCGATGAGATATATTAATCACAATAGAAGTTTTGAAAAAATAATTAACTTTAGGCAACTAAATAGATAACTATGGAAAAACCTTTACTACCGAATGTTTACACACTGAAACACAAGTTCTTTTGGGGAGCCTTCCTTAACATTGCAAGGCATAATGCTTTTATCACCATCTGCCATATCAACGAACAGTTGGGGCTTAAGACCCCTTCAAATGATGACAAAATCGTAGATGTTGTCTGTGAGACATGGAATAACATACTCAACAACGACCACGATTTACTCAAAAAGAGCCAACTAACGGAACTTATCCTAAAACACTTCCCGTTCCTGACGGCAATGTGCTACCACCCTCCTAAAAAAGAGGGAAAAAAGAAGGGGCACCAAAAAGAGCAGCAGAAAGAGAAAGAAAGCGAAGCCCAATCTCAAGCCGAGGCTCTTAATCCAAGCAAATTGATTGAGGCGTTGGAAATCCTTGTAAATCAACTCCACAGTCTTAGGAACTACTATAGCCACTACAAACACAAAAAACCCGATGCAGAAAAAGATATTTTTAAACATCTTTACAAAGCCTTTGATGCTTCTTTACGAATGGTAAAAGAGGACTACAAAGCCCACTTTACCGTCAACCTCACTCGGGACTTTGCCCATCTAAACAGAAAAGGTAAAAACAAGCAAGACAACCCTGACTTCAACCGCTACCGCTTCGAAAAAGACGGCTTTTTTACAGAATCAGGGCTATTGTTTTTCACTAATCTATTTTTGGATAAACGCGATGCCTACTGGATGCTGAAAAAAGTCAGTGGTTTTAAAGCCAGTCATAAACAAAGAGAAAAAATGACCACCGAAGTGTTTTGCAGAAGCCGCATACTCCTTCCTAAATTAAGGTTAGAGAGCCGATACGACCATAACCAAATGCTCTTGGATATGCTTTCTGAACTGAGCCGTTGCCCTAAACTGCTCTATGAAAAACTCTCCGAAGAGAATAAAAAACATTTTCAGGTAGAAGCTGATGGCTTTTTGGACGAAATTGAGGAAGAACAAAACCCTTTTAAAGATACCTTGATCAGACATCAAGACCGTTTCCCTTATTTTGCTCTACGCTATTTAGACCTCAATGAGTCTTTTAAGTCCATAAGGTTTCAAGTGGATTTAGGCACTTACCATTACTGTATTTACGACAAGAAAATAGGCGATGAACAAGAGAAACGCCACCTGACCCGAACCCTATTGAGCTTCGGTAGGCTACAAGATTTCACAGAGATAAATCGTCCTCAAGAGTGGAAGGCTCTCACCAAAGACCTTGACTATAAAGAGACTTCCAATCAGCCATTTATTAGTAAAACCACTCCGCACTACCACATTACCGATAACAAAATCGGCTTCCGCTTAGGAACTTCTAAAGAGTTGTACCCTTCGTTGGAGATAAAAGACGGTGCCAACCGCATAGCCAAATATCCCTATAATTCCGGTTTTGTAGCTCATGCTTTTATCAGTGTCCACGAATTGTTACCTCTGATGTTCTACCAGCATTTAACTGGTAAATCGGAAGACTTGTTGAAGGAAACCGTTAGACATATCCAAAGGATTTACAAAGACTTTGAAGAAGAACGCATCAACACGATTGAAGATTTAGAAAAAGCCAACCAAGGTCGCCTTCCTTTAGGCGCCTTTCCAAAACAAATGTTGGGCTTACTGCAAAATAAACAACCCGACCTTTCGGAAAAAGCCAAAATCAAAATAGAAAAACTAATAGCCGAAACCAAGCTGCTCTCCCACCGCCTCAACACCAAACTAAAAAGCTCTCCAAAGCTCGGAAAGAGACGAGAAAAGCTCATCAAGACAGGCGTATTGGCTGATTGGCTGGTGAAAGACTTTATGCGATTTCAGCCTGTGGCTTACGATGCTCAAAACCAACCTATAAAGAGCAGTAAAGCCAACAGCACGGAATTTTGGTTTATCCGAAGAGCATTAGCCTTGTACGGAGGCGAAAAGAACAGACTAGAAGGCTACTTTAAGCAAACCAACCTCATCGGAAATACCAACCCGCACCCGTTCCTAAATAAATTCAATTGGAAAGCGTGTAGGAATCTGGTGGACTTTTACCAACAGTATCTGGAACAAAGAGAAAAATTCTTAGAAGCTATCAAAAACCAACCTTGGGAGCCGTACCAGTACTGCCTACTTCTTAAAATACCGAAAGAGAATAGAAAAAATCTGGTTAAAGGTTGGGAACAAGGGGGCATTAGTCTGCCAAGAGGGCTGTTTACCGAAGCGATTAGAGAGACCCTTTCGGAAGACCTCATGCTATCCAAACCTATTAGAAAGGAGATTAAAAAACACGGCAGAGTAGGCTTTATCTCCAGAGCCATTACACTGTACTTTAAGGAAAAGTACCAAGACAAGCACCAGAGTTTTTACAACCTTTCGTACAAGTTAGAAGCCAAGGCACCGCTGCTAAAGAGGGAAGAACACTACGAATATTGGCAACAGAACAAACCCCAAAGCCCTACGGAGTCTCAGAGGCTGGAGTTGCATACTTCTGACCGATGGAAAGACTACCTCCTCTACAAACGCTGGCAACATTTGGAGAAGAAACTTAGGCTCTACAGAAACCAAGATGTTATGCTTTGGCTGATGACCTTAGAGCTGACAAAAAATCACTTTAAAGAACTGAATCTGAACTACCACCAGCTCAAATTAGAGAACTTGGCGGTCAATGTTCAGGAAGCAGACGCCAAGCTCAATCCGCTGAACCAAACCTTGCCTATGGTGTTGCCTGTAAAAGTCTATCCTGCCACTGCATTTGGGGAAGTACAATACCATAAAACACCGATAAGAACCGTCTATATCCGAGAAGAGCATACCAAAGCCCTTAAAATGGGGAACTTTAAAGCCTTGGTAAAAGACCGCCGTCTTAACGGTTTGTTTAGCTTTATCAAAGAGGAGAACGATACCCAAAAGCACCCGATTAGTCAGCTCAGATTAAGGCGGGAGTTGGAGATTTACCAATCGCTAAGGGTAGATGCCTTTAAAGAAACCCTGAGCTTGGAAGAGAAACTACTGAACAAACACACCAGTCTCTCCAGTTTAGAGAATGAGTTTCGTGCATTATTGGAAGAATGGAAGAAAGAGTATGCTGCTTCATCCATGGTTACGGACGAGCATATCGCCTTTATCGCCTCGGTACGCAATGCCTTCTGCCATAACCAATACCCTTTTTACAAGGAAGCCCTCCACGCTCCTATTCCGCTCTTTACGGTTGCCCAGCCAACCACCGAAGAAAAAGACGGCTTAGGCATTGCCGAAGCATTGCTAAAAGTCTTGCGTGAATATTGCGAAATTGTTAAATCTCAAATTTAGAATAGTATGTATTGGATATTAGAAGTTTTAAAAATAGTAACTCCTACCATTGCCGTCATTGTGTCTGCCATTGTATCTACCATTGTGTTGTCCCGTAAGATTAGGCAAGAGCTTAAGGGCAACATTGAACGCCAAAAGTACGAGGATATACTCCATGCCCATAAGCAGATGTACCGTCTGCTGGCGTATATGACCGACCAAGACAACCCCAAAAACCTCTTAAAATGGGAAGTTCCCAAAGGGCAAAAGGATAAAATTCATTATATTAACCGAGCCAATGCCCAAGCCTTTCTAAGGGAGCTCCCAGAACTATTTTATGGGGAGGGCTGTGGGCTCTTCTTATCTGAGGAAGTCACCAAAAAGTTTTTTGAGTACCGTAGTATCGTTCATAAGCTCCTACTTGCAGAGCAAAACAGCACCGAGGCGGAGTTCCGACTAAAAAACGAAGAGGCGGCTACCAGAATGAAGGTGCTGCATCATAAGTTGAGCCAAAGCATTAGGCAATGCCTAAAAATAGAACAACGCGATTTAAAAGCGTTGTAAAGAAAAGCGTTCTTTGAAACATCGAGATAAAACAAGCACCCAAAAAAGACAATACCCTATCATAACAATAATGCACAGCATTTGAAGGGTATTCACAACACCAATAAATACAGCTTATTTGCTCCTAAGTTGGGACTGCTCTCATTTTGAAGGGTATTCACAACCAACGGAATAAACATATTTTTCCGTTTGTGAGTTGGGACTGCTCTCATTTTGAAGGGTATTCACAACTAAAAAATAGAATAAGAAATATTCCTATCAGTTGGGACTGCTCTCAGTTTGAAGGGTATTCACAACCATTTCAGAGTTGCAGATTAAATTGGTTGAGTTGGGATTGCTCTCAGTTTGAAGGGTATTCACAACTTTAGCTTCATTCTCTGTACCTTTTAGAATGTTGGGACTGCTCTCAGTTTGAAGGGTATTCACAACAGATTACCACTTTCATCTACAAAGTTCTTAGTTGGGACTGCTCTCATTTTGAAGGGTATTCACAACAAAGGCTTATCGCCTCTATATTTTCAAAATGTTGGGACTGCTCTCATTTTGAAGGGTATTCACAACCTGTTGTTGTAAATATAATAGGTCCTATTGGTTGGGACTGCTCTCATTTTGAAGGGTATTCACAACCCTTTTCCTCATCACCTTCGTAGATGCAGAGTTGGGACTGCTCTCATTTTGAAGGGTATTCACAACTTCATTTATACTTCTAGGTAACTTAGTTAAGTTGGGACTGCTCTCACTTTGAAGGGTATTCACAACAAAGGAACGCTACTCGTTGTAGGAAGCACAGTTGGGACTGCTCTCACTTTGAAGGGTATTCACAACTAAGATTTCTGGATTTTCGTATATGTTGCTGTTGGGACTGCTCTCACTTTGAAGGGTATTCACAACTGCTTTGTTCTTCTCCTTCTTTTGTTGCCGGTTGGGACTGCTCTCACTTTGAAGGGTATTCACAACAGCCACAGCGTTTGATGGTTCTACTGCTATGTTGGGACTGCTCTCACTTTGAAGGGTATTCACAACAGATCATGAAAACATTCAATTCTACCTTCCGTTGGGACTGCTCTCATTTTAGCTCACAGCTTTGTTGTAGTTTCAGCGGAGTTCGTGAATGCATAGCATTTGAAGGGTATTCACAACGAGTTAAACAATGGCGTATTATTCGTCCAAGTTGGGACTGCTCTCATTTTAGCTCACAGCTTCGTTGTATTTTCAGCGGAGTTCGTGAATGCGTAACATTTGAAGGGTACTCACAACTTTTTTCACGAGTATCTGCTAAGTCTGATTGTTGGGACTGCTCTCAGTTTAGCTCACAACTTTGTTGTCGTTTTCAGCAGAGTTCGTGAATGCATAACATTTGAAGGGTATTCACAACTTTATTTTGGTATTTTAAGTTGTTGTGAGTGTTGGGACTGCTCTCAGTTTAGCTCACAAGCTTTGTTGTTGTTTCAGCGGAGTTCGTGAATGCGTAGCATTTGAAGGGTATTAACAACATATTAAGGCTACAGCACAAAACACAGAAAGTTGGGACTGCTCTCAGTTTAGCTCACAGCTTTGTTGTAAGTTTTCAGCGGAGTTCGTGAATGCGTAACATTTGAAGGGTACTCACAACCCGTTTAGTTTACCGTCATCTGCTAGGTCTGTTGGGACTACTCTCATTTTACTCACAGCTTCGTTATATTTTCAGCGGAGTTCGTGAATACTTAAGCATTTGAAGGGTATTCACAACGCCGATTAAGTCCAGCTAATCGCCCTCGAAGTTGGGACTGCTCTCATTTTACTCACGACTTTGTTGTTGTTTCAGCGGAGTTCGTGAATGCGTAACATTTGAAGGGTACTCACAACATTTCCTATACTTTCTTGCATTGCTGTTGTGTTGGGACTGCTCTCATTTTAGCTCACGCTTCGTTATATTTTCAGCGGAGTTTGTGAATGCATAAGCATTTGAAGGGTATTCACAACAATTTCTCATATCGTTATTATTTTACTAGTGTTGGGACTGCCATCATTCTGAAGGGTATTCACAACACCTAAGGGCATAAAAAAATCCCTGCTCTGTACGGTACAGAGCAGGGATTTTGCTTCCTATTTATTCTATTACAGAAAATACCTCACTTCCTTAGTACAGGCGAAGTCGGTTCCCTCGTACGAGGGAAGGCTCTTCTCCTTACCGAGAGAAGAGCCTTCGCCTTAGGCAGTGAAGTGTCTTCCTCTTATAAAGCGACCGCCCTTCCTTAGCATTAAGGAAGGGCGGTCTTTATTTAGAAGTGCCAAAAACACACTACACAATAGTAATAGGCGTGCTTAGTGTTTCGGTTCGGGGTTCTTTCAGTAAGGTAGTGCCTTTACTGCTTTGCGTGGTGATGCTGAGTTCATAGTTACCCGCTTCTAAATCTGTAGGAACGAGAATGAGTAACCTTGACGGCTCATTAAGGACAATATGCTCTGCTGAGAGTTTCACTTCTTGCTGAGTGTCTAAGTTTTTAAAGACAATACCGTTTTTAGGGTTGTCCCCATCTATTTTAATGTAAGTACCTTTGATTTCGGCATTCTTGCCTTTGGTGAGTGTACCATCTGCTTTGCCTGTGGCTTTGTCGGTAATGCTGAACACACTCATTGGGCTGGACTGCTCGCCTAGGATTTCTACCTTGGTATCGTTGGCAGCTTTTCTTAGGTCGGTGCCTTGATTGACATTGACATATACGGAGTGCTTCTCCTTATCCCAAGTCTTGTCGTAAAATACGCCCTTAATGGCAGGACGCATATACACCAGCCCTGTATTTACACTATAGCCGTTGAGTACCAACTCTGAGGCTTTGCGGTTAAAGCGAGTGATAATATCTACCGCCGTTTCGGTTTGTATCTCCATACCCTCTTTTTTGAGGGCATCTATGATTTCTGTGATGCCGAGGCTACCACCTAGAAGTGGCACGGCTACAAAATCGTTAGGGTCGTCTTTGGTGAGTAGGTTGGGACGCAACCATGCTTTTAAAGTGTTCATAATATATAAGTTTTGAAATTTTTAGGGACGGCCTATAAATTCTATAATAAAGGCTTTTACATTGGCTCTGTCAATTACATTATCTGGATTTGCAGGAATATCATTCCATGGATGTAAAGAAGTATAGCCATTATAGGTTTTGGTGAACCCTATATCTTTAGGCCATGTATGGACAAAACCTTCATTACCGGCATCATTATTTGGTTCCACACCACCTCCTACTTCTCCAGTATTAAACCAATTCGATTTTCTTACAGCAGAAGTACCACCCGAAGCATAGTCATGAAAAGGTTGCTCTCCCGTAATCCATTTCATTTCCGGATTGGGTTGTAATGCCGAACCGGCATACCAGCTGTATTTTACCATACCTATCCAAGCCCCTACTGTATTGAATGTGGTATTATTATTTAAAAGTCCCATTTCAACAATTTTCCATTCTTCATCACTTGTAAACGTTGCTAAATACCCTCCTAAGTTTTTAGCCATATTATAAGCCTCATACCATGTGATATTATTAGGCGATATATAAGTAGTGTAGGAGTGATAGTTACCATACGGATCTATATAATTTAATAAATGGGGACCTTTTGTAGCAGTCTTACCGTTATAAGTCACACTACTTGCCGCTGTATATACTGTTTTAGTAGGGTCAGGAAAATATCCTAGTACATTAGGGTCAATTGTAGAAGTTACACTAATATTCTGTACTTGGTTTATTATTTTCCAACTGGCTTTTCCAGTTGCATCTGACACCAAAACTTTATTCTCACCTTGGGTACCGTCTGCTATTCTTACCCCTCCAGCCACATCTAGCTTAGTAGTTGGGGCATCAGTACCAATCCCTATATTCCCTGCTCCCTTAAATACTAGATTATTAGCCTCTAGAGTTACCGTTCTGTTACCTGCTAGAGTGCCATCTGCGGTGTAGAGATTAGTAGATACCCCTCCGTCACTACTCAATCTTACCCATTCCCCATTAGCAACACTGCCTGTAGGAAAAGTTTGGTTAGGGTTTTTAAAATAGTAGAACCCTGGGCTTACACTCACTTGTTTGCCACCTTTACCGGTATTAGATACCGTAAGCCCTGTTCCCGAGTTATACACCACCATACCATCAAAGTAGTTAGAAAACTTACCTGGGTCAATTGAGGAGAGTTTAAATTCCCAAGTGGTTAGATTGGTAGTAGGAAAATACAACCCCTTTCCTAGAGTATTAGAAAATTGGTTAAAGTAGGAAGCGTCCATAAAGGGATTTTCTCCTCCTATAGTATTAGCAGATTGATTTTGAACTTGAATTTGGGCATTAGCTGTAAAAAAAGCTAATAGCCCTAGTAAAATGATTTTGTTCATAACGATATAGTTTAAGATAATTTTAGGCTAGTAGCTACCGCCGATAAGGTACCAAATAGCACTATTTTCATCGTTTGGATCTTGTAATCCTGCCATGAGGATATGGGCTTTGCCAGAAGCCAAAGCGTTAACATTCTTAGGCTGATTGGTTCCAGAGTAAGCTAATGCAGTATTGTGCTGATTGTTTACAGAAATTATTTTACCTATATATTTTTTAGGGTCTGGAAGGGCTATTTGCTGGTCTCCAGTTTGTGCTAAAGCAAAAGTATTAGGCACGCTCCATTCTGCAATATTAGCATGTGCTACTTCTCTAATATTACCAGTAATAGATTGTAGCGTAGCTCCTCCTGTGCTACTAGTAGCTTCTGCTCCCAACTTTACCCAAACCCCTCCTTTAAAGAAGTAAAAGCCCGTAGCATCTACATTAGCCGTGGTGCCCGAAGCAGTACCATCTGCCACAGAGCTAATGTAAAGCAAAGTAGATTCTGCTACACCAGTCCCCATGTTGGCAGCCCTCAAACGGCTGACCCTAGGAATTAGCACCCCTTCTACAGTAGAAGCTGTGCTTAGACTGTTAGCCGTATTCGGTTTTATTTCCAAAGTGGCTTTGGGCTGAGATTCATTGATGCCTACTTTACCGTCATACTGACCATAAGCCATTAAACCTAAACCTAAAAAGGCACATACACTTAATTTTGTAGTCTTTGTTTTCATAATATTTAATTTAAAATTGTTGATATTTAATTGTTTAAGATTATAGAGGTTAGAGATTGGATTTTAGAGGTTGGAGGTTCGGTTTAAAGGTTGATGAGGCTGTACTAAGTTCTAAACTCTCATATCTCACCTCTAACCTAAAAAAACGCCTCCCCCCTCTCAACACACACAAAACGAGGAGGAAGGCTAAAACAGAAAGAGCGTAACGCTCCCCCTGAACACTAAAAGCACCCAACAAGAACGACCATGTTATGAGACAAAACAATGGTGCTTTTAGCAAGTATGTATGAAAGCTAAAATTAGAATGGTGTAAACGAAAAAAGCCCCCAACAAAAGTTGGCGGAACGGTATTTTGGTTTAACGGTAAAAGTCTAAAGAATTTTCTAAATAGTCGGACGCATACCCACGAAACTATCTGTGTGTGTGTGTGTGTGTGTGTTTACACAATTATTTGGAACTACCAAATAATTGGGGCACTTTTTTACACTTGTTTGTATGTTACTGATATTGCGTGTCATAAAACTAGGGCAAACTTATAACCTTTTGCAGAAGTGTGCAAGTTTTTGCAAAAGTTTTTGGTCTTAGCCTAAACCTCTTCCCTTATTTTGCCACTTAAAAACCCACTAGGTTTCGGTATTTTTGCGTATTTTTGGAGTAAATTCTGAAAACAGTAGCAATGAGATACATCCAGCTAGGAGACATTCCACAAAAAAGACACACCGTTTTTAAATCTAAAGAAGGGCAGTTCTATTACGAACAGCTTTTTGGTACAGAAGGGTTTCATGGGATAGCTTCTTTATTATACCATATCCACAGACCCACTCAAATTAAATCTATAGGAGCTCCTAAAGATGTATCGCCCAAAATAGCGGTAGAGAAAAACATTACCCCTAGAATGTTTAAGGGGATGAATGTAACTCCCGAAAAAGATTTCCTAGACAGTAGAAAGGTATTACTCCTTAATAACGACCTTAAAATGGGACTTGCCAAGCCCCAACAGTCTATGGACTATTTCTACAAAAATGCAGAGTGCGATGAGCTGTTGTTTGTGCATCAAGGTAAAGGGGTTCTTAAAACCTTTGTAGGGAATTTAGATTTTTCCGTAGGCGACTATCTTATTATCCCTAGAGGGACGATTTACCAAATCTCTTTTGAAACAGAAGACACGGTACTCTTCTTTTTAGAAAGCCACTCCCCTATCTATACGCCTAAACGCTACCGCAATGAGTTTGGGCAGTTGCTAGAGCATTCGCCGTTCTGCGAGAGAGACATCATAGCCCCTACTTTTGTACCACCTATAGATGAAAAGGGAGATTTCCTTATTAAAGTAAAGAAAGAAAATCACATCACCGATTTTATCTATGCCACACACCCATTTGATGTGGTAGGTTGGGACGGCTATTTTTATCCGTATAAGTTCAACATCAAAAACTTTGAGCCTATCACGGGGCGTATCCACCAGCCGCCACCAGTACATCAGAACTTTGAAGGGCATAACTTTGTGGTTTGCTCTTTTGTGGCAAGGCTTTACGACTACCACCCAGACGCCATACCTGCTCCTTACAACCACTCTAACATCGATAGCGATGAGGTACTCTTCTACACCGAAGGCGACTTTATGAGTAGAAACCATATTGATTTAATGGATTTCACCCTACACCCAGGCGGTATTGTACATGGGCCTCACCCTGGAGCTATGGAGCGAAGCATAGGTAAAAAATCCACCGAAGAGTACGCTGTAATGGTGGACCCATTCCGTCCGCTTAAGATTACAGAGGAAGCCATTAAAGTAGAAGACACCAGCTACAAAACCAGTTGGCTAGAAGATGAAAATAACTAAAGTTTAAACTAAAAATATAATATACAATGCATCATTATGTATCAGCCGAAGAGGCTATATCTATCGTTAAAAGTGGCGACCGTGTATTTTTGCACGGTAGTGCCTGTACCCCCAATGTTCTTATAGATGAAATGGCAAGACAAGCCGATAGACTTAGAAATGTAGAGGTGGTTTCCATCACCCAACAAGGGAATATGGAGATTGCAAAGCCACAGTACAAAGACAGCTTCTACATTAAGTCTTTATTCGTATCTACGCCAGTAAGAGAAGCGGTAAACTGCGGGAGAGGAGATTTTGTTCCTGTGTTCTTGAGTGAAATTCCGTTGTTGTTCAAAAATAAGGTGCTTCCGCTAGATGTGGCTATCGTTACGGTATCACCTCCTGATGTGCACGGCTACTGTACTTTAGGGACTTCTATAGATGTGGCTAGAAGTGCCATAGATAGTGCCAAGAGCATTATTGCAGTGGTAAACCCTAAAATGCCAAGAACCCACGGAGATGGTATGATACATGTACAAAGGATAGACAAAATGATTTGGCACGAAGAGGAGCTTTTAACCATAGACTATGGCTCTAAAGTAACCGATGTAGAACGCCAAATAGGAAAGAATGTTGCCGAGCTTATAGACGACAGATCTACCCTACAAATGGGGATAGGTACTATACCAGATGCGGTATTACAGTGCCTTGCCAACCATAAAGATTTAGGGATACACACAGAAATGTTGAGTGATGGGGTAATAGATTTAATTAAGAATGATGTCATCAATAACAAATACAAAGGAGCTCACGAGAACCGCACCATTACAAGTTTCTGCTTCGGTACTAAAAGATTGTATGACTTCATCAATGACAACCCGTCTATTGCGTTCCTAGATGTATTAAAGGTGAACCACCCTATCGAAATTATGAAGAACCAAAAAATGACGGCGATTAACTCTGCCATAGAGGTAGATTTAACAGGGCAAGTTTGTGCCGACTCTATTGGGACTTACCAATTCAGTGGTATTGGTGGACAGATGGACTTTATGAGAGGAGCCGCTCTAAGTGAAGGTGGTAAGCCTATCATCGCCATTTCTTCTCGTACTAAAAAAGGGGTGCCTAGAATTGTTCCTCTACTAAAACCAGGGGCTGGTGTGGTAACTACAAGAGGGCATATCCACTATGTGATTACAGAATATGGTACGGCGTACCTTTACGGAAAGAGCCTTAGAGAAAGAGCTAAAGCGCTTATAGAAATTGCTCACCCTGATGATAGAGAGATGTTAGATAAAGCAGCATTTGAAAGATTCAAAGTAGAGCTGTAATAAACTCCGTTAAGAAACGATACTAAAGCCTTCCCCACAAGACAAGGGAAGGCTTTTTATTATGAAAGCATTACCCCAATTTTCTAAATGGAGATTTGTCATTTTTAAACCCTCCTAGAATGAAACCTTTTTTTTATCTTTGCACCTAAACAGCATATTATACAATGGAAAAACAAACTATAAAAGATATTTTATCAAACTATAAAACTATTCTTCATCACGACATTACCATAGAAGGTTGGGTAAGAGCATTCCGTTCAAACAGGTTTATTGCTCTTAATGACGGTTCTACGCTTAACAACCTCCAGATCGTAGTAGATTTTGAGAAGTTTGATGATGAGATTATTAAAAATATCCACACCGCTTCATCGCTAAAAGTAACAGGCGAAGTGGTAGAAAGCCAAGGGGCGGGGCAGTCGGTAGAGATTATTGCTAAAAAAATAGAATTACTAGGAGAAAACCTATCCGAAGAATTACAATCTACCATACTTCAGCCTAAAAGACACACTCTAGAAAAGCTAAGAGAACAAGCACACCTTCGTTTCAGAACTAATCTGTTTGGTGCGGTGTTCCGTGTGAGAAGTGCCGTGAGTTTTGCCATTCACCAATTCTTTAACCAAAACCAGTTTTTCTACATCAATACGCCTATCATTACAGGGGCTGATGCCGAAGGTGCTGGAGAAATGTTTGGAGTGAGCAACTTTGACCTTAATAAGGTTCCTAAAAACGAAGACGGAGAGGTAGATTATACACAAGATTTCTTTGGTAAGAAAACGAATCTTACCGTATCTGGACAGCTAGAAGCCGAGACTGCAGCAATGGGGCTTGGGAGAGTCTATACTTTTGGACCTACATTCCGTGCAGAAAACTCTAATACTACAAGACACTTAGCCGAATTCTGGATGGTAGAGCCTGAAGTGGCTTTCAATAATTTAGAAGACAACATAGATTTAGCAGAATCTTTCTTAAAGTATGTTATCCAGTATGTACTAGACCATTGTAAAGATGATTTAGAGCTACTAGACAAACGCTTTGCTGAAGAGCAAAAACAAAAACCTGAAAAGGATAGAGCGAAAGAAGGTCTAATAGAAAAACTAGAAAATGTAGTAAAAAAACGCTTTAAGCGTGTAAGCTATACAGAAGCGATAGAAATACTACTCAATTCTAAAGACAATAAAAAAGGAAAATTCCAGTTCCCTGTGGAAAAATGGGGAGCAGACCTCCAGTCGGAGCACGAGCGTTATCTCGTAGAGAAACATTTTGAATGTCCTGTGGTTTTATTTGATTACCCTAAAGAAATCAAAGCCTTTTATATGCGTCTTAACGAAGACCAAAAAACAGTGGCGGCAATGGACGTGCTTTTCCCTGGTATTGGAGAAATCATTGGAGGTTCACAGAGAGAAGAGCGTCTAGAAGTTCTAAAACAAAAAATGGCAGACATGAATGTAGATGAACACGAATTATGGTGGTATCTAGATACTAGAAAATTCGGTTCTGTACCTCACGCTGGGTTTGGTTTAGGACTAGAAAGATTGGTGCTGTTTGTAACTGGAATGACGAACATTCGTGATGTAATCCCATTCCCTAGAACACCTAAAAACGCTGAATTTTAATCATGCTAAAGCAAAATTTACAACTCAAACTAGGGCAGAAACTCGCGCCTCAACAAATACAGCTGATGAAACTGATACAGCTGCACACTCTTGATTTTGAAGAAGAGTTAGAAAGAGAGCTAGAGGAAAACCCTGCCTTGGAAAAGGTAGAAGAAGAAGCCGATTATGGAGAAGAATTCTCAGAATTAGACAAACTAAACGATGAGGATTCTGATAGCATAGAAACAGATTTTGATGTAAATGAATACTTGTTTGACGATGAACCGTCTTACAAAACAGCGTCTAGCAACTACTCTCCTGATGATGAAGAGTTTGACCAACAAAGTGTACTCACCGAAGGACAAACCATCTATGACTATCTGATAGAGCAAATCAGACTAAGACACATCTCTGGAGAAGAGTTGGCAATCGCCGAATATCTTATTGGGAACTTAGATAATGATGGATACATTCGTAGAGAGCTTAAAGCTATCGTAGATGATTTAGCTTTCTCGCAAGGAATTTATACCACGGAAGAAAGAGTGGAAGAAATTCTCCTTAACAGAGTACAAAAACTTGACCCTCCAGGAGTAGGTGCTAGAGATTTACAGGAGTGTTTGCTATTACAAATCCGTTCTAAACTGCAAACCGCACCTAACAAAAACACAGAACTCGCAGAGGAAATTCTTAAAACTCAGTTTGAAGCACTTACCAATAAGCATTACAAAAAAATAATGCAAAGGCTAGACTGCTCAGAGGAAGAATTAAAAGAAGCCTTAGACGAAATCAGTAATCTTTCACCTCGTTTGGGTGGTAACTTTGATACACAAACCATTACCATCAACCAAGAGATTATTCCTGATTTCACTATTCAGGTTAAAGATAATAAAGTAACTCCTCTACTCAATAGCAAAAATGCACCACAACTAAGGGTTTCTAGTGAGTATCGTGATATTTTAGACACTTATTCTCACGATAAAGAGTCTAAAGACCACAAACAAGCGGCACTATTCATCAAACAAAAACTAGATGCAGCTAAGTGGTACATAGATGCCATCAACCAAAGGCAAAATACTTTAATGCAAACCATTTCTGCTATTGTAAAACTACAACACGAGTATTTCTTAACGGGTGATGACAAATCCTTAAAACCAATGATTTTAAAAGATGTTGCAGACATTACAGGATTTGATATTTCTACCATTTCTAGAGTAGTCAAGAGTAAATATGCAGATACGCCAAACGGCATTGTACTACTTAAAGATTTGTTCTCTGACAGCCTAACCAACGAAGATGGTGAGGAAGTTTCTACCAAAGAAATTAAAACGTTCTTACAAGAAGTAGTAGATAACGAGAACAAAAGAAAACCCTATACTGATGATGCTTTAGTTAAAATTCTTAAAGACAAAGGCTACAACATTGCTAGAAGAACCATAGCCAAATACAGAGACCAGCTAAATATCCCTGTAGCAAGATTAAGAAAAGAACTATAAACCACATACAATCATCCTCTTAGCATACCACTAAGAGGATTTTTATTATGTATCCAATAGTTTATATTTTTTTGCTTATATTCGCAAACGAAAATAAAGGGGTGCTGTAATAGGCTGAGATTATACCCAATGAACCTAGAACAGGTAATGCTGTTTAGGGAAATTTCTCCCACGATTTGGGAGTATCGTATAATTATATAACCCCTTTTATTCCAACTAAATTTTAACCTAAAAAATTTAATTAAGAATGAAAGGATTTGTTTTTTATGGACTTTTCGCAAGTTCCGTAGTTGGGGCACAGCAAACCCCAAAAGACTCTACAAAGACCACAGAAGTGGCAGAAGTAACTTTTACCAAAAGGCTTCCTATCTCCAAAGACATCATCAATGTAGAAAAAGAATTGGGTGCTAAAAACTTGGGACAAGATTTACCTATTTTATTAAAGAATCAAATGTCTGTAGTTTCTACCTCCGATGCAGGTAATGGTGTAGGCTATACAGGTTTTAGAATTAGAGGTACGGCAGGCACTTCTGTAAATGTGATGATGAACGGCGTCCCATACAACGATTCTGAATCTCAAGGAACTTTTTTCGTTAATGTTCCAGACCTTACCAGCTCAGCCTCACAAATTGTGATACAAAGAGGAGTGGGTACTTCTTCTAACGGTGCGGCGGCATTTGGAGCTAGTGTTAATATCATTTCAAGAGAGCCAGAAGAACATTTTTATCTTCGTTCAGACAACAGCTATGGTTCATTTAACACCTACAAATATTCAGCGGAAATAGGCTCTGGTAAATTTTGGAACAACAGGCTTTCCGTTATGGGGAGATATACCACGATACATTCAGACGGTTACATAGACCGAGCATTTTCAGATTTAAGCTCTTATAATTTCACAGCTCTTTTTGAAGAAGGAAAAACTAGATTAAGGCTTAAAATGTTTGGTGGAAAAGAACAAACTTACCATGCATGGAACGGCATCAATGCGAAGACGATGCAAGAAAACCGAAGGTATAATCCCTCTGGAGCCATATATAGCAAAGATTGGAGTCAAATAATCGGATACTATGACAATGAAACCGATAACTATCAACAAAACCACTACCAATTACTTTGGCAACAGAAATTTAACTCCAATTGGAATTTAGAAACTACACTACACTACACTAAAGGAGCAGGCTATTACGAAAATTATAGACAAGACAATAAGTTCTCTAGGTATAACCTTCCTAACATTTCCATCAACGGCAATGAAATCAGCCGAACCGATTTCATCAGAAAAAAATGGCTAGATAACGATTTTTATGGTATTGTATCTAATCTTTACGGTTCATTAGATAACCTAGACTTAAACTTCGGGTTGGTAGGAAATCAATACTACGGTTGGCACTTTGGTAATGTTACAGGCGTACAATTTACCAATATACACGAACACGAATATTACCGCAATCGTTCCTTGAAAAACGAAGTTTCAGGATTTGCTAAAGCCATTTTTAAACTCAATCAGTGGGAGATATTTGGAGATTTGCAACTAAGAAATATTGAATATGATACCAAAATCCTCACAGGGAAAGAAGATGGGTTAAACTTTAATAAAAACTGGTTATTCTTCAATCCAAAAGCAGGAATCAACTATCGTATTCCGAAAGGAAAAGTATTTCTTTCCTATGCCGTTGCTAATAGAGAGCCAAACAGAGCGGCACTTGTAAATAATCCTCAAACTGTATCAGAACGCCTCAATGACTGGGAATTTGGTATAGAAAAACAATGGGGTAGTTTTTCCCTCACCACCAATGCCTACTATATGCTTTATAAAAACCAGTTGGTACTTTCAGGGCTCATCAATGATGTAGGTGCATTTATACCACAAAATGTAAAGAACAGCTATCGTTTAGGTCTAGAAATAGGCACTTCCACTCGAATTACAGAACAGCTCCACTTAACCGCTAATGCAACCATCAGTAGAAATAAAATTAAAGAACTAGACTCACAAAACGAAAAAGGAGAAAAAGTAGTTTTAAAAGACACAGATATTTCATTCTCTCCAAATATTATAGGAAATATCGGTTTAAATTACCAACTTAGTCCACAGTTTTTAGTAGGACTTACTCAACAATATATAGGGAAACAATACCTAGATAATACACAAAACATAAATTATAGTTTATCTGATTATTACCTAGCTGATGTAAATGTAAAATATAACTTAAAACTCAACAGAACCAATATAGATTTTAGCTTACTTGTAAATAACTTATTTAATAGGAAATACGCTAACAATGGTTATGTTTGGGCACCAGATGCCTACTTCTTCCCACAAGCGGGTACTAATTTTATGTTCGGAATGAACATTAAATTTCAGTAAGATTACATAATCCGCTAACAATTACAACTCGCTCCATTATTCTGTGGAGTGAGTTTTTTTTGGCGTGTCCCTTTGCCAATTCTAAAGCCTCTTCTAGGGTCGGTCTACGGGCAGTCGCTATCTTACAAAGCCCACACCTATCCCTTACACCTTTGTAAGATGAGCTCCAACAATGCCCTTCGCCCTCACGCAACGGCATTCATAATACAAATTTCAATCGCTTAGTTCCAACTCTTTTAAACTTTCAGAAAACACTGCGAGAAGTTATCCTATCTCTCGCACCGTTTTAATCAAAACGGTGCAAGGAGTTTTATAATCCTACGCCGATGTGTTGCTTTACCATACAACACTCCGTTGTCTTAGGCTACGCCGAGGTGGCGTCTGATAAGACAACACTCCTCCTTCCTGAACACTCCAAACAAAAAAAGCCTCTAGCATTACTGCTAGAGGCTTTTCAAAAATAAAAACTGGCGGCGACCTACTCTCCCACTTTCGTAGTACCATCGGCGCTGGTGGGCTTAACTTCTGTGTTCGGAATGGGAACAGGTGAGCCCCACCGCTAAAACCACCCTAAAGTTCTTTATATAAAAATTAGTGTGTCCTAATTCTTTTTATCGGTAATTTTCATCACAAAGACAAAACCTTGCTCGCACTTATAAGGCTTATTTAACATAACCCATTAGGCTATAAATCTACGGGTAATTAGTACTACTCGGCTATGCTGTTACCAACTTTACACCTGTAGCCTATCAACGTGGTCATCTCCCACGACCCTTAAAAGATGTCTCATCTTGAGGCAGGTTTCGCACTTATATGCCTTCAGTGCTTATCCTTACCAAACTTAGCTACTCTGCGGTGCGCCTGGCGGCACAACAGATACACCAGAGGTTTGTTCAAATCGGTCCTCTCGTACTAGATTCAAGCCCTCTCAAACATCTAACGCCCGCAATAGATAGAGACCGAACTGTCTCACGACGTTCTGAACCCAGCTCGCGTGCCACTTTAATGGGCGAACAGCCCAACCCTTGGGACCTTCTCCAGCCCCAGGATGTGACGAGCCGACATCGAGGTGCCGAACCTCCCCGTCGATGTGAGCTCTTGGGGGAGACTAGCCTGTTATCCCCGGAGTACCTTTTATCCTATGAGCGATGGCCCTTCCATACGGAACCACCGGATCACTATGTCCTGCTTTCGCACCTGATCGACTTGTTGGTCTCACAGTCAAGCACCCTTATGCCATTACACTCTACGCACGGTTACCAAGCGTGCTGAGGGTACCTTTGAAAGCCTCCGTTACTCTTTTGGAGGCGACCACCCCAGTCAAACTACCCACCACGCAATGTCCTCGTTTCCGAGTTAGGCTCTAAGTAAACAAAGGGTGGTATTTCAACAACGGCTCCACCAACACTAGCGTGCCAGCTTCATAGCCTCCCACCTATCCTACACATTGTTTACTCAAAGTCAATACGAAGTTATAGTAAAGGTTCACAGGGTCTTTTCGTCCCATTGCGGGTAATCGGCATCTTCACCGATACTACAATTTCACCGAGCTCGTGGCTGAGACAGTGCCCAGATCGTTACACCATTCGTGCAGGTCGGAACTTACCCGACAAGGAATTTCGCTACCTTAGGACCGTTATAGTTACGGCCGCCGTTTACTGGGGCTTCAGTTAATGCCTTCGCTTACGCTAAGCACCTTCCTTAACCTTCCAGCACCGGGCAGGTGTCAGACCCTATACAGCATCTTTCGATTTAGCAGAGTCCTGTGTTTTTGATAAACAGTCGCCTGGGCCTCTTCACTGCGGCCAACATTTCTGTTGGCGTCTCTTCTTCCGAAGTTACGAGACTATTTTGCCTAGTTCCTTAGCCACGACTCACTCGAGCACCTTAGGATTCTCTCCTCGACTACCTGTGTCGGTTTTGGTACGGGTTGCTTCACTTCGGCTTTTCTTGGAACTGCTTTCCCTACAACAACTTCGCCCGTAGGCTAGGTCTCAACTATTCCGTCAGTCTTCAGTAAGTACGGCAATCCGTCCCCTTTTTAGTGTGAGCAAGTATGGGAATATTAACCCATTGTCCATCCACTTCCCCTTTCGGGTACGCGTTAGGTCCCGACTAACCCTCAGCTGATTAGCATGGCTGAGGAAACCTTAGTCTTTCGGTGAGGGGGGGTCTCGCCCCCTTTATCGTTACTTATGCCTACATTTTCTTTTCTATAAGCTCCACAATACCTCGCGATACTGCTTCTGCGCCGATAGAATGCTCTCCTACCGATGTATTAATACATCCCATAGCTTCGGTAATATGCTTATGCCCGATTATTATCCATGCCGGACCGCTCGACTAGTGAGCTGTTACGCACTCTTTAAATGAATGGCTGCTTCCAAGCCAACATCCTAGCTGTCAATGCAGTCCAACCGCGTTATTTCAACTTAGCATATATTTAGGGACCTTAGCTGTTGGTCCGGGTTCTTTCCCTCTCGGACATGGACCTTAGCACCCATGCCCTCACTGCTGATGAACATTTATTAGCATTCGGAGTTTGTCAGGAATTGGTAGGCGGTGAAACCCCCGCATCCAATCAGTAGCTCTACCTCTAATAAACTTAACATCAACGCTGCACCTAAATGCATTTCGGAGAGTACGAGCTATCTCCCAGTTTGATTGGCCTTTCACCCCTACCCACAGGTCATCCGAAGACTTTTCAACGTCAACCGGTTCGGTCCTCCACTTTGTGTTACCAAAGCTTCAACCTGCCCATGGGTAGATCACAAGGTTTCGCGTCTAATCCTACTAACTATTCGCCCTATTCAGACTCGCTTTCGCTTCGGCTCCGTAACTTAATTACTTAACCTCGCTAGTAAAATTAACTCGTAGGCTCATTATGCAAAAGGCACGCCGTCACAGCAATAAGCTGCTCCGACCGCTTGTAGGCGTACGGTTTCAGGTTCTCTTTCACCCTTCTATTCGAAGTGCTTTTCACCTTTCCTTCACAGTACTTGTTCACTATCGGTCTTTCAGGAGTATTTAGCCTTGGAGGATGGTCCCCCCATATTCAGACAGGATTTCACGTGTCCCGCCCTACTCTTGTATCATCTAAATATGCCTTTCATGTACGGGGCTATCACCCTCTATGGCCACTCTTTCCAAAGTGTTCTATTAAACATATATAAACTTTTGGGCTAATCCGCTTTCGCTCGCCACTACTTACGGAATCTCTTCGATTTCTTTTCCTCCGGGTACTTAGATGTTTCAGTTCTCCGGGTTTGCTCTGCTTGCGCAGTAATACATCTTCAATGTATTGGGTTGCCCCATTCGGATATCTACGGATCAATTCGTGTGTGCCAATCCCCGTAGCTTTTCGCAGCTTACCACGTCCTTCGTCGCCTCTGAAAGCCTAGGCATCCGCCATACGCCCTTAACGATTTCTTTCCTAATATTTTTGGTTACTCAAGCACTTATAAGTGCTCGGTTTTCTCTTTGTGATGTCTTTTACCGTTAATGTCAATGTGCTTTACGCTCGCTAAATATTTAATGAACTGATGTTGTATTTGGCTCCATCCGTCACTTTTAAATTAAATATCTAACCCTTGTGGAGAATAAGGGAGTCGAACCCTTGACCTCCTGCGTGCAAGGCAGGCGCTCTAGCCAGCTGAGCTAATTCCCCCTCTATCTTAAATTAGTAGTCTCGGGCAGGCTCGAACTGCCGACCTCTACATTATCAGTGTAGCGCTCTAACCAGCTGAGCTACGAGACTGTCTTAGATGTCAGAGTTTAGATTGTTAGAATTTAGACTTGCATCCTTTTTCTAACTTCCAACTTCTAGTTTCTAATCTCTTTCTTATCCCTGATACTAATCTTAGGGGTTATTTCTTTTATATACCAACCAGTAAAAAAACCAAAGCTACTTTAAGTAAGCTTTCTTAATTTTGTTTATACTCCAAACGAGTCTCTAAAATGAGATGTTCCAGCCGCACCTTCCGGTACGGCTACCTTGTTACGACTTAGCCCTAGTTACTAGTTTTACCCTAGGCAGCTCCTTTTACGGTCACCGACTTCAGGTACCCCCAGCTTCCATGGCTTGACGGGCGGTGTGTACAAGGCCCGGGAACGTATTCACCGCGCCATGGCTGATGCGCGATTACTAGCGATTCCAGCTTCATAGAGTCGAGTTGCAGACTCCAATCCGAACTGAGACCGGCTTTCGAGATTTGCATCACTTCGCAGTGTAGCTGCCCTCTGTACCGGCCATTGTATCACGTGTGTGGCCCAAGGCGTAAGGGCCGTGATGATTTGACGTCATCCCCACCTTCCTCTCTACTTGCGTAGGCAGTCTCACTAGAGTCCCCAACTTAATGATGGCAACTAGTGACAGGGGTTGCGCTCGTTGCAGGACTTAACCTAACACCTCACGGCACGAGCTGACGACAACCATGCAGCACCTTGAAAATTGTCCGAAGAAAACCGTATTTCTACAGCTATCAATTCCCATTTAAGCCTTGGTAAGGTTCCTCGCGTATCATCGAATTAAACCACATGATCCACCGCTTGTGCGGGCCCCCGTCAATTCCTTTGAGTTTCAACCTTGCGGTCGTACTCCCCAGGTGGCTAACTTATCACTTTCGCTTAGTCTCTGAACCATATAGCCCAAAAACGAGTTAGCATCGTTTACGGCGTGGACTACCAGGGTATCTAATCCTGTTCGCTCCCCACGCTTTCGTCCCTCAGCGTCAGTTATAACTTGGTAACCTGCCTTCGCAATCGGTGTTCTGAGTAATATCTATGCATTTCACCGCTACACTACTCATTCCAGCTACCTCAACTATACTCAAGACTAGCAGTATCAACGGCAGTTCTACAGTTAAGCTGTAGGCTTTCACCACTGACTTACTAGCCCGCCTGCGGACCCTTTAAACCCAATAAATCCGGATAACGCTTGCACCCTCCGTATTACCGCGGCTGCTGGCACGGAGTTAGCCGGTGCTTATTCGTACAGTACCTTCAGCTACCCTCACGAGAGTAGGTTTATCCCTGTACAAAAGAAGTTTACAACCCATAGGGCCGTCGTCCTTCACGCGGGATGGCTGGATCAGGCTTGCACCCATTGTCCAATATTCCTCACTGCTGCCTCCCGTAGGAGTCTGGTCCGTGTCTCAGTACCAGTGTGGGGGATCACCCTCTCAGGCCCCCTAAAGATCATTGACTTGGTGAGCCGTTACCTCACCAACTATCTAATCTTGCGCGTGCCCATCTCTATCCGCCGGAGCTTTCAATACTAATTGATGCCAATCAGTATATTATGAGGTATTAATCTTCCTTTCGAAAGGCTATCCCTCAGATAAAGGCAGGTTGCACACGTGTTCCGCACCCGTACGCCGCTCTCAAGTATCCGAAGACACTCTACCGCTCGGCTTGCATGTGTTAGGCCTCCCGCTAGCGTTCATCCTGAGCCAGGATCAAACTCTCCATTGTATGTTTTTCCTGTCTCACTCAAAGTTTTGTTACGCTTTGGTTTTTTCCTTACTTGGTTGTTATAGTATCTTTCAATGTTCTCTATTCTTCTCGCTAAACCTCTCACTGATCATCTCAGTTCCGATTTGCGAGCGCAAAAGTAAAAAGTTTTTTTTAATTGACCAAATGTTTTTGAAAAAATTTTAATTATTTTTTTCAACACCAATAAACACCCCTCGCAACACTCCTCCTTATTCTTAAGGCTTATTACTATTAAGTATTTAATCTATCAATCCACTCCTACTCTCTCGTATCGAGGGTGCAAAAATATAAATTCTTTGTCATTAACTCCAAATGTTTTACATCCTTTTTTTATCCATAATATATAATCGACTGATATACAAAAGAAAAAAAAAATTGAACATAATCTAGATATATATCTACCTTATAATATGTGACAATTTTTAGATTATGTCTAAAACTAAGTATAGTTTATCAATGATTCTTTCAGTTCGCTTTTGATAATATCTACAAAAGATTTTGGTTGTAGTACTTTTACTCTTTTACCATATGATAAAATTTCTTGCCAAAAATCGTAAGTAGGAACTAGAAATACACTAACGATGGTTTCTGTATCCGTTTCCTTTTCCACTTTTTGAGAATGATGTATAGGTAGTTTTTTAACATAACTACCCTGTTGCTTATCAAAAGAAAGGATTATTTTCTCGGGAGGCATTCCGTTAGGCAACACAATACCAAAGGAGTCTTTATAAAGATTTTCTATGTCTATAATTTCAGGAACAAATGAGGAGGAGGCTACTTCTAAATCGCTTATCCTATCTAAACCATATGCCGTAATTTCTTTGGAAGTTTTACCATCATCATAGGCTTGACCTAAGACATACCAACGGTATCTAAATTCTTTAAGAGCGTAAGGTTTTATTTTTTTCAGTTTGGGAATTTCATCATTATTCCATAAGCTATAATGTTTAAAGCTGATGATTCTGTGTTTGTTAATTGCATTTAGTAAATCTTCAAGATTTTCGGTAATACCTCTAGGTGAACGATTTTCGAAGAGCAAAATATCTGCATTCTTTTTTGAGGAGCGGTACGCATTTAACAATAATAACGATTCAAAATATTCTTCTGGTTCGTCATCAGAAATAATATAGACTTTTTTATTTTTATCATAGCTAATATTTATTCCTGATAATTTTTCAATTAGTTTTTTATCTCTGAGGAAAGTACGATTGGTAAAACTTAAATCTAAATCTTCATTTATAAAGCGTTCGGATAAGTATTCAAAAATCTCTTGGTAAGAAGCTCCTCTATCTTTTCGTCTTTTCAAAAATTCTTCTATATACTTTAGTCTAAATATTTGCTCAATTACCATAATAATTGTTTTTTACAAAAATATACTTTTACTACGACAAAATATGTCAGCATTAAAACATTTGGTCAATGGGTAGTTCGCAGTAGTTTTTTCGTCCGCAATTTTTACAGTGTAATCCCGTCCATACATCATCAAACTGTTGCATAGCATTTTGTACAAGTTCGGTTTCGTTGGTAAGAATTCCTGCTTCAAAATTTCTATTCCGTTCGGATTTCATTCCCAATCCTGCTCCTGTAAGATTGGCAGAACCGATATAAACTTCATTACAGTCAAAAACCAATATTTTAAAATGAACTCTAGGGCAAGTGGCTTTTTCTAGATGCTCTATAAGTAGTGGGTATTTATCAAAATCGTTTTTGAAATTTCGTCCAGGCTCTTTTGCGAATAATAGCCTAACCTCAACATTTCTTTGTATCAACTTAGATAATCCTGCCAAAAAGGGTTGTGTTCCTTTAATGCCTTCCTTTATATAAAGGTCTTTTATGTCTGCTGTGCCTATCCAGAGGGAACGCCGAACATTTAAAGCTTTTTCTATAACTTGGTAATAGTGGTCTTCGTTTTTAATATAGATTATCATAATTTATACATTGTTCTATTACTCAAGGTTTTCTATGGGAACATTCCAAACAGGAGTGTCGTTTTCTGTGTGGATATTGTATTGTCCATTGCAAAAATCTGGGCGTACCCATTTAGCGAGAAAATCTACTTCGTCCTTTCTTTCCATTCTATATACCATACCTTCTGGTAGTTCTACGCTTTCTATCGTGGGTGTTTTTTGGTTCAGTATCGGAATTAAAAGTTCAGTAGAAATGGCATCTCCTCTATGGAGCAGTCTTGGGCTGTTCAGTTCGTAGTGGTCCAGTTTTTCTAATAGATTATTTTGTGTCCAACGCTTATTTTTGGGGCTAAAATAGTCAAAAAAAACAATAGGTTCAGTATTTATTTTATAGCGTATGCCATGGGCTTGTGCGAGCCATTCGCCCACAACTCTTTCGCCCTCTTGGAGCATAGATTCAAAGGTTACTTTTCGTCTTTCTACCCATAAGGCAAACAGTTGATGTTGTTTAAACCTACTGTCTTTTGCCAGTCTTCCAGAGCGTGTTAGTGCCAGTATTTGGTTATTCCATTTAATGATTCCCACATTAGAGCCATCGTATTTCTCGTGTACAAATACGGTATCCCAAGCATCTCTTTTCCTTTCGGTTAAAAGTCGTACATGCCCAGCACCTATATGGTGGTCGCCTGTTCCGAGTTTAGAATTAGGAAAATGCCCTATGGAACCGTAGTTTTTGATGTTAAAAGTTTTCATATATTGTATTTTGATACAAAGAAAAGGATTAAAGCAGACGGAATATGTCGTAGTGAAATATTTAATTTAACGGTCAGATTTTGTCACCACCATTATTTACCTTTGCTAAAAATTATATTATGAAAAACGAAATAAAGTTTCAGCCATTTGTTGGCAAGTCTTATCATAAAAACCCGTTTAAAATTTTAGTTTTAGGAGAAAGCCACTATTTTGGCGATGAAGATTTAAAAGCGTTTAATGAAGGGAATACTTCTAAAATCGGTGGCGTAACCCAAGAGGTAATACAGCGATTTATAGCCTATAAAAACGGTAGTGGCTCGTTTGAAACTTGGATGAATACTTTTACTAGATTTTCTAACCTGTTATCTGGGAAGAAGCTTGATGATTTGGAGACTGTGGAAGTGTGGCAAAATTTAGCGTTTTATAATTTCGTGCAGTTCCCTATGGGCGGTCCTCGTGAATCCCCAACCACAGAAGAGTTTATAAAAAGTGAACCTGCTTTTAAAGAGGTATTAAAGAAACTACAACCTCATCTGATTATATTCTGGGGACACCGCTTATGGAATAATTTTCCTAAAAAGGCTTACTATAAAAAAGGTAATCTCCACTTATTATCTTATGAGTGCGATTATCCCATTTTTGTAGTACCGCACCCAAGTAGCCAACCTAAAAATACGAATGAAAAGTATGAGGAACTAAAGGCGTATATGAAAATTTTATAAGTTATTTTTCTCAACTTCTTGGATAATATCTTCAATATTTTTACCATTAAAGTTCCAATGTTGATATAAGTCTAATGCTCTTTCTGCTAAGCTATTAGTAGAATAGTCGGAACGATTGATAATTTGATACTCTTCTTTTAATTGTTTAGAGTCTGAAAAGTTAATATAGTTAGAACCTTTTTCCCACTGAACAGAGCCTTTTAGGCAATCTTTACGCCAACCCTTAGTGGCATCTCGGTAGATTTGGTATTGCCTGTTTTGGTAAAACTCCACAAAGAAGGTAAATAAGATATCTTGGTGAGGCTCTCTATCTAAAGGACCTATTTTTAAATAAACATTAGACTCTTTTATTCTACATTCTATATATAGTTTGTCGCCCTGTTTTTTGTAATCAATCTTTGTAATACTATTATCGTCATTGTTAAATATAGTGTTTTTAAAATGCTCCAAAAATGACTGTTTAAAGTCTTTTTGAATTAAATAAGGGATTACTTTTTCTTCAAGAAGATTTAGCTTACTCCTAATCTGTGGTTTTATTTCTCCACCTAAACCAATATCTTTTGCAAGTTCATTGATTATGTTGAAAATCTTCTGCTGGATTAGTTTTGTAACCTCCGCATCTCTGCTATTGGTTTTATCTGGTTTTGCGTGTTCTGCAATATCTATAAGATTACTGAGTATAATATCCACCGTTTCGGGTTTAGTATATAGCACAACATCTCGTGAAACTAATTTAATGAGTTCATTGAGTTCCTCCAGCTCTACCGTTCTATCGTCCCATATTTCCCAAAGTTTATTGATAAATGTGTTAAATCTTTGGGATTTTTCCTCAAAAACTTTTACATTTCTTTCTTTATGTTCTTCGGCTTGGGTTTGCCCAATAAGTAAAAAATATGTTATTAAAGCGGTTATTACACCACCAAATAACACCCCTATCGTTTGGGTGGGTAGCTCTTCTAACTTTACAAGTTTGGTAACAATTAAAAGTACAAAAAATACTATAACATTGATAATTATAACAGAGGTGATGTTGGGTTTCATTTTAAGCAATTTATATTTTGATGATTAAATTTGTTTATTAGAAACAAAGGAGTTCTATATAATAGAACTCCTTATCTGCAATTCTCATAGACTTTCTAACTCAGATGCTCTATCTTCATCTATACCTAGTAGCTGTGCCAATCTATTTAAAAGCCTTCTTGTTTTATCATCTATTTCTTTACTATCACTTATTAGAGATTTATATTCTTCAATATATTCTTTTTCTTCTTCTGTAAATTGATAATCAACTTGATTAAGTACCCGATGTTCTAATTCAGCTGCTTTTTCTTCTGATATACCAAATCTTACTCTAAAACGTTCAAGTATTCTTCTATCTCTGTCTCCAATAACCCCATCGTGTTCAATTATAAATTTAACCTCTTCCATATACTTTTCTTCATTCTCGTCTAAATGTTCATTTAAAGTTACATTCGAAATTAACTTTGTTTCTGAATAACTATCGGCACCTATTTCTTTATTTCCGAACTCACTAATAGGCTTGAATTTTACATATATTTTCCATTCCTCCTCTTCGTTTAACTTTAAAATCGCAGTGTCTGTGTTGTTTTTATTGTATTTAACACTAGCCCCACCTTTAGGTATAACCACCTTTAAGTCTGCATTAATTTTATTAATTTCTTCCTGACTAATGATTTGATTTTTAGCACTTGATATAAATTCATTATGTTCTAATAAATCTCCATTAAGACGCTGTTGTGCTAGCCTTTGCCAAGAAGGTTCATGATGAAACCAAAGTAAATCATCTGGAATAAATGGTGCTTTTGTAGGGTTAAAAAACTGTTCTCTCCCAAATTTAGAAATATTTGCCTCGGAGTCGTAACGACTTGAATCATGATTCATACCTCCACCTGCATTAACATCTGCTATCATCTTTGTTGCTCCTTCCGTTTGAATACGCCCTTCCATTTTAGAACTTGAGAAAATATTTTTATCTTTCTTTTGTCCTTTAGTATTCCTAATAATGATAGAGGTTGCCCCTAAGCTCTGTAATAAATAAAAATATTCATTTATCCTATCCATTAACAGCTCGTGGTCATAGTCTTCTATAGGCAAATATATACTAGTTTTATGTGGGTGACATATATAAGTAGTATCCGTTTTAGGGTGGCTTACAGGAAATTTGATTTGAGGAAGCATATTAACATTTAATACTTTTAAATGCTCTCCCTCATATAGTTTTTCTTGCTTTGTAAGCGTTATAATTTTTCTATCATTATAGTTAACCTGCTCGAAATTATCAATATATCCTTGATAAAGTTGCTGATATTTATTGTCTATTTTTTGAATAAATTCATAATCAACATTTTCAGAGCTTGCCTCAATTTCTTTTGCTTCATAGAAGTTTTGAGCTGAGCTATATAAACTACCATTCAAACAATCTATTTCTGCTTTTGATAAATGATAATATTTTAAAAAATCAGGCGTTTTATCCTTTGTCAATAGTTTACTCTCTATTTGCACTAACTTATTAAAGTATAAATTAGCATCTTCAGCTAACCCCTTTTTACAAAAAGCATAAATTTTTGCATAATGATACAAATAATCGGGTATTAAATCTTCTACTCTTTCAATAGTAGTTAAGAGTGTGTTTTCGTCACCTGATTTTAATAAAATTTTGACTTTATTCTCAGCTTCCTGTATCTTCTCTGTGTTTTTCTCACGCTCAAAATTTATCTTTTGTACTAACTCATTTAGCAGTGGAGAAAGATTCTTATCTTCTCCAAAATAGATACTAGGCACTATTAAGTAACTATTATCTTCTTTTGAATAGATATAATAGCCATCTAAAACTTCGTTAAGACCTAGTAGTGACACTGTTTGATCTCCAGGTATAAAAAAAGAATTAGGTTTTGTATTTTCATCCTGTATATTTATTGAAGGATTATATTTGATATTTTCTATTTCATCCCAAAAAATATCAATTTTTGCATCATCCTCTTTTAGCCATCCATCCGTTTGAGTTGTTCCTAAAATGCGTATTCCTTCATCAGTAAAACAAGTAGTAAAATGATAGACTCTATCAGCTGATAAAAAACCTCCTTTCACAAATTTTGTTGAATAAAATATACTATATAAAGTTTCATTTTTGTCAAAATTGTTCCACGCTCTAATAGACTTTTCAAGATCTGCAGACATACTATTGTTTTCTTTATTTTTTAATGCTCCATATATTAAAAAATAACAATCTGAACTTGAAATATTATGTTTATTATTTTTAACAGAATCAATTATCAGATTTTTCATATTCTACGAAACTATTAAATAAATTATAAAACCTACAAAGCCTAGAATAGACAAAATTGTTAACATTATACATCCTGCTCCTATTTTCAATGTGTCTTTAACTACTTTTTCATTTTGTTCAGCGATTTTCTTTCCTTTGCTAGAAATTTCATCAACCATTTGATTAGCTTCATTAGTAAATGAAGCCTCTACTTTTTTTGATGCTCTATCACTAAAAGAACCTTTTCCTAAATTTTTGTTTCCAAATGACATATCCTTATTATTTAAAAATTAAACCCTATTTTACCTCCACAATTTCAAAATTAACAGAAATACTGAGTCCACTGAGTGCTGTACCCGCACCATATTTAGCATTAAACGCCTCTATTACCTCTTTTTGATTGGGTTTTCTAGATGTATTACGAATGACGATTTCTGCACTCATTCCCTTTGCAATTTTGTTAACATCACGCTTTGCGGTAACATTCCATAAATGTGTTGACATAATTATTTTATTTTAAAAGTTAGTTTATTTATTTTTTTACAATTTCACAATTTCCAAAAACTCTTTAGGTATAGTTCCGTTTAGAGTGTTTTTACCATACTTTGCATTCAGTGCATTTCTGATATCTTCCTGCATTGGGATTTGGCTATTGTTTTGGAAGAGCAACTCTATCCACATACCCGAGGCTACGGTCCCGTATTTTTTCTTTACTGTAACACGCCATAATACTGCCATAATCTTATTTTTCGTTGATTTTACTAAAAACAAAAAGGACACAGCACTTGCTTTTGTCCATATTATTCGGTTGGGTTCTGGTAAACCTGAGATGAAAATAGGAAAAAACAGCCTGCGTCCCTATAAAAGGGAGCAACCATGCCTTTGCCCATTATACTTCATCTCTTTGTTTAAATGTACCAGATTTAACCGAATGAAATAATGGTAAGCACCTTATGCTCTATATGTCGTTTTAATTATTATCTTTTCATAATTATCTTATGTTTGCACAAAGATAATATTTATTATCAAACAGACCTATATACGCAGGCTAAAATCCTATATGTCTGCAATATTACTACTTTGTATCGTCAAAATATGTCGTTCTTGTTTTTTTATTTTGAGTACACATCCTTTTTTAATTGTTCAAAAAAAGCCCGATGACCATATCACCGAGCTTAAAGAATTTATCTATTTATGAATTTAAAATTTTACTTTCTTGTAGCTTTAGTATATACATAATAAGCTAGTACCAAGCCTATGATATCTGCTAAAAGGTCTAGCCACTCAGCAGAACGCCCAAGTGCCATAACTTGCTGAAAACTTTCGGTAAGAATAGCGTAAGCAACAAGGATAAAATAGTAGGCATATACACTAGCCTTGGGATACGCCCAACGAAATAGAAAGCCTAACACAAAAAACATACTAAAATGAACTACTTTATCTATCCCTTGAAACAAGAACCAATAGTCCTTGTGTTCTCCTACAGGTTTGAGAAGGACATAAGTAAGTAATGCCCAATAAATGGGCATTACTATTTTTATAATACGGTGATATTTTTTAACCAATGACTTCTTGATATTGTTCAGAAGATAATAATTCTGATTGGTCTACGCCTTCTGCAATTTCTAGTTTTATAATCCAACCTTTTCCGTAAGGGTCTGTGTTTACCAATTCTGGCTCATCTTCTAACGCTTCGTTGAACTCCACTACTTTTCCTGCTAATGGTAAGTAAAGGTCTGAAACAGTTTTAACCGCTTCTACGCTACCGAAGACCTCACCTGAATTCAAAGTTTCATCTACAGTATCTACATCTACGAAAACAATATCCCCTAGCTCAGACTGTGCAAAATCTGTAATGCCGACTGTAGCTATGTTACCTTCAATTTTTACCCATTCGTGGTCTTTAGTGTACTTTAGTTCTGCTGGTGTATTCATTTTGTATATTTTATTTTTCTTCAAAAATAACTTAATTATATTATATGTTCAAAATTTTATGGAGTTTTTCAAACAAAGTATTTTAATCCTATGATTTAAAGAACTTTATTATTTATTATCTTTCTCTAATACCACACTAGCCCCTTGAACTTCTCCTCTCATAGGTGGTGCTTGCTTGGTAATTTTAACCTTAATATGCGTAATCTGAGGATATTTAGCCAGAATAGTTTTAATAATTCGTCCTGCCACATGCTCTAACAATTTAGAGCTAACGCTCATCTCCTGATATACTATATCATTAAGCTCTGCATAGCTGATGGTATCTTCTAAATTATCCGTTTGAGCTGCATTCCATAAATCCACATCACACTCTAAATTAACTAGATAATAAGTCCCTACTACATTCTCTTCTGGCAAAACTCCATGGTAGGCATAGATTTTAATATCCTCTAAAATGATTTTTGACACCATAACTGTTTATTTTTGATAATTTACCAAAAGAGAATCGTCTTCTAATTCCACGATTGGATATTCATACTTAAGACTAAGGTAAACTTCTCTTAAAGTATCATAAAAATCTTCTTCCAAAGTACCTTTACTCACTTCCTTAGGTATCCAAAAAGCAATGTTTGGGAATAGACCTTTAAGAACCCCTGCTTGGAACATCGTCCCTGAAAATAGAACTTTTGTCCATTTTCCGTCTTCTATTTTTTTTGCTATTTCCAAAAGATTGCCCGAAGCGTCTGATACTTTTTTTAAAAATACCGCCCCATACAAGTTATGAGCTAATATCGGAATTTGTTTCTCTCGCTTCAGTTTCAATATTTCTTCTTCTAGACGGTCGTCTGCCGGCATCTGAAACTCTTGATATTTCAAAAAATCTGGAACTGGGAGATTAGTCTTGGTATTTTTTTTATTTTCTTCCATTAGTTTAAAAATTGATGAATCACTTGTTCTACTTCCTTTTGAGCTACGGATAAATCATCGTTAATGATAATTTTGTCAAATTTATCTTGATAAGAAAGTTCTTCCGCAGCTTTATCTACTCTGATTTTAATAGTTGCCTCATCATCAGTCCCTCTAGAAATAAGTCTGTTTTTTAGCTCCTTAATACTTGGCGGTGCAATGAATATAGAAAGAGCTTTCTCCCCAAAAATATTTTTAAGATTAACACCTCCCACTACATCTACATCAAAAATAACGGTGTTGCCTGACTTCCAAATACGCTCCACTTCCGATTTTAATGTGCCATAAAATTTATCCGTATAGACTTCTTCGTACTCCACAAAAGCCTCTTCTGAAATCAGTTGTTTAAACCTTTCTAAACTTAAAAAATGATAATCTTTACCATCTTGCTCTGTACCTCTCGGCTGTCTTGTAGTGGCAGATATAGAAAACTCCAAATTGGAAAATTTCTCTAAACAATACTTTACCAATGTGGTTTTACCACTCCCCGATGGTGCCGAAAATATAATAACTTTATCCAATGTTTTACCTTTTTATTATCGTTTACAATACATTAAGCGTTTGTTCTTTAATTTTTTCCAAATCGTCTTTCATCAATACTACCAATTTCTGAATTTCTGCGTGGTTAGCTTTGGAGCCTAATGTATTGATTTCTCGCCCTATTTCTTGTGCTATAAAACCTAATTTTTTACCATTAAATTCATCTTGAAGCATTGTATCTTGGTAGTATTTAAGATGCTGAGCCAACCTTACTTTTTCTTCCGAAACATCTAACTTTTCGGTATAATAAGCCATCTCTTGGTAGAATCTGGTTTCATCTACATTCTCAAAATCTTGAAACGCTTTCTGATATTTTTCTTTAATATTAACCAATCGTTCTGCCTCAAACGGTGTTACCTTTTCTAAATTCAAACCTATATTGATAATATTTTTTTGTAATTCTTCTTGCAAAGACAGTCCTTCGGTTTTTCTAAACTCTGTAAAGTTATTGATGGCTTCTAACAATAATCGTTCTATAAAACTCCACTCTTCTTCTGACATTTCCTCCGCATTGTAAGTCGTAGCATCAGGCAACTTCATCGCCATTTTTAGAAGTTCAAAGTCTGGTGTATTCTCTGAAACCACCTCTTTAAATTGAGCGATATAGTTTTGAATTATCTCTTTATTTAGTACCAATTGGCTCTCTTTAACCAAATTTTCTACATTGATACAACAGTCAACTTTCCCTCTTAAAACCATTTCTGAGATTATTTTTTTAATCAGAAATTCTTTTTCCCTATATATTGAGGGCATTCTGAGATTGATGTCTAAACCTTTACTATTAACAGATTTAATATCTATACTTATTTTTTTATTCTCAAAAGTACCTTCGGCTCTCCCAAAGCCTGTCATAGATAATACCATATACTTATAAAAGATGAATTGAAAAATTTTAATGCTTACTTACCTTTATACTGAGGTTTTCTTTTTGCTAAAAAAGCGGCTATCCCCTCTTGAAAATCCCAAGTTTCTGCAGCATCTTGCTGGAGAATACTCTCCAAATCTAACTGCTCCGATAGACTATTCTGATAAGATTTATTAAAGGCTTTTTTTGTAAGCCCCAATGCCACAGTAGGCTGATGAGTAATATGTTCTAGGACTTGTAAAGATTGTTCCGAAAAAGTAGCATCTGAAAAAACATCTACCACCAAACCTCTTTCTAAAGACTCTTTAGCAGATAGCTTCTTCCCTGTAAATGCCAAATAACTCGCTAAGGAACGCCCTAAAAGTTTAGGCAAATAGTAAGTACCTGCCGTATCTGGCACTAGTCCTATATTAGAAAAAGCTAAGGAAAAATACGCTGACTCTGACGCCACTGCAAAATCACAGATGAGAGCTAACATTGCTCCTGCACCAACCGCAGGACCATTAACCAATGCAATTACTGGTTTTTTAGCATAGACAATAGCCTTCACTAACGGATTATAATAATCTATCACAATCCTTTGGATAAAGCGTTCCTCATTGGCTTCTGCTTTATAATCTAAAGCCTCCTTTAAATTCTGACCAGAACAAAACGCCTTACCTTTGCCACTAATTGCAATACAGCGTACACTAGAATCTGCGTCACAAGCTTTTATAAAGTGCAATAACTCTTCTAAAACAACCTTATTAAGACTATTAAACGATTCTGGCTGATTGATATATGCGATTTGAAGCTTTCCTTCAAAATGGTTATCTACATCTATTAATTTGTACATAAAGTAAGTTTATTATTCCCAAAGATAAAAAAACTTCTACATATGAAAAAAGCTCATACACAGAAGTTTTATCAGTTAAGATTTTTAAAAATTTGTAATCAACCCTATCGCTGTAATTTTTCTCCGTAACTTAAATCCCCAGCATCTCCTAACCCTGGAGTAATGTAGCCTTTGTCTGTCAGTTTTTCATCTACTGCACCTACCCAAATATAGGCTTCTGGATATACTTTTTGAAGAGTTTCCACTCCTTCTTTGCTCGCTATAGCGGCTACTATATGAATTTGTGAAGGATTCCCATTAGTAAGTAAATCTTTAATAGCTTCAATTAGCGAAGCTCCTGTGGCTAGCATTGGGTCTGCCACAATAAGTGGTCGCCCCTCAATATTAGGACAAGTAAGATAATCTTGTTTTATACTAAAATAATCATTAGCATCGTGCTTTCTATACGCTGCTACAAAACCACAATCTGCTTTATCAAAATAATTTAACACCCCTTGAAACAAAGGTACGCCCGCTCTCAAAATAGTTGTAATAACAGGTTGAGTTTCTATTTCTCTTGAAGCAATTTTATCTAGTGGTGTGGTAATCTCTACTTCTTTATAAGGCAAATGTTTACTAATTTCAAAAGCGGCTATTTCACCTATTCTTTCCATATTTCTACGAAACTTCATTCTGTCCGTTTGTACGGAAACATTTCTTAAATCGTTAATCCATTCTGTAACTAATGAAAACTCTTCTGATAATACTGTAAACATCTTATTTCTTGCTTTTATTCTGATACAAATTTCGGTATTTTTTAACAATAGACCTAGTAAGTTTCTCTATTTTTTTATTCAATAAATAAAAAGCGAGAAGATAATGAATATCCTCTCGCTTTTATCTTTTAGATTTAGAATTCTACTATTGATCTTTTAAAGCCGCTTTTACCTTAGAAGTAGGCAAGTAAATTTGGAATCCTACATTAAGTCCTAGGTTTCCGTTACCTGCTGTATTACCACCACCAGTTACGGTATCAAACTTCAATAAAGCATCTAAACTTACATTTTTAGTAATAAAATAAGAGTAACCAGCTCCTACACCTAAGTTAACACCATTAGTTGTACTTCCAGCACTGTTATTGATTCCACCGAAGCCTACAGTACCTTCTGCGAAGAATCTACCATTTTTAAGTAAGCTTTCAACCTCATTACTTCCGAAGTAATATCTTGTAAATCCACCCAATGTCCAATTAGTGGTAGTACCAGTAGCTCCTCCAGCACTAGCTACTTCTAAATTTACCTGTGCACCTACAGCCCAGTTGTCTTTCACAAAGTAACCTACTTGAGGCGTCAGATTTAAATTTACCCCATTGGTAAATCTCATCTTAGCTACCTGACCACCTACCATCCAGTTTCCTTCTTGAATCTGTGCGTTAACTGTACCAAACAACCCTGCTGCAAATACCACAGCTCCTAAAAATAATTTTTTCATAAATATAGTTTAAATTAATTTATTATGCTAAGAACAATAATTATACCAAACTGACACTTATGATAAGACTTCTTGTAATTCTAGCCACCTCATCTCTATTCTCTCTAACTCTTTGGCGTTTTTTTCTAACAGTTCTGATAGGCTAGCCACTTTCTCATAATCTGTTTCTCCGTTGAGCTTTGCGAGTATAACTTCTCTTTCTTCTTCTAGCTTTGGTAACTGTTTTTCTATTTCTTCTAGTTCTCTCTGTTCTTTAAAAGATAGTTTTTTCTTAGGTAAAGGTTCTTTTCTTTCTGTCTGAGGAATTTCCACCTTTTCTTTTTCCTTATTATTTTGTTTTAGCTCTAAATCTTTAGCGGTTTTATATTCCGTAAAGTTGCCTGTAAAATCTCTTACTTTACCATCTCCCTCAAATGCCAAAACATGGTCTACCACCCTATCCATAAAATATCTATCGTGAGATACTATGGCTAATGTACCTTGAAAGTTTTGTAAAAAATTTTCCAAAACACTTAAAGTAGGCAAATCTAAATCATTGGTAGGCTCATCAAAAATTAAAAAGTTAGGGTTTTGATACAATACATACATCAAATGTAGCCTTCTCTTCTCTCCTCCAGAAAGTTTAGAAATGGGTGAGTATTGTGCTTGGTCATCAAACAAAAATAATCGTAAAAATTGCGATGCAGAAATAGTTCTTCCATTAGCTAATGGAAAGTTTTCGGATATTTCTTTGATGAAATCAATTACTCTTTCGTCTTCCTTATAGGTAAGTCCTTTTTGAGAAAAATAACCAAATTTTATGGTTTCTCCTGTTTCTATCTCTCCACTATCATAGTTTTCTAACCCTTGGATAATATTAAGTAATGTGGATTTACCCGCTCCATTTTGCCCCACAATCCCCACCTTTTCGCCTCGCTGAAACTGATAAGAAAAATCCTTTAATATCACTTTATCATCATACTTTTTGTTGATATTTCTAAGCTCAAGAATCTTTTTACCCAAGCGTTCCATTTTAAAGTCTAGCTCCAAACTGTCTTTTCTAGTATCTGTCTTAGCGACCTTTTCTGTTTCGTAGAAAGCCTCTATTCTACTTTTAGATTTTGTAGTTCGTGCTTTGGGCTGCCTTCTCATCCATTCCAATTCTTTGCGGTAAAGATTATTGGCTTTATCTATGGTAGATTGTAGGTTTTCTTCCCTAATCATTTTATTTTCTAGATAAGTCGCATAACTCCCTTGATGTATGTATAGTTGCTGATCTTCCATCTCCCAAATCACATCGCAAACACTATCTAAAAAGTATCTATCGTGCGTTACTAACAAAAGAGTAATCCTCGCTTTGGAAAGGTAATTTTCCAGCCACTCCACCATATCCACATCTAAATGGTTGGTAGGCTCGTCCATAATTAAAAGCGTATGTTTATGCTCAGCTCTAGTTTCTGTAAGCAATTTCGCTAATGCAACTCTTTTCACTTGCCCTCCTGACAGTGTTCCCATTTTGGCATTAAGGTCTGTAATTTTGAGTTGAAAGAGGATTTGTTTCATTTCATTTTCTAAATCCCACGCTTTATGAATTTCCATATCTGCGAGAGCCTTCTCAATAAACGCTGTATCTGTAGATTGTAATGACAGATGGTAATTTCTAACAGCATTTATAGGATCTGAATCTAGCTTCATCATAAACTCTTCCACCGTATCCTCCGCATCGAAAGTAATTTCTTGGTCAAAAAGCACCACTTGTATATCTTTATTTACCAATACCGAACCGCTATCTGGAATTTCTTTTCCTAAAATAATTTTTAGAAGGGTAGATTTCCCACTTCCATTTTTGGCAACAATGGCAATTTTATCTCCTTCATTGATGTTAAAAGAAATATCTTGAAATAGAGTTTTAATTCCGTAAGATTTGGTAAGATTTTCAGCAGTGATGTAATTCATTCTCTAGAAAATTGAAATTGAGTGCAAAGATAGCATAAAAAAACCGTTTCAGTTGGGCATTTCCCTTCTAAAACGGTTCTAAAAATAATATGGAATATTCTACTAAAAGCTATACTTAATGGTAGTCCCTCCGAAGAAATAAGCTCTCGCAGGTCCTGGATTAACATCTGTAGTTACCCCAACAGGATAGCCATTACCTAAATCAGTGTCGCCTATCGCATTCCCTACAAATAGAAAGGCATAGTTGACTCTATTCGTTAAATTATTCCCTGCTACATAAGCGTCTAAACTCCATTTCCCAAACTCCTTTTTATAACCTATCTTGGCATTGTACTGATGAAAACCTTTTACATTGATTTCGTTGGCAAAATCAGTATAAACATCGCTTAAATAATTAAATGTATTTCTAACATAAAGTCCAAAACGCGTATCAAAATCCAACCCTAAAGAATATTTTACCGAAGGTATGCCTACCACCTTTTTACCTGAATAATCTTCTCCTAACATACTAAAAGACTGATATTTAAAATCATATTTAGAAAGATTAAAATACGGTAACACTTTATTTATAAAATTATTAGATGTATAAGAGTAGCCTAGACTCAACTCTAGTCCTCTATTGAACTGATTCCCTGTATTCCCCCAGTAAGAGTACATATCTCCAGCACCATCGCTAGCCCAAAGCTGTGTTAGCTTATCTTGAACTCTGATATCAAACAAGGATATTTGATAATCAAATTTCGTTTTTCCTAACAATCCGTGTACTGAAAAATCCCACATTTTAGCACGCTCTGCTTTGAGTAAATCATTAGTTTTTCCTGTAGCAGAAACAAATGCTGTGGAAGCTGTAGGTGCGTTATAACCCTCACTATAGCTTAAATTAAATAATTGATTTTTCCATTTTTTTTGTAACGCTATATGAGGCGTTAAAACCATAGAAAAATCTTTTTTGAAAGAGGTATCTTGTTTGTAACCATCTAATAAACCTGGATAAGCCAACAAATCTGTTCTATCATAACCTTGCTTATTACCACTCACACCCAAAAGAAGAGATAAGTCTAAAGGTTGATAGGTTAATCTATTGGTAAGAAATACCGAAAAATTATAATTATCATACTTAAAATAAGTACCTCTTTTAGATAATGGTCGAGTCTGTAAATCTGGTTTATCCAAACTGCCATCAAAACGATAATTAGAGATTAAAGCTCTAGAAATAAGATATTCTCCACCTGCTTCCATTTCATTTTTAAAATCTTCAGAAATAGGATAATTCCATTTTAGCTCAGACCTCACACCATAGCTTGGTTGTTGAGAGTTTTCTGCCGCTCCTGCAGCCGTTCGCTTAGTATCTAAATGATGATAAAATAATGAGGTATTATAGGTAACATTAGGATTGATTTTCCATTGATGTCCTATAATAGTTCTAGTGGCTATGAAATGGTTTGCTGCATTTTTTCTTGCATAGGCTGCATTGCCAGGGTCTTTACCATCATAATAATCTTGAAGAGAAATTTGTCCTGTAACGCCTTCATAGGAATTATTATGACTCGCATACACCATTAAACTATGGGCTTGAGCCAACTTAAAGTTTCCCATAAAAGCATAGTTATTTTTCCTAGTATTGCCTCTAGGACGGTAGCCATCACTCCCTATATGCCCATAGTTAAACATAATATTTGCGTTATCCGTTATAGTTTCTACCTTGGTATTAGACTGAAACAAACCAAACGAACCAAAAGCCAAAGACTCTGATAAATGAGTCCCTTTTTTAGTTTCTGGACGCATATAGAACCTCACGGCTCCACCTGTACCTCCACCATAAAGTGTAGAGGCAGGACCTTTAACGACCTCAATATTATTGATAAGAGAAAAATCTATATCTTCTAAAATAGTAACGCCGTCAGCATTGGTAATTGGAGCCGAATTGAGGTAGAACTTCACACCCCAGTTATTGAATTTCTGATCGTTACCATAACCTCTCAGAACAATTCTTTGTCCTCCAAACTGAGTTCTTTTTTCTACCTGAACACCAGCCATTGTTCCTAGTGATTGCTCTATAAAATGAGGATTATTCCTTTCCACCTCATAAGCGGATATAATCTCCGTAGATTGAGCTTGTTTAAAGAATTCCTTTCTTTCTTGTTTTACTTTTTGCCTTGCACTTATGACAACACTGTCTACAACCTTTTCTTTTTCTACATTCTGTGCAATAGCTTTTGTTACTAATAAAAAAGTGATAAAAACGGTTAATTTATTCATATCTCTATTTTTCAATCAAAAAAGTCTTACCTTTTTATTTGAGATAAGACTCTAATTATTTTAAAGGTAAATACTTATTACGCTTGAGGCGTATTATTCCCACCTAATACAAAAGGTTCAACCTCTTTAATTTCTCCAAACTGTTGCTCATAGTTAGCAATATTTTGCTGTAAAGCATTTAGAACTCTTTTAGCATGTAATGGTGCTAAAATTACCCTAGATCTTACTTTAGCTTGTTGAACACCTGGCATTAACTGAATGAAATCTAAAACAAACTCAGATGGAGAGTGGTTTACCAAAGCTAAGTTAGCATATACACCAGCTGCTACCATTTCGTTAAGTTCAATGTTGATGTTGTTTGGATCTTGGTTTTGATTGTTGTCCATAAAATTATTATTTAGTTATTATTTAGTTTGAAAGGTACAAAGATAATAAATATCTTCTACCTTTCAAACTATTTTTTTTAAATTAGTTTAAGTCTTCAAATTCTTTGTTAGAACCTACGATAAAGTTCTGATAATCTTTAAGACCTGTTCCTGCAGGAATTCTGTGCCCTACAATTACATTTTCTTTAAGACCATTCAGCTCATCTACTTTACCTGATACCGCTGCTTCGTTAAGTACCTTAGTAGTTTCTTGGAAAGATGCCGCAGACATAAATGACTTAGTTTGTAGAGCCGCTCTTGTGATACCTTGTAAAACTGGGTGCGCTGTAGCTGTAAGTGCTTCACGAACTTCTACCAGCTTTAAGTCTTCTCTCTTAAGCTTAGAGTTTTCATCTCTTAGCTCTCTCGCTGTTATCATCTGACCTGCTTTAAGCACTTGAGAGTCTCCTGGGTCGGTAACCACCTTCATGCCAAACACCCTTTCGTTCTCTTCGATAAAGTCTTGCTTATGTTCTAGACTACCTTCTAAGAACTGAGTATCTCCACCATCTACAATTTCTACTTTCGTCATCATTTGGCGAACGATGATTTCAAAGTGCTTGTCATCAATCTTCACCCCTTGTAAACGGTATACCTCTTGGATTTCGTTTACCAGATATTCTTGTACCGCTGTAGGACCTTTAATTGCTAAAATATCATTAGGCGTTACAGAACCATCTGACAATGGAGACCCTGCTCTTACGAAGTCATTTTCTTGAACTAAGATTTGGTTAGATAACTTCACCAAGTATTTCTTAATTTCTCCAGATTTAGACTCTACGATAAGCTCACGGTTACCTCTCTTGATTTTTCCGTAAGATACTACCCCGTCAATTTCGGTTACTACCGCAGGATTAGAAGGATTTCTAGCTTCGAAAAGTTCCGTTACTCTAGGAAGACCTCCCGTGATATCCCCTGCTTTTGCAGATTTTCTTGGGATTTTAATTAAAATCTTACCAGCTTTAATCTTCTCTCCATCGTTTACCATTAAGTGTGCTCCCACAGGTAAGTTGTAAGATTTTTGCTCTACTCCTTTAGAATCTACCACTCTAAGAGTAGGTACCGCTTTTTTATTTCTAGATTCAGAGATTACCTTTTCTTCAAAGCCTGTCTGTTCGTCAATTTCTAATTGGAAAGACACTCCTTTGATAATATCTTCATACTCTACCTTACCAGAAGTTTCGGCAATGATTACCGCGTTATACGGATCCCATCTTGCGATAAGGTCTCCTTTCTTCACTTTATCCCCTGGCTTTACAGAAAGTATTGAACCGTAAGGTAAGTTCGCCACCATAATAGGCGTTCTATTAGCATTATCTGCTACCAAACGGAATTCGGTAGAACGAGACACCACGATTTCAGCTTGGTTACCTTCTTCATCTTCAGAAGTTACCGTTCTAATTTCGTCCATTTCTACAATACCATCTCTCTTAGCTACGATAGACGGATTTTCGGAAACGTTACCCGCTGTTCCCCCTTGGTGGAAGGTTCTCAAGGTAAGCTGTGTACCTGGCTCCCCGATAGACTGTGCTGCAATAACACCCACAGCTTCTCCCATATGAATCATCTTACCTGTTGCTAAGTTTCTACCGTAACATTTAGCACAGATACCTCTCTTAGATTCACAAGTTAAAGGTGAACGAACCTCCACAGACTCTATACCAGCCTCTTCTATCTTCTTAGCTAATTCTTCATCTATAAGAACATCAGCTTCTACGATTAACTCGTCTGTTTCTGGGTCATATATATCATGTAAAGAAATTCTACCTAAAATTCTTTCAGATAATTTCTCTACTATTTCGTCATTCTTTTTAAGTGGTGTTACTTCCACACCTCTTAGTGTACCACAATCGTCTTCAGTAATGATAACGTCTTGAGCTACATCTACCAATCTTCTCGTTAAGTAACCAGCATCCGCCGTTTTAAGAGCCGTATCCGCAAGACCTTTACGAGCACCGTGAGTAGAGATAAAGTATTCAAGGATAGAAAGACCCTCTTTAAAGTTAGCCACAATAGGGTTTTCGATAATCTCTGCACCTACCGAACCTGCTTTTTGAGGTTTTGCCATTAGACCACGCATACCTGATAACTGACGAATCTGCTCTTTAGAACCCCTCGCACCAGAATCTAGCATCATATATACAGAGTTAAAACCACCTTGGTCGGTCTTCATTCTCTGCATAATCATTTCGGTAAGGTTAGCGTTAGTATTTGTCCAAACATCAATCACTTGGTTATAACGCTCAGTATCAGTGATAAGACCCATGTTATAGTTAGCCTTAATATCATCTACACTTTCTACCGCCGAAGCTATCATTTGTTTCTTCTCTTCTGGCACCACAATATCAGCTAAGCTGAACGATAGACCTCCTTTGAATGCGTTAGAGTATCCTAAATCTTTCATTCTATCCAAGAACTGAACTGTAGTTGGGAAATCAGTTTCTGCTAAGATTCTACCAATTACATTTCTTAATGATTTCTTCGTTAAAAGTTCATTGATGAATCCTATTTGTTCAGGTACTATCTGATTGAATAAAATTCTACCAACAGTAGTTTCAATCAGTTTAGTTACTAATTCTCCGTTTTCATTTTTTACAGGAAGTTTACACTTAACTTTAGCATTAAGCGTTACTTGTCCTTCATTATAGGCAATTTCTGCTTCCTCTGGAGAATAGAAAGTTAAACCTTCTCCCTTCACTTTATAATCCTCCGTAGAGTGAGCTTCTTTAGTCATAAAGTAAAGCCCAAGTACCATGTCCTGTGATGGTACCGTAATTGGAGAACCGTTAGCAGGGTTCAAGATATTCTGAGAACCTAACATTAAAAGTTGAGCCTCTAAAATAGCTTCTGGACCTAAAGGTAAGTGCACCGCCATCTGGTCACCATCAAAGTCGGCGTTGAATGCCGTAGTTACCAATGGATGTAGTTGTATCGCTTTACCTTCAATCATTTTAGGTTGGAATGCCTGAATACCTAAACGGTGAAGCGTAGGTGCACGGTTAAGAAGTACTGGGTGACCTTTCATTACATTTTCTAGAATGTCATACACCACAGGTTCTTTTCTATCTATAATTCTCTTCGCAGATTTTACCGTTTTTACGATACCTCTCTCGATTAGTTTTCTGATGATGAACGGCTTATAAAGCTCTGCCGCCATATCTTTAGGGATACCACACTCGTGTAGTTGTAAGGTAGGACCTACCACAATTACCGAACGAGCAGAGTAGTCAACCCTTTTACCAAGTAAGTTTTGACGGAAACGCCCTTGCTTACCTTTTAATGAATCAGAAAGAGATTTTAATGGTCTGTTAGACTCAGATTTAACCGCAGAAGATTTTCTTGTATTATCAAATAAAGAATCTACCGCTTCTTGAAGCATACGCTTCTCGTTTCTTAAGATAACCTCAGGAGCTTTAATTTCTAGAAGTCTCTTAAGACGGTTGTTTCTGATAATTACTCTTCTGTAAAGGTCGTTAAGGTCTGATGTCGCAAAACGTCCACCATCTAGTGGCACTAATGGTCTTAACTCTGGTGGTATTACAGGAAGCACACGCATCACCATCCACTCTGGACGATTAATCATTCTCGTGTTAGCATCTCTAAGTGCTTCTACTACTGATAACCTTTTAAGTGCTTCTGTTCTTCTTTGCTTAGATGTTTCGTTGTGAGCTTTGTGTCTTAAATCATAAGAAAGAGCATCTAAATCTATTCTCTTTAATAATTCTTCCACAGCCTCTGCTCCCATTTTAGCGATAAACTTATTAGGGTCAGAGTCATCTAAGTATTGATTTTCCGCAGGAAGTGTATCTAAAATATCTAGATATTCTTCCTCGGTTAAGAATTCCATTTCCTCGAAATCAGAACCATCTAATTTTTTAGCGATACCTTGCTGAATTACCACATATCTTTCGTAGTAGATAATCATATCTAACTTCTTAGATGGTAATCCTAAAAGATAACCTATCTTGTTTGGTAACGAACGGAAGTACCAAATATGAGCTACAGGAACTACCAAATTGATGTGTCCTATACGCTCTCTACGCACTTTTTTCTCCGTTACTTCTACACCGCATCGGTCGCAGACAATGCCTTTATAACGGATACGCTTATATTTTCCACAAGCACACTCGTAATCCTTTACAGGACCGAATATTTTCTCACAGAAAAGCCCGTCTCTTTCAGGTTTGTGCGTTCTATAGTTAATGGTTTCTGGTTTTAATACTTCCCCTCTTGAATCTTGTAAAATAGACTCTGGTGAAGCTAAACCTATCGAGATTTTATTAAATCTACTTGTTTTATTTTTATTTGACATTTTGTTTCTTTTAAAGATTAAGAGAACCGAGAACCAAGAGAAGATGGTATTCTTTTATCTTGTATCTCATATCTCGTGTCTATTATTCCTCTAACCTTACATCTAATCCTAAACCTTGTAACTCGTGAAGCAATACATTGAAAGATTCTGGAATACCAGGTTCTGGCATTGCCTCTCCTTTCGCAATAGCTTCGTAAGTTTTAGCTCTACCAATCACATCATCTGACTTCACTGTTAGGATTTCTCTCAAGATGTTAGACGCACCGAATGCTTCTAGTGCCCAAACCTCCATCTCTCCGAAACGCTGACCACCAAATTGGGCTTTACCTCCTAATGGCTGCTGCGTGATGAGAGAGTAAGGACCAATAGAACGAGCATGCATCTTATCATCTACCATGTGACCAAGTTTCAACATATAAATCACACCTACAGTAGCTGGTTGAGTAAATCTCTCCCCTGTACCGCCGTCATACAGATAAGTGTTTCCGTAGATAGGTAGCCCTGCTTTTTCGGTGTACTCTGTAATTTGGTCTAGTTTAGCACCATCAAAGATAGGCGTTGCGAACTTCAAGCCTAATTGCTTACCTGCCCAACCAAGTACCGTTTCGTAAATCTGACCGATGTTCATACGAGAAGGTACCCCTAGCGGGTTAAGTACGATGTCAACTGGCGTACCGTCTTCTAAGAAAGGCATATCTTCCTCACGAACGATTCTAGATACGATACCTTTGTTACCGTGACGCCCTGCCATCTTATCTCCTACATTTAACTTTCTCTTCTTAGCGATGTAAACTTTGGCCAACTTAATGATTCCTGAAGGAAGCTCGTCTCCGATTGAAATAGCGTACTTCTCACGGTTTTTAACTCCTTGTAAATCGTTGTACTTAATCTTATAGTTGTGAATTAATTGCTTAATTAACTCGTTTTTATCCGCATCTACTGTCCAGTCAGAACCGCTTACATTTACATAATCTTCTACTGACTGAAGTAATTTCATAGAGAACTTAGCACCTTTACCAATGATTTCTTCTCCTAAGTCGTTTTTAACTCCTTGAGATGTTTTACCATTAACAATAGTGTTTAATTTATCTAAAAGAACCGTTCTAAGCTCGTTGAACTTGGCTTTATATTGGTTTTCTATTTCTTCTAGTTTGATTTTCTCTTCTGTTCTCTTCTTCTTATCCTTAATGTTTCTAGAGAATAGCTTTTTGTCTATCACTACCCCTCTTAATGAAGAATCTGCCTTTAAAGAAGCGTCTTTTACATCTCCTGCTTTATCTCCGAAGATAGCTCTTAATAACTTCTCTTCTGGAGTAGGATCAGACTCTCCTTTAGGCGTGATTTTACCAATAAGAATATCACCAGGTTTTACCTCTGCTCCGATTCTTATCATACCGTTTTCATCTAGGTCTTTTGTAGCATCTTCAGATATATTAGGAATATCTGCTGTAAGCTCCTCCATACCTAGTTTGGTATCTCTTACCTCTAATGAATATTCATCTACGTGGATAGAGGTAAACCAGTCCTCACGAACTACTTTTTCGTTGATTACAATTGCATCCTCGAAGTTATACCCTTTCCAAGGCATAAACGCTACCACTAAGTTTCTACCTAATGCTAACTCTCCGTTTTCTGTAGCGTAACCATCACAAAGCACTTGTCCTTTTTCTACTGTATCTCCTACCCTTACAATAGGTTTAAGAGTAATGGTAGTAGATTGGTTGGTTTTTCTGAACTTAGTTAAATGATAAGTTTTAGTAGCTGATTCGAAGCTTACAATATCTTCATCTTCAGTTCTATCGTATTTTATAACGATTCTCTCCGCATCTACATACTCTACAACACCAGTTCCTTCAGCATTGATTAAAATTCTAGAGTCTCTAGCCACTTGCTTCTCTAGACCTGTACCTACGATAGGTGCTTGAGGTTTTAATAATGGTACTGCCTGACGCATCATGTTAGATCCCATCAAGGCACGGTTAGCATCATCGTGCTCTAGGAAAGGAATAAGTGATGCCGAAATACCAGAAATCTGGTTAGGAGCTACATCTATTAAATCTACTTGCTCTGGTTCTACCACTGGGTAATCTCCATCTAAACGAGCAATAATTCTCTCTGTTTCAAACTTACCATCATCAGCAAGCTCCACGTTCGCTTGAGCAATAATTTTAGCTTCCTCATCTTCTGCGTTAAGGTATATAGGTGCCGCATCTAAATCTACTTTACCATTTTCTACCTTACGATAAGGCGTTTCTATGAAACCTAGATTATTGATTTTAGCATAAATACCTAAAGAAGAAATCAAACCAATGTTCGGTCCTTCCGGCGTCTCAATTGGACAAATTCTTCCGTAGTGTGTATGGTGAACATCTCGAACCTCAAAACCTGCTCTTTCTCTAGAAAGACCACCAGGTCCTAAAGCTGATAATCTTCTCTTATGTGTAATCTCAGAAAGTGGATTGGTTTGATCCATGAACTGAGAAAGCTGGTTAGTTCCAAAGAACGAGTTAATTACCGATGTTAATGTTTTAGCGTTAACTAAATCTGTTGGGCTAAACAATTCGTTATCACGAACATTCATTCTCTCACGGATTGTTCTTGCAATTCTAGAAAGACCTACTCCAAACTGACCTGCCAACTGCTCTCCTACCGTTCTAATTCTTCTATTAGAAAGGTGGTCTATATCATCTACCTCTGCTTTAGAGTTAGCTAACTCTATTAAGTGTTTTACAATACTAATGATGTCCTCTTTAGTAAGCACCTCTACACTTTCGTCTACGCTAAGACCTAGCTTTTTGTTCAATCTGTAACGACCTACCTCTCCTAAAGAATATCTCTGCTCTGAGAAGAATAGCTTTTCTATAATTCCTCTTGCAGTTTCTTCATCAGGTGGATCTGCATTTCTCAACTGACGATAGATATACTCTACCGCTTCTTTCTCTGAGTTGGTAGGGTCTTTTTGTAATGTATTTTGAATGATAGAGAACTCCTTAGTGTTTTCATTATGGATTAAAATGGTTTTAACACCAGCCTCCAAAATCAAATCTAAATGTTCTTTTTCAAGAACGGTTTCTCTATCTAAGATAATTTCGTTTCTTTCTACAGAAACTACCTCACCTGTATCTTCATCTACGAAATCTTCAAACCAAGTATTAAGAACTCTAGCTGCTAAAGTTCTACCTTCTACTTTTTTAAGAGCCGCTTTAGACACTTTAACCTCTTCTGCCAAGTCAAATATCTGAAGAATTTCTTTATCAGATTCGTAACCGATAGCTCTAAGTAAAGTGGTTAATGGTAATTTTTTCTTACGGTCTATATAAGCGTACATTACGCTGTTAATATCCGTAGTAAATTCCATCCAAGACCCTTTAAATGGGATAATTCTAGAATAGTATAATTTAGTACCATTAGCGTGGTAAGTCTGCCCGAAGAACACCCCTGGAGATCTATGCAACTGTGTTACTACCACACGCTCTGCACCATTGATGATAAATGAACCACTAGGCGTCATATAAGGTACCGTACCTAGATATACATCTTGGATTACCGTTTGGAAATCATCGTACTCTGGGTCTGTACAATATAGTTTTAATCTTGCCTTTAATGGCACAGAATAAGTAAGCCCTCTCTCTACACACTCATCTATAGAGTAGCGAGGAGAATCTACTAAGTAATCTAAAAATTCTAGTACAAACTGGTTTCTAGAATCTGTAATTGGGAAATTTTCTTGGAAGGTTTTGTAAAGTCCTTCGTTCACTCTCTGCTCCGGAAGTGTGTCTAGCTGAAAGAACTCCTTAAAGGATTGAATTTGGATATCCAAAAAGTCTGGCGTCTCCACTCTTCCTTTAGCAGACGAGAAATTAATTCTTTGATTTCCCTGAGCTTTTTGTGTCGTCTTTGATTTACTCATAAAACTTTTAGAAGATTGTTGGTTTAAAAATATTTTGTTACTCTTTTTAAAAATATCAGAAAGCTATTTAGACATCATTTCCTAAAAAACTTTCTAACTGCAACTCCGGTATATCTTTTCACGGCGTAGTGCAAAATATTTTCAATTTTCTCATTAGGAGGATAACACCTTGAAACACAACAGAACAAAACCCTAAATCCCTAAGGATTAAGAGTTTTGTATTTTTATTTTATATTTCAGAAGTGTATATCACTCAAAATGAACTGCAAAGATATATAATTTAAAAGAAACAACCAAAACTCCATCTTACAAAAAAGCGACTTCATTTTCATGAAATCGCTCTTATAACAAAGATTTATATGTTAAATCTTAAGGTTTCCAAAAACTCCAAGTTTGACCATTGAAAACTAGCAAACGATGTCCCGACGCAGTAGCTCCCTTTAAAAAAGCTATCATTCCCGCTGATGGATTTTTTATATTTTTGTAATCATCTACGATTGGTAAAACCATAGCCTTATCAGCAGATTCTAAAACTAAAACTCCATCTGTTGTCGTTTCCGAAGTTCCTATTATAGTCTTTGCTCCCGTTATATCAGAGAAACCTCTCTGAGGAGTTTTAACTCTAGATTCCACTAAAGAACTATACCCTGACTGACCGCTCAAATCACTCCACCCACTGTTTTCATTCTTAACTTTAACTCTATATTCTCCCGTAGAAGTTATATCAAAAACTAATGTTCCTCCTTTTGCTTGTTGACTCCCCTCTGTTGGCAAAACCTCTACATAAGGTAGCACCAAACCTTTATCTTTAGTATCTCCAAATTCAAGCAATACCGAAGAACTACTTAAAACATTTGAAGATGCCGAACCTATCCTAACTTGTGAAAAAACAAAAGTGGATAAACACATTGCTGATATTGATAATATTTTTTTCATTATTTCCTTTTTTTATCATTCGGACAAAAATTGTCCTAAATCAAATTTACGATTTATACTATGGACAAGTTTGAGTATTAAAACATTTCCAACCCTCTCCTACTCCTGAGCCTGTATAAATTTTTAAACAGCCCTTCCCAGAATTTTCATCTGTATCAAAAACCATCATCCCCACTACAGGGTTTACAATAGTTCCCTCTGGATTAGAGTTTCTTGTAAGTACAAAACCTTTTGTTTTACCTTCCAATACAGTATATGCAGAATTTCTAATCATCGGCCAGTTACCATTATCAACACCTGCTCTTCCTAAAACAGTAACCCCGTGATTTACTGGCACAGAACTACTATTATCTGTTGGTGAATTGTAACATTTGCTAGCTGCAATAGACAATGTAACCGTGGCTGTATCACAATTGGTAGTCTGACCCTTCGGAGAACAAATCCTATAAGTTAATACATAATTCCCTGCTGCTGCATTTGCTGGTATGTTTATCGTTCCATCTGGGTTTATCGTCGCGCCCGTTAAACCTCCTAAATTAACTAAACTAACATCCGTATTCAACGAAGTCGGAACACTACCATCTGATGATTTGTCATTAGCGAAAACACTTCCTGTCTTACCTCCTGAACTGACTACTCCAAAATTATCATCTACTGCATCCGTCTGATTAGGAACTACTAATGTAACCGTTGCTGTATCACAATTTGTAGTCTGACCCTTCGGAGAGCAAATCCTATAAGTTAATACATAATTCCCCGCTGCTGCGTTTGCTGGTATGTTTATCGTTCCGTCTGGGTTTATCGTTGCGCCTGTTAAGCCGCCCAAATTAACTAAACTAACATCCGTATTCAACGAAGTCGGAACACTACCATCTGATGATTTGTCATTAGCGAAAACGCTTCCTGTCTTACCTCCTGAACTGACTACTCCAAAATTATCATCTACTGCATCCGTCTGATTAGGAACTACTAATGTAACCGTGGCTGTATCACAATTGGTAGTCTGACCCTTCGGAGAACAAATCCTATAAGTTAATACATAATTCCCTGCTGCTGCGTTTGCTGGTATGTTTATCGTTCCATCTGGGTTTATCGTCGCGCCCGTTAAACCTCCTAAATTAACTAAACTAACATCCGTATTCAACGAAGTCGGAACACTACCATCTGATGATTTGTCATTAGCGAAAACACTTCCTGTCTTACCTCCTGAACTGACTACTCCAAAATTATCATCTACTGCATCCGTCTGATTAGGAACTACTAATGTAACCGTTGCTGTATCACAATTTGTAGTCTGACCCTTCGGAGAACAAATCCTATAAGTTAATACATAATTCCCTGCTGCTGCATTTGCTGGTATGTTTATCGTTCCATCTGGGTTTATCGTGGCGCCCGTCAAACCTCCTAAATTAACTAAACTAACATCCGTATTCAACGAAGTCGGAACACTACCATCTGATGATTTGTCATTAGCGAAAACGCTTCCTGTCTTACCTCCTGAACTGACTACTCCAAAATTATCATCTACTGCATCAATAAGATTTGCCGAGGATACCTTTATAGCATAATAAGACATTGCAGCTCTTGTTCTAGGTAAATCATTTGGTAACTTAAAAGTTATTTTTATTGTTTTTGTAGGAGCGCTAGATTTTACCCATCTTATCCATTCTGAACCTCTAGAATCACTACTTCTATAGGTTCCTGCATCAAAACTAGAAGTTGTGATAGTAGCACCTGCATATCCCTGTGCAATATTCCCTCCATTAGAAACTCCATAAGACACAGAAGTGAAAGTAGCACCATTATCTAATGTTATATCAAAAGAATCATCCCACTCCTGAGAATTATCAAAAATAGATGTTTTAATATTTTTATCTAAATCTGTTACAACTAAATCCTCTATAATAACCTCTTTTTCAAAATTAAATGTAATTGAAACAAGTTCATTAGCATATTGTGAACTCTCTAATTTTAAAACATTGTTTGAAATAGAAGCTCCTGCAAAATTGTTGTACAGTCCTGATGGGGGCTGAATTAACCCAGAACCTGCAGAAAAGATATTAAGTTTACCCGCGGCTGCACCAAAAGATGGCACCACTGTAACCTTACCTGTTATAGGGTTACTGGTAGCACTCCCTACTCCAATAGTAGAAGCCCCAGCAGTTGTGCCATCTCCTAAATTATCCCATATAACCCAACTTTGAGCATTATAAGATGTAAAAATCCCTAACATAGTAAGGAATATATATAATTTTAATTGTATTTTTTTTATCATTTTTTATCATTTAAATTAATAGTTAACTATTCATACTAACAAAAAACTATTGGAGGAGGACGACTCCATATATAAAAATTGAATTTATTTTTAATAAAAACAAAAAGTAAAACAAAAAATATAATTGCATAGATATCAACTCTATTAAAGGTAATGATACTCTGTAAATCTGCGAAAAAACTAGAACTTCCAGAAAAAATCCCCTTTTTACTATTCACACTATTCGTACTAAAATAGTAATTATTGGTAGTTTCCTTAGATTCAAAATAATTCTTTACAATATTACTTCTTATGTTGTTTCCCTTTGCGTTTCTCTTTGAAACCGTCTTATCCTCCCTATTGTTTAGTGTTTTTTTTGAGAACTTTTGTTTTATACTTTTCTGAGATGTATTCTCAATAATCTTTACTTCTGTATCATTATTTTTCTTATTTGTATAGTCTATTACTGTAGCTCCTCCTTGTACATGTATTTGAGAAAACATCTGTACAGATAAAAACAACCACCATATTAAAAATGGTGGTCTAAAATATTTTACTTCTATGATTCTATTCTTATTCAATATTTTCTATTAGAATGTATTCTATAAACCCCTGTAGATATAATCTTTTAATTTTAAAACTAATATTTTATTTCCAAGTCCAAAAACTCCATTCTGTACCATTGTAAACACATATTTGCTCTTTACCTGGGGTATCATCAAAAACCACCATCCCTGGAGCTGGATTCACTATACTTTTATGTACATTTCTGAATTTAGGTAACACCATTGCCTTAGCAATACTTTCTAACACTAGTATTCCCTTAGCACTACTATTAGGAGAACCTATAATTACTTGAGCTTCTACTCTTTCTGTTTTATTGGCGTCAATTGTATTTACAGGTATAATATTGGTATTATTTGCTAAATAGTTTAGATTCTGCCAAGTATTATTAATCTTCGCTTTTACATATTTATCACTTCTATCCAGCACAAAAGTTCCATTTGGAGATGCTGTATTATCCAGCAAATTAGCTTCTGATACAGATTTTACCCAAGGCAATATAACCCCCTTTTTTTCTAAATTATTAAACTCTAATAATACTGATGATTCTGTAGAACCTCCATTTAAGTTACCTGCGCCTATATTAACTTGTGCTTTTAAACTTAAGCTTGAGACAATAACTGTGGCTATGTATATTATTTTTTTCATATTCTCTTTCCTCACTTATCTATTAAACATCTCTCCTTGTGGACACCCTGCCTTATTCATACACTTCCACCCCCTTACAACACTTGGAGAAGCCTGTATTTCCACATAAGCTTTTAAACAATTTTCAGTAGTATCATAAACCATCATTCCTATAACAGGATTTGCTATTGCTTGTATTTGAGTTGTACTCATTCTTGTAATAGTAAAGCCCTTAGTATCTGATTCTAGAGCAATATGCCCACCAGCTCTAGACATAGGCCAATTATCTACATCTGTATTTCCAGCCCTACCCAACGCCGTAATACCAACTTTGGTTTCTAATGGAGTTGATGATGGATTAACATTTTTCAATGTACAAAAACATCTATCATTAATTGAAGCATCATACGGTGCATTATTATTTAAGCCTTGCCCTACAGGCATCGTATCCACATGTGCTACCCCTTGAATTGAAGAAGAATTGTTCACAGCTGTATTCACTATCTCTGGAACTCCCAAAGCGGAACTCTGACTAGACACTATATCCGTACCTGTAGTAGATACCTTCCCTTTTGCATTAGCTATGATAGACCATTTTCTAGCAACAAAAGGCACCGTCATATCGGCAGTTGCTAAATGGGGCATATTTACATCGTCTGCCCCCTCTACAGCATCTGGACACCCATCCGAATCTGAATCTAAATCCAAATAATTTGGCAAACCATCTCCATCTATATCACAATAAGGTCTAATTGCAAAAGCAACTCCTTGCCCTCCTTTACCTCCATTAATCCATTCCATCGTAACATTCAACACCGTAGCATCCGATGCAAATAGAGCGTTACCATATCTTCCACTAGCGGTTCTCTGCTGCTCGGTATTTGTATATACTAAAGTTTGTGTCCCTACGCCTGTTATAGTATAAGCCGCCCCATTATCCTCCAAAAAAGAAAATGGTGTTCCGTTAGTTCTAAATATAATCCTTTCTATATCCAAAAAAGTAGTTTCCGTATCCATCGGTATGATTTGAAATCGTATTCTAGGATCTGAACTAGTAAAAGTCACATTAAATGAAGCTTTCCTATTGGGATTCAAAGGCTCAGGTTTAGAATAAAAACCTTCCCTAAAAGCTGCTCCACCAAAATTATACAATCCTGCTATACCTGAATTACCAGCCCAAGCATCTATATCATTACCAACAAAAGATGTATTTCCTGTAAACCCTGAAATAGTAGCAGTATAAGTAACTCCATTTAAAGTTGTAGAACGACTTATTGTTCCCGTAGTACTATTCAGTGTAGCACCAGACCAATCAAAGAAAACCAATTGCCCTTTATAAGCTCCAGTTCCTGTAGCACTACTAGTAGGATTGTTTGGTAGATTGCAAAATTTTTTCTCAATAGAGTCTGGAATCCCATCATTATCAGAATCTAAATCTATAATATCTGCAACACCATCTCCATCAGAATCTATACTCTGGGAAAAAAATGGCTGTCCAATAAAACAAAGGAAAAGCCCTAAAGAATATATTTTTATTTTTTTCATACTATTCGTGAATTTTTGTAACTTGATTCCATTTAAAAATTTGAATTATTTTAAACATTCTTGTTAGATCACAAACATTATGCCAAAAGAAGGCTACAACAGTTTGTTGTAGCCTTCTTTTGGTTTTATTTAAAATATTATTACTTCAACTCTACTTCTGCACCAGCTTCTTCTAGTTGCTTTTTAAGAGCCTCAGCTTCGTCTTTAGAAACTCCTTCTTTAATTGGAGCAGGAGCACCATCTACGATATCTTTAGCTTCTTTAAGACCAGCACCTGTTAAATCTTTTACTAACTTAACGATAGCTAATTTAGAAGCTCCAGCTGATTTTAATATTACATCAAACTCAGTTTTTTCTTCAGCAGCTTCTCCAGCACCACCAGCAGCAGCAACTACTGTAGCAGCAGCAGGTTCGATACCGTACTCATCTTTAAGAATTTGAGCTAATTCATTTACATCTTTTACTGTAAGGTTTACAAGCGTTTCCGCTAAATTTTTTAAATCTGACATTTTCTTAATGTTTTTGTTGTTAAACGATTTATATTATTTTTTGAGTGTTTCTTTGTTAATCAGTGAAAAAGGCTTACTCAGCACCTTCTTCCTTCATTTTGTCTTGATTTTGAAGAGCAGAAAGAATATTTCTGATTGGAGACTGAAGTAATCCAATGATTTCTCCAAGCATCTCTTCCTTAGACTTAAGACTTGCAAGAGCACCTAGTTTGTCATCTCCAATATAGAATGTTTCATCTAAGTAAGCTGCTTTTAGTGCAGGAAATTCTGCATTTTTTCTAAAGTCTTTAATCAGCTTAGCAGGAGCATTAGCCGTCTCTGAAATCATTAAAGCAGAATTACCTTTAAATGTTGCAAACATCTCAGAGTAATCTACTCCTTCCATTTGCTCCATTGCTTTTCTAAGTAAAGTATTTTTTACTACTTTTAACTTAATATTATTCTTGAAGGCTCTTCTTCTAAAATCTGAAGTCGCAGAAGCATTCATTCCTTCAAGGCTTGCTACATATACATTCTTAGCATCTTGTAGCAATTCTTTTATCTCTTGTATTACTAATACTTTTTCTTCTTTAGTCATTGTCTTACAGATTTTAGTTTACAGATTTAGTATCGATTGCTATACCAGGTCCCATTGTAGGAGAGATGTAAATACTCTTCATATAAGTTCCTTTAGCAGCTGTAGGCTTAAGTTTTATTAAAGTCTGCACCAATTCTTGGGCATTTTCTTTAATTTTTTCAGCATCAAAAGACACCTTACCTATAGCAGCATGTACGATACCATACTTATCCACTTTAAAGTCTATTTTACCAGCCTTAACCTCAGAAACCGCCTTTCCTACTTCCATAGTTACAGTTCCTGATTTAGGGTTTGGCATAAGACCTCTTGGACCTAACACTCTACCTAGAGGACCTAATTTCCCCATTACAGCAGGCATAGTAACAATAACATCCACATCTGTCCAACCACCTTTGATTTTCTCTAGATACTCATCAAGACCTACAAAATCTGCACCTGCTTCTTTTGCTTCAGCTTCCTTATCTGGAGTTACTAAAGCTAGAACTTTAACATCTTTACCTGTTCCATGAGGAAGAGAAACAACCCCTCTTACCATTTGATTCGCTTTTCTCGGGTCAACACCCAATCTCACAGCGATATCTACAGAAGCATCAAACTTTGCAGTACTTACCTCCTTTACTAAAGCCGAAGCTTCTTCAAGGGTGTAAAACTTATTTTTTTCTATCTTAGTAGAAACTTCTTTTTGCTTTTTAGTTAATCTTGCCATTTGATTTAATTTTAAGCGTTAGTAGGTTTAGTTCCTGTTACCTTTAATCCCATAGATCTAGCTGTACCAGCAACCATACTCATTGCAGAATCAAGAGTGAAGCAGTTTAAATCTGACATCTTATCTTCTGCTATTTTCTGTACTTGCTCCCAAGATACGCTACCTACTTTCTCTCTGTTAGGCTGTCCTGAACCTTTTTTCACTTTAGAAGCTTCCAAAAGCTGCACAGCTGCAGGAGGAGTTTTAATTACGAAATCAAATGATTTATCTTCATACACTGTAATTACTACAGGTAATACCTGTCCTGGTTTATCCTGAGTTCTTCCGTTGAATTGCTTACAAAACTCCATGATATTTACCCCTGCAGAACCTAAAGCAGGTCCTACTGGAGGTGAAGGATTAGCAGCACCACCTTTCACCTGGAGCTTAACCATTTTAAAGACTTTCTTTGCCATGTTTGTTTTTTAAAAAAATTAAAAATATAAAAAATGTGGAAGCATTCTTTTTAATAACCTGAGTTTAAGTAGAAAATGTAACTCTCTCACCTGAATACACTTCTTCTCAGATTACGAGGTGCAAAATTATATATTTTTTTTTTAGCACACAAATAAATTTATATTTTTTAAAATTAAAAACCACCTCGAAATAACGAAGTGGTTTATTTTACTATAAAAACACAAGTTTATATTTTTTCTACTTGCATATAATTAAGTTCAAGAGGGGTTTTTCTACCGAAGATAAGAACCATAACTTCTAATTTCTTTTTATCCTCATGAATCTTCTCTATTGTTCCATTAAACCCATTAAAAGGTCCATCAATCACCTTAACACTCTCTCCTACTACATAAGGAATATCAACATCTGTAGCAAACTGTGACAACTCATCCATCCTACCTAACATTCTATTTACCTCAGACTTTCTCATAGGAACAGGATCTCCTCCTTTAGTAAGGCTCAGAAAAGAAATAACACCTGGTATATTCTTTATAATATGAGGCACTTCTCCCTTAAGATTAGCTTCCACCATTAAATAACCAGGATAGTAAGGTTTTTCTTTTTGCACCTTCTTTCCATTTCTCATTTGAATTGTTTTCTCCATAGGAATAACTATCTGAGAAACAAAATCCTCTAACTTAAATCTTTGGATTTCATTTTCTATATAGCTCTTCACTTTATTTTCCTGTCCGCTTACTGCTTTCAGCACATACCATTTAAGCTCACTCATCGGATAAAAACAATTTAAATTAATTAAACAAGTTAATAAGTAAACTAAAAAGATTATTGATTGATCTACTAAAAAGAGTATCAACACCAAAAGTAAACAAAGCTAATATCAAAGTAGATACAGCAACAACTGTAGTAGAAGATTGTAAATCTACCCACTTAGGCCATTCCACCTTATCTTTAAACTCTATATACGAATCTTTTAAAAAGCTTACTAACGAACTCATTTTAAACAATTTGCACGGGCACTAGGATTCGAACCCAGATCAACGGTTTTGGAGACCGGTATCCTACCATTGGACGATGCCCGTAAGTTAATTTAATAAAAATAAAGAGCTCTCAGAAAACTTTCATTTATCTGAAAGCTCTTTTATTTATTGTTGTTTTAGAACTAGATTAGTCTAGGATTTCAGTTACCTGACCAGCACCTACAGTTCTACCACCTTCTCTAATTGCAAATCTAAGACCTACGTTAAGAGCGATTGGTTGTAATAATTCTACAGTAATAGTTAAGTTATCACCTGGCATTACCATCTCTACTCCTTCTGGTAAGAAAATCTCACCTGTAACGTCTGTAGTTCTTACATAGAACTGAGGACGATATTTATTATGGAAAGGAGTGTGACGACCACCTTCTTCTTTAGAAAGGATATAAACCTCTGCTTTGAATTTTTTGTGTGGAGTTACAGAACCTTGTTTTGCGATAACCATACCTCTCTTGATATCTGTTTTTTCGATACCTCTTAAAAGTAATCCTACGTTATCACCAGCCTCACCTCTGTCTAAGATTTTTCTAAACATCTCAACCCCAGTTACAGTAGATGTTAATTTCTCATCTCCCATACCTACGATATCTACAGGGTCACCAGTATTGATAACACCAGACTCAATTCTACCAGTTGCTACAGTACCTCTACCTGTAATAGAGAATACATCTTCTATTGGCATCAAGAATGGTTTATCTTGATCTCTTACTGGCTGCTCAATCCAAGTATCCACTGCTTCCATTAAAGCATCTACAGTAGCTACCCACTTAGCCTCTCCGTTAAGAGCACCTAAAGCAGAACCTTGGATTACAGGAGAGTTATCTCCATCATATTCATAAGTAGAAAGCAAATCTCTTACTTCAAGCTCAACAAGCTCAAGAAGCTCCGGATCATCTACCATATCTACTTTGTTCATGAACACTACAATTCTAGGTACATTTACCTGACGACATAATAAGATATGCTCTCTTGTCTGTGGCATAGGACCATCAGTAGCAGCTACCACTAGGATAGCACCATCCATCTGTGCAGCACCAGTTACCATGTTCTTAACATAGTCGGCGTGACCAGGACAGTCTACGTGAGCGTAGTGTCTGTTTTCAGTTTCATACTCGATGTGAGCAGTATTAATTGTAATACCTCTTTCTTTTTCCTCTGGAGCAGAGTCAATAGAAGAGAAATCTTTCACTTCAGCAAGACCTTTATCTGCTAATACTTTAGAAATAGCCGCAGTCAAGGTAGTTTTACCGTGGTCTACGTGACCAATAGTACCAATGTTTAAGTGCGGTTTGTTACGATTAAACGTTTCCTTTGCCATGATTTTAATATTTAATTTTACTATTTTTTTATTTTAAATACCTTTTCGGTCTGCAAATATAGTATTTTTTTTGAAAACAAAAACATTTTCATTAAAATTTTATCATCCTAATTTTAATCTATACTTTTCCACTACATAATTAAATTTCAAAAAACATATAAAGTATATAACTCCTATAGTTCTGATAAAATCTTCTTATTTATCTTTTTTACTAAAGCTGGTCCCTCATATACAAAACCAGTATAAAGCTGTACTAAACTAGCTCCTGCCTTTAATTTTTCTAAAGCATCCTCTTCAGAATGAATTCCTCCAACCCCAATAATAGGAAAAGCACCTCCACTTTTTTCTGACAGAAATCTAATTACCTCCGTCGCTCTTTCTCTAAGAGGTTTTCCAGACAATCCGCCTACTTCATTTTTAGTAATTGATTTCACCCCTTCTCTACTTATAGTAGTATTGGTTGCTATGACCCCTGCTGTATTGGTCTCTTTAACTATATCTATCACATCCAAAAGTTGCGAATCTGTAAGATCCGGCGCTATTTTCAGTAAGATAGGTTTCCGTTTTACCTTATTTTGATTTTCTATTTGAAGCAAATTTAGTAGCTTAGTAAGTGGCTCTTTCTCTTGCAAATCTCTTAGATTAGGGGTATTAGGCGAGCTTACATTAACCACAAAATAGTCTACATAATCATAGAGTGCATTAAAACATACAATATAATCCTCCTCCGCATGAGCGTTATCAGTAATTTTATTTTTCCCTATATTGCCCCCTATAATCACATCCTTATCATTCGCTTTAAGTCTTTCCACAACATCTTCTACACCTCCATTATTAAAACCCATCCTATTGATAATCGCTTCATCTTCCTTCAATCTAAACAATCTCTTTTTTTCATTTCCAACCTGAGACTTGGGCGTAACTGTACCTATCTCTACAAAACCAAAACCAAACGCTGAAAGTTCTTTATAAAGTTTAGCATCCTTATCAAACCCCGCCGCTAAACCTACAGGATTTTTAAACTTTAATCCAAAAACCTCCCTTTCTAATTTGGGATTCTCTATCACATAGCGAGAGTTCACTAAAGAAGAAATGAACGGAATCTTAAAAAGAGTTTTT